>CADAIP010000013.1 GCA_902787975.1 Oscillospiraceae bacterium
TGCAAGCTGTCCCTCAACGTTAAGGACGGTATCATCCAGGAGGCATTGGTTGAGACAATCGGTTGCTCCGGTATGACACACTCCGCTGCTATGGCATCTGAGATCCTTCCCGGACTTACAGTTCTCGAAGCTCTCAACACAGACCTTGTTTGCGACGCTATCAACACAGCAATGAGAGAACTCTTCCTCCAGATCGTTTATGGTAGAACACAGAGTGCTTTCTCTGAGGACGGTCTCCAGATCGGTGCCGGCCTTGAGGACCTCGGTAAGGGCGCTCGTTCAATGGTAGGTACAACATACGGTACACTCGCTAAGGGTCCCCGTTATCTTGAGCTCACAGACGGTTACATCACAGACCTCGCAATCGACGAGAACGACGAGATCATCGGTTACAAGTTCGTTAACTTCGGTAAGATGATGGATTTCATCAAGAAGGGTGACGAGCCTGCAGAAGCACTCAAGAAGGCTTCAGGTAAGTATGGACGTGTTGACGATGCTGTTAAGTTCATCGACCCGCGTAAGGAATAAGGAGGAATGACAAATGGCAGAGTTATTTGAATCATACGAGAGAAGATTACCCCAGATCAACGCTAAGCTCGCTGAGTACGGTATTGCTTCCATTGAAGAAGCTGAGAAGATCACAAAGGACGCAGGTCTTGATGTTTATCACCTCATCGAAGGCATTCAGCCTATCTGCTTCGAGAACGCTAAGTGGGCATACACAGTAGGCGCTGCTATCGCAATCAAGAAGAACTGCAGAAGAGCTGCTGACGCTGCTGCTGCAATCGGTGAAGGTCTCCAGGCTTTCTGCATTCCCGGTTCTGTTGCTGACAGACGTAAGGTAGGTCTCGGCCACGGTAACCTCGGTAAGATGCTCCTCGAAGAGGATACAGAGTGCTTCGCATTCCTCGCAGGTCATGAGTCATTCGCAGCTGCAGAGGGCGCTATCGGTATCGCTGAGAAGGCTAACAGAGTTCGTCAGAAGCCCCTCAGAGTTATCCTTGACGGTCTTGGAAAGGACGCTGCAAAGATCATCTCCAGAATCAACGGCTTCACATATGTTGAGACAGAGTATGACTATAAGACAGGCGAGCTCAAGGAGCTCTCCAGAACATGCTATTCAAAGGATCCTGCATCCCCGAGAGCAAAGGTTAACTGCTATGGTGCAGATGACGTTCAGGAAGGTGTAGCTATTCTTTGGAAGGAGAACGTTGACGTTTCCATCACAGGTAACTCAACAAATCCTACAAGATTCCAGCACCCTGTTGCAGGTACATACAAGAAGGAGCGCCTCGAGGCAGGCAAGAAGTACTTCTCTGTTGCTTCCGGTGGTGGTACAGGCCGTACACTTCACCCTGATAACATGGCTGCAGGTCCTGCTTCCTATGGTATGACAGATACTATGGGCCGTATGCACTCTGACGCTCAGTTCGCAGGTTCTTCTTCAGTTCCTGCTCACGTTGAGATGATGGGTCTTATCGGTGCAGGTAACAACCCGATGGTTGGTATGACTGTTTCCACAGCAGTATCCGTTGAGGAAGCTGCTAAGGCAGGCAAGTTCTGATTAATACTTAATCAGTTTTCAATGAGGCCGTCATTTACATGACGGCCTTTTTTGATGAATAAGCATAGTGACAACTTGAAATGCTTTATTTTATTGTTTTTGTGGGTTTGAGGCGAAATATACTCCGTGCTATTATTGAAAAAGTAATTTTCATTCGGAGGGTTTTATGGAAGCCGAATTTATTCCCTTAATGTACAACACTTTATGGGCACTTGTTCCGCCGGTTGTGGCTATCGTGTTAGCGCTCATTACCAAAGAAGTCTACAGCTCACTTTTTGTCGGTGTCGCGGTAGGCGGTTTGATCTATTCTTTTACAGCCACCCCGGTTAAGTATCTTTATATGGTCCATCCTGTAACTGCGTTGGAACATGTTTTCAAGGACGGAATCATAGCATCTCTTTCTGATTCATATAATGTCGGAATCCTTGTTTTCCTTGTATTCTTAGGCATTATAGTTGCCTTGATGAATAAGGCCGGAGGTTCTGCAGCATTCGGCAACTGGGCTTCCACGCATGTTAAATCCAGAGTCGGATCCCAGCTTGCAACAATTGGCCTCGGTGTCCTGATCTTTATCGATGACTACTTTAACTGCCTTACTGTAGGTTCTGTTATGAGACCTGTTACGGACAGACAGAAGATCTCACGTGCAAAACTTGCTTATCTTATAGATGCTACGGCAGCACCTATCTGCATTATCGCTCCGGTATCTTCCTGGGCAGCAGCTGTATCCGGTTTCGCACCGGAAGGCACAAACGGACTTATGCTCTTTATAAGGGCTATTCCATATAACTATTACGCGCTTTTGACTATCATCATGATGGTTCTCATGGTCGTTTTCAAGATCGAATTCGGACCTATGGCACGTCACGAGATCAATGCAAAGAACGGAGATATCTTTACCGTTAAAGCTCCTGTTGCAGCAGGAGAAGAGAATGTCGAAAAGAAGGGTAAGGTTATCGACCTTGTTCTTCCCGTAATAGTCCTTATTTTCTTCTGTGTTATCGGAATGATCTACACCGGCGGATTCTTTGATGAAGGTGCAGACCCTTATTTCTTCACGAGATTCATTAATTCCTTTGCTGACAGTGATGCTTCGGTAGGACTTGCTTATGGTTCATTCGGAGGAATCGTTTTCACAGTTATATTCTATCTTTTCAGAAGGGTCCTTAAGTTTAAGGACTGCATGACATGCGTTGAAGAAGGATTCAAGGCGATGGTAGGCCCGATCACTATCCTTACTCTTGCATGGTCATTAAAGGCTATGACTGAGTCTTTGGGCGCTTCTGATTTTGTAGCTGCTTTCGTAGAGAGCAGAAAGGGTGATTTCAATGTGCTGCTTCCTGCGATCATATTCCTTATTGCATGCCTCTTGTCATTTGCAACAGGAACATCATGGGGAACATTTGGTATTCTTATCCCGATCACTCTTGAAGTATTCAAGCTCAATGACCCTGATCCCGCAAAGGCAACTCTTGCCGTAATTTGTGTATCTGCATGTATGGCCGGCGCTGTATGTGGAGACCATTGTTCGCCAATCTCTGATACGACGATCATGAGCTCTGCCGGTGCGCAGTGCAATCACATTGCCCATGTTTCGACCCAGCTCCCTTACGCTCTTACATGTGCAGGAGTATCATTTGTAACTTATATGATTGCCGGAATCGTAAAGAATCCCGTGCTCTCTCTTGCTATAGGTATTGTCCTTATGGTTGGAACGGTACTTGTTCTTAAGAAAGTTTTGCCGACTCCTGATTCCGCTTCTTTGCAGAAAGAGTCTCAGAAACCTGCGAAAGGATAATAGCAGAAAACATAACAATGCATCCTGCCAGTTCTCTCGGCAACAATCCTTCTTTAAGGATTATCGCAGCCGCAATGACAGCGAAGACCGATTCGAGACACATGAGCAGGGAAGCCACGACAGGACTTGCATGTTTCTGTCCCACGATCTGAAGAGTATATGCAATGCCGCAGCTCATTATTCCCGAATAAAGAAGGGAAGGAGCTGCGGTTTTTATATCTGATAAAACAGGTTTCTCGAATATGAACATTGCGATAATCGATATTACTGCCGCAACGGTGAACTGCATGAATGACAGCTGTACGCCGTTGACGTTTTCTTCCAGAAATTTATCTATCAGCATTATCTGTACGGCATAGAAGACCGCGCAGATAAGCGCAAGCGCATCGCCGAGGTTTACCGATGTGAGATCTGAAGGATCGATGCAGAGAAGGAAGAGTCCTATAATTCCCATAATGATCGAAGCCCACGTAAGTACTGCGATCTTTTTCTTTAGGAATAAGACAGAGAAAAGCGGCACGAAGAACATATAGAAAGCCGTGATGAAAGCTATCTTTCCTGAAGTTGAATAATAGAATGCGAATTGCTGGAAGTTTTGCGCGATTGAGAATACGATGCCGAGTATCAGGCCTGAGCGCAGAGTCTTTTTTCTGAAATCAAAGCCCTTGTTGACTATGAGCGTAATAGGGAGAAGGAAAAGTACGCCAAGCGTTGTCCTTATGCCCGTGAAAGTAAATGCATCGATGCTCTGCATGCCGATGGACTGGGCAACAAAAGATGAACCCCAGATGATGGCGGTGATGAGAAGCAATACTATACCTATCGGTTTGGTGCGGCGCATTGTGTTTCCTTTCTTTATGTATAAAGCAAAAGAAATATATATTAAGGCGGTGGGATTTGCAAGGAGTTAAAGTGGCTGCGGCTGAATTTACCTACTAAAATGCGTTTTTTCGGAATTTAGTAGGTAAGGGGTGGGGGTATATGAGCATGTTTTGACTTGTTTTTCCTCGAAAACAGGCCATCTTCCGAGATGTTTTCGTAATCACAGCATTAGAAGAGGTTTTAGAAAGCCCATATCACAGCATTTTCGAGGCCTACTCGATAAAATTTACCTACTTAAAATGCATTTTGGGGATTTTAGTAGGTAAATCCGGATTCAAAACTTGACGCATACCCCCAGGGGGTATATATTGTTTGCAGATAAAGATACCCCCAGGGGGTATGCTTGAACGGAGGTAAGAGCCATGTCTGAGAAGAAGTGCCCGCATTGCCAGAAGAAAAACAGATCCGAAGAGGAGATTAAGGATATGATCACACGTCTGAACCGGATCGAAGGTCAGATCAGGGGCATCCGCAAGATGATCGAAGAAGATGCGTACTGTGTTGATATCCTTACGCAGGTAAGCGCAGCAAGATGTTCGCTTAACAGTTTCTCCAAGGTGCTTTTAGGAAATCACATCAAGACATGTGTTGCCGATGACATCAGGAACGGTTCGGATGAAAAGACTGAAGAATTGGTTGAGCTTCTTCAGAAACTAATGAAATAACTATCAACCTTAGAAAGTGTATCCTAATGGATAACATTGGAACAAAAACAGAGAAGTACTTAGTTACCGGAATGAGCTGCGCCGCGTGCCAGGCACATGTCGAAAAGGCTGTGTCAGGAGTTGACGGAGTTGAGTCATGCAGCGTGTCGCTCCTTACAAACTCGATGAGCGTTACCGGTACGGCTGACCCTGAAAAGATAATCAAAGCGGTGGAAGATGCAGGATACGGAGCTTCTCCTGAAACAAAAGGTGATAAGGCTGACAGCAGTCTCCTGAAAAACATGGAAGCCCGGCTTGAAGACCACGAGACTCCGGTTCTCAAAAGAAGGCTCGTAAGCTCGATTGTATTCCTGATCCTACTCATGTATTTTTCCATGGGTGCTTCTATGTGGGGCTGGCCGGTCCCGTCTTTTCTTGAACACAACATGGTCGGCATCGGAATTATCGAGATGCTGCTCTCCGGGATCGTTCTGGTGATCAATAAAAAGTTCTTTGTGAACGGGTTTAAGGCTCTTTTGCATAAGGGAACCAACATGGATACTCTGGTAGCCATGGGGTCCGGAATATCCTATATTTACAGCATTGTAACATTGTTACGCATGACTTCTGAGCATTCACACGAGGCTCAGATGGCTCTTATGGACGAGCTTTACTTCGAGTCGGCCGCCATGATCTTGACTCTTATTACGATAGGCAAACTCCTTGAGGCAATTTCAAAAGGAAGGACCACAAATGCACTTAAGGGACTCCTCGATCTCCAGCCCAAGACAGCCGTTCTCTTAAGAGACGGGAATGAAGTTACCGTTCCCATTGAGGAAGTAAGAGCAGGTGATATCTATGTTGTCAGACCGGGGGGATCTATTCCTGTTGACGGAGAGATATTAGAGGGTGACTGTACGGTGGATGAATCCGCTCTGACAGGTGAATCCGTTCCCGTTGATAAGCAGGCAGGAGACAAGGTGTCTGCAGCTACCATAAACAAAACAGGTTTTATTAAATGCCGTGCCGAGAAAGTCGGTGAGGATACAACACTTGCCCAGATAATCAGGATGGTAAGTGAATCAGCTGGTTCTAAAGCGCCTATTGCCAGGATCGCAGATAAGGTATCAGGCGTGTTTGTTCCAGCGGTTCTGGTAATCGCTGCGATTGTCTTTGCAATATGGATGTTTATCGGTGCTCCCATAGGTGATTCTCTGACAAGAGCGATAGCCGTTCTTGTAGTAAGCTGCCCGTGTGCGTTAGGACTTGCTACACCTGTTGCGATAATGGTGGGTAACGGCGTTGCCGCCAAAAACGGAATCTTGTTCAAGACTTCATCTTCGCTGGAGCAGACGGGCAAAGCAGAGATAATAGTACTTGATAAGACCGGAACCATTACAAGCGGTATTCCGAAGGTTACGGATATCGTCACAGCAAATGGCGTCAGTGAGAATGAACTTCTTAATGATGCATATGCGCTCGAGCAGGGCAGCGAACATCCTTTGGGAAGGGCAATAACGGATTACTGCACTTCGAAAACTATGACTGCAGCGCAGATAGATGATTTCAAAGTGTTTGCGGGAAATGGCCTTGAGGGCAGAATAGACGGCCGTATGCTCCGTGGCGGAAACCTCAGTTTTATATCAAAGAACTGCACGGTTGATAGTGAGATAAAGGCCAGAGCCGGTGAATTGTCAGGGCAGGGAAAAACGCTTCTGTTCTTTGAATCAGAAGGTAAGCTCAGGGGAATTATCGCGGTAGCGGATACACTGAGAGAAGATTCATCTAAAGCGATAGAAGAGTTCAAGAAAATGGGACTTTATACGGTTATGCTGACAGGTGACAACAGAAGAACTGCAGATGCAATAGGAAAGACTGCAGGCGTTGATCTGACCATCGCTGATGTGCTTCCGGGTGATAAGGAGAAAGTTGTAAAAACTCTTCAGAAATACGGCAAGGTCATCATGGTCGGTGACGGCATAAATGATGCTCCTGCTCTTACTTCAGCAGATATCGGAATGGCAATTGGTGCAGGTACTGACATAGCTATCGATGCGGCCGATTGCGTTCTCATGAAATCAGATTTGAAAGATGCTGCGGCAGCATTAAGAATATCCAGACGGACGATAACCAATATTCATGAGAATCTTTTCTGGGCCTTCATATATAATGTCGCTCTTATTCCTGTAGCAGCAGGTGCTTATGCAGCATTAGGAATTACAATGTCACCAATGCTCGGAGCTGCGGCTATGAGTATCTCAAGCTTTACCGTATGCATGAATGCGTTGAGGCTTAATCTCGTAAAGCCATATGAATCCAGGCACGACAGGGCAAAGAGCAATGTCAGGAACATGAGCGGTGAGATTGAA
The DNA here is from genome assembly GCA_902787975.1 of Oscillospiraceae bacterium. Classification (GTDB taxonomy): domain Bacteria; phylum Bacillota; class Clostridia; order Saccharofermentanales; family Saccharofermentanaceae; genus Saccharofermentans. The sequence continues at coordinate 7,258 of CADAIP010000013.1, forward strand.
AATGAATTCAATAAAATAACATTAAAGGAGAACAACAAAATGGAAAAGACGATTACTATCGAAGGCATGATGTGCGGACACTGCGAAGCAACAGTAAAGAAGGCTTTGGAAGCTTTGGAAGGCGTTATTTCTGCTGATGTTTCTCACGATAAGGGTACGGCAGTTGTCGCTCTCGAGAAAGATGTTGCAGACGATATTCTTACAAAGGCTGTTGAGGACAAGGATTTTAAAGTCACAGGCATTTCCTGACAGAACGAAAAGGTTGTTTGCAACAACCTAAATAATAATTGATAGTCCATTTCCCCGCTTCAATGTATAATTGTAATGTTTGAGGTGGGGAAATATGATTCATATACTAATTGTCGAAGACGAAAAACCAATATCAAATCTTATCAGGATGAGCCTTACAAAATCAGGCTATTCATGCACGTGTGCATTTGACGGCGAAGAGGCTCTCAATCTGATCAAGAACAACGTTTATGACCTTATTCTTCTTGATGTAATGATCCCGAAGATCGACGGATTCTCTCTTATGCAGTATATCCGTCCGATGAAGGTTCCGGTTATATTCCTTACTGCAAAGAATATGGTCGAGGACAGAGTAAGAGGCCTTGAGCTTGGTGCGGAAGATTATCTTGCCAAACCGTTCGAGATCATCGAATTGCTTGCAAGAGTAAATGTAGTTTTGCGCCGATATAACAAGACAGATACAGAGATCCGTATTGCAGGCCTTGTTATCGATACAAAAGCAATGATCGTCTATAAAGATTCTTATCCGATTCCGCTTACGCCGAAGGAGTATGAACTGCTTCTTCTTTTCGCGAGGAACCCCGGAATCGCAATGTACAGAGAGACGATTTATGAGCGCGTCTGGAATGAACCTTTCCCATATGGAAGCAAGACAGTAGATCTTCATGTTCAGAGACTTCGTAAGAAGCTTGGCTGGGAAGAGGTTATTCATGCTGTGCCGAAGGTAGGATACAGGCTGGAGGCTTAATAATGCGATTCCGGCAGAAGATGCTCCTCGTAATGATCTGGCTTCTCACATTAAGTTACGGTGTGGGAGGTCTTCTTCTGATACGACAGAATTTCAGAAGCAGCCTTGAACAGTACGAGAATATCTGTGCGGAGTCTTATGAGATGCTTCTTCAGTCTGTCCAGCTCGTTAACTTCGTTGATATCCAGCAGGATTTCTCAAGCATCAGTACTGCGCTTGAGCGTATGAATACGGCTGACAGTCTTGTCGGCATCAGTCTCATTAGAGGTGACAGGATCCTCTATCAGAATGGTGAGAGCAAATCCGATTATGATACGGAATCCGAATTTGAATCGTTCCTTTTTACAAGAGACGGAAGACATCTGTATCAGATAAACGGCGTCATCAAGACAAACGAGAAACCGCTTGAGCTGGTTATCCTTTATGACGTCACTCCAGTATACCAGGCAAGAGATGATCAGTTGGAAGTATATCACCAGGTTCTTATTGTTCTAATACTCATCGGAGGTCTTGCAGCGTGGATCACGTCATTCCTCATTACTAAACCTTTGTATAAGTTATCCAGAACGGCCAGGGAATTGTCCTCCGGTCATTACGATTCAAGAGTCAATTCAAAGTCGCACGATGAGATCGGCCAGCTCGGTTCAGACTTTGATAACATGGCCGAAAAACTTGAAGATAACATTACAGAGCTCCGTATGTCGATGGAACAGCAGGAACGCTTCATGGGAAGCTTTGCGCATGAACTTAAGACACCTATGACATCCATCATCGGTTATGCGGATCTTTTGCGAAGCCAGGCTTTAAATGCCGAAGAGACACAGGAAGCCGCTAACTATATTTTCTCTGAAGGCAAGAGACTTGAATCGTTGTCGTTAAAGCTTCTCGATATGCTCATGATGAAGAAGCAGGATATCAAGTTTGTTCCGACCGATATGAAGAATATGATCGAGACTCTTACTATCCATCTGCAGCCTGTTTATAAGAAAAACAGGATCGTGCTCCAGTGCCGTCTTGAACCCTCAATGTGCATGGTTGAGCCTGACCTTTTCAGCTCAGTTATTACTAACCTTCTGGATAACGCCAGAAAGGCACTTGATAACGGCGGAAACATCATGATACTCGGCGAGAGCGTAAAGGGTTTTTACCGCATAAGAGTTATCGATAACGGAAGAGGAATGCCGGAAGAAGCAATCAAGCATATTACCGAAGCTTTCTACCGTGTTGATAAATCACGTTCAAGGGCGCAGGGCGGTGTAGGACTCGGATTGAATCTTTGTAAGGAGATAATCGAACTCCATAACGGAACTATCTCTTTCGCATCAAGAGAAGGTAATGGAACATGCGTTACCGTTATGATAAAGGAGATAACGGGATGAGAAAACTGAGTTCTGTAATTACTGCGTTTTTTATTATTCTCGCAGCCGCTTTCGGGTGGTTCCTTCCCATTGTTGATTTTGATGCTTACGACAAGTTCAGCGAAGGTATGCAGAAAGATCTTGAGATCCAGCAGATCAATCTCTCGTACAGGGATGACCTTGCGATGAATCAGAAGATCGGAATCGCAAATGTGGATTATGAAATCTCCGGCGGTGTTGAGATCGATAAAGGCATATTCGTCCAGGAAGATGAACTTGCCAAGATAATGGGAGATTTTCTTGCTGACTTTACCGGATACAGATTCAATGTGGCTCAAAACTGGTATGCTGCGCCGATGATAATCAATCTCGAAAATAACAGAGGTACGATCGTTGTCTGGGCTGTATCTATATTTCTTGATGATCACTGGACATTCGATTGTCTGGTTGATGATAAGACAGGTGCTATTCTGCGATGCGGATTCTATGGTGATGCGGAATACTGGGATGACCTCGTTCACGGTTTTGATGATTCAACTGACGGATACCAGTTCTTAAGCGACAGATTCCGCACTGCTATTTATAACCACTATGCTTCAAGACTCAATGCGAAAATAGTTACTTACCATCTTGTTGAAAATACATATTACGATGATTCGGCTACTTATCTGTTTATTTTCAAGGACGATAAGAACTACACATTTGAGTTTTCGGTTAACTTTTCCATCCCATATGGCATGATCTATTCGATCTAGCATTTGTTTACAATTGATGCCGTTTTGATGCCGATTTAGTACTTTTTTGATTTTCTCCTTTGTGATAATAACCTCAGAAGTTAAGCAAAGGGGGAAAGACATGTTTCCGGATTTAGCGTTAAAAGTTAAAAATCATGCCGCAAATATGGGGAGCGGATTCGTTGTTATTGCGGGCTTCCTGCTCGCAATAACAATGGTGTTTGTTATTGTTTTCGCACGCTGGAACGCAGTCAGAAACAGTTCTTCTTTCAGTATAGATACTGACAAACCGAGGGTGGAATCTTCGGTCGAAGATTCCGGCCACGTTGCGTTAGTGCTGCCTGATAAGAGCGGAAATTAGAAATCTTATCAATCTTCACCGACGAATACATTCCAAGATGCAATCTCTGTATCACTTATGGTCTTCATCACGAGTTTTGCATTGTCGAGAAGATAGTCGCTGTAGCCCGAAGACCAACCGCGTTTAACCAGTTCCTTGACAATCGAGCCGCTTATTTCTTCAATAAGATCTACCTTACCCGGACTTTCTTCTTCGCTCATTTGAGAAAGCTTCAAAAGCGGCTCAGCCACGCAGCTCAAGGTGGTAAACTCCTTCATCGCTCTAAACCGCCATTTGTAGTATGGCATATACCGGCCGTTAAGAAGGAACAATGCCGCAGTAATCTTGTATATGAATTCTGTAACGCAGCAATAAGCGGCCCCGATATCACCACGTTTTATGGAGCGAACATAATTAAATTGCCCGGTTTTACCCGCCATGGCAAGGTCTGCAGCGACTTTCTTCTTTATTAGATCTTCCGGATAGAATCCCGCCCAAACTTTTCTTATAGCACTGAATTCACCCGAAGGGTCACGGAATACTTTTCCGTTGACTGCTTCGGATAAATGCATCATGGGAGTGGCAAGCCATTCCTGTGTAGTAACAGGCGCTTTTGTCATTCCCGTATGTTCAAAATAGAATTCTTCAATACTGTGTACACCGACACGGTGGCTTCTGGCACCTGTCATTATTTTGCTTGGTTCAGCCATTCCGACATTGGCTCTGTGGTTTAATATGAACTCTTCCACGGGAAGTTCATCATATGCTTTCTGAAGTTCGTCACCGATCTTCTTCTTAAGTTCTTCGGGAAGCCACAGGCAGAAGCCCGGAGCGTAGTCGTGATCACGTGAGATATAGTCATCGTATCCGAAGCATTCGGATGTCTGTCCGACCAGGCCTGCTGCTATTTCATCTTTATATTCAGCGAAGTTTTTCTCGAGCATAGGAAGACCGTACTCTTCGAAAAACACTTCTGAGATCTTAAGTCCGTTCCACATAATCAGATCAACCTTTATGCAAAAAATAAGAAGCGCTGAACAGTCAACGCTTCCTATATTTTACATTAGTTTTCTGAAATCGATTATTTCGCTGTTGCCATCTGCTGGGCCTGAACTGCGGTGATAACGATTACACCGGCAAGCTCGTCAACGCTGCATCCTCTGGAAAGGTCGTTAACGGGCGCTGCAAGACCCTGAAGGAAGCTGTAAGCTTCGGCCTTGCCGATCCTCTGGATGAGCTTATAACCGATGTTTCCGGCCTCAAGGTTAGGGAAGATGAGGACGTTAGCCTGACCTGCAACGGGTGAGCCGGGGGCCTTTGATGCGCCGATCTCGGGAATGATGGCGGCATCAAGCTGTAACTCGCCGTCCAAAAGGACATCTGGATATTTTTCTTTGGCGATCTTTACAGCTTCCACGACCTTGTCAACGAAGGGGTGATTTGCTGAACCCTTTGTAGAGTGGCAGAGGAAAGCAACCTTGGCTTTCTTTCCGATGAGTGCTTCAAATGATGCAGCAGATTCTGCACCGATCTCAGCAAGTTCTTCAGGTGTAGGGTCCTGCATGAGTGCGCAGTCAGCACAGAGGATGATGCCGTCCTCACCGATAGACTTGTCGGGAAGTTCGAACATGAAAGCGATGGATGCGATCTTTCTTTCAGGTGCTGTCTTAATGATCTGGAGAGCAGGTCTTAACATGTCTGCAGATGTATGGCATGCACCTGATACGAGGCCGTCAGCATCACCTGACTTGACCATCATGATGCCGAATGTGAGCTTGTCACCTGAGATGAGTTCTTTTGCCTTTTCAAAGGTCATGCCTTTCTTTGCTCTGATCTCTGCAAGAAGAGCTGCATACTTGTCGATCTCTGCTGACTTTGTGTGATCAAGTATCTGTACGCCTGTAAGGTCTGCACCGAGTCTTGCTGCGGAACCCATGACTTCTTCTTCAGTTCCGATGATTATGGGAGCAGCGGTACCGTCAGCGAGGACCTTTGCTGCTGCAAGTATTGTTCTGTCATCTTCTGATTCGGGAAGAACGATTGTCTTAATGTCGTTTCTGGCTCTGTTCTGGATTGTCTCGATAAAACTCATATGAATATCTCCTTAAAGAAAATCGAATCCTTCAAATCTCGGTTTGCCCGGATATGTCTTTGCCTGCTCGTCGCCTCTTAAAACTCTCAATGCGGCAGCTCTCATAGCTTCATGTTCAAGCTCACCGGGGTAGGAGGCGATAGGTGCGATCCATCCGCATGCTTCAGTGATGCCGTCAAGCACATCCTTGAAACGCATGAGACCACCTGTTAAAACGATGCCGTCAACTTCGCCGTGAAGAACGCATGCCATGGAGCCGATCCACTTTGTGATCTGATAGATCATTGCGTTCCAGATAAGCTTAGCCTTGGGGTCACCTGCTTCAACCATCTCGTGGATAGTATCTGAATTGGAAGTGCCGAACCAGGATGAGAGACCGCCCGTAGCAAGGCAGAGGCTTCTGATCTCTTCCTTAGGTCTGTCATATAACTTTGTAAGAACGTCTGTAACAGCCATTGTTCCCATTCTTGTAGGAGTCATCGGGCCGTCTCCGCCGCTTCCGTCATTGGCATCGATCATTCTGCCGTGCTGATGCGCAGTGATCGTGATTCCGCCGTCGATGTGGCATACGATGAGGTTCATCTCGTTATATTTTTTGCCGACGCTCTTAGCATACTTATGAGCTGTTGCCCTGAGGTTAAGAGCGTGAGTGGCAGATGTTCTGTATATGCCTTTAACACCTGTGATCCTTGCAACATCCTGATATTCGTCAACAACGATGGGGTCTACCATGAGAAGTCTTCCGCCGAATTCGTCGTGAAGTCTCTTTGCCATCTGTACGCCGAGCATGCTTGAGTGATATACGCCGCCCTTGGCTTCACGGACGTCGTTTATGAGTCTGTTGTCTACTTCGTATGTTCCGCCTTCGATCGGATAGCATGCGCCGCCTCTTCCTACGATGGCATCAACACCCGTAAGGTCAATGTTGTTATCTTTCAGCCACTTCATTACATATTCCATACGGTAATCCAGCTGGTCGTTAATCGTAGGGAAATTTTTTAGGATCGCTGAATCGTGGAATACATTGCCTTCGAGAATGCTTTTCTCGTTCTCGAAAAACTCTACTTTGGTTGACGTGCTGCCTGGATTTACTACGAAAATCCTGTAAACTTTTGAATCTGACATAAAAATTTCCCTCTTTTCTTAAAGATAACTACGACAGTATACACGCAAATTGTCTGAAAAGCATTCTAAACATTACCTTAATTTTTTTGAAAATCCGTTGCTTTCTTACTGAATAGTAAATAAATATTGAGTATAATAGCCTCCGGAACAGGTGTTTTGACCTGACAGGGAGGATAATATGGAAGATAAAGCTTTTCGCAGGGGATTATCCGTCGCGGCAATCGTGCTGATCGTGATATCTGCGGTGTTATTGACTCTTACAAGCACAAACGGATTATTGTATGGTTCGGAAGCGGTACTTTACGGCGTTCCTTTCGTAGCGGCAGCTGCATTGCCGCTTTTGGCAGTCCTTTTGATCCTTACGCAGTTTTACACGAGAACGGATACCATCGAAGAGATGCTTGGCGCTATTGCGGTCAGATATGCGATCTTCGGATGGTGCTTCGTCTTCGTGATCAAGCTTGCATCAATATTGCTGAATGTTTTCTTTTACGATTTTTACACTGAGAATTTCGCAACGATATACATAATTCTTAACTCGATAAATGTTTGTGTTATCGGAACTACGGTCCTTGCATTAGCACTAAGAAAACTTCCGGTGACCAAGATAGAGAAGAGGCCCATGAAGATCGGACAGCTTCTGCTTCTTATAATGATGATGTACGGACTCACACAGGTCGGATCTCTCATGGGAATGCCGATACATTTGGCCCTGACAACTATCGGTTCTCTGACCGCTGACAGCGAGGATGCTGCAGCAGAACTCAGCAACAATCTGGTATTCTCTTCTGGCACGGTCATAAGGATCATTTCCATTGGAATACTGCCTGCAATATTTGAGGAACTCCTGTTCAGAAAGTTTCTTATTGACAGGACCATCCGTCACGGCGAATTTATCAGCTGTGCGATGTCAGGCATCATGTTCGGTCTGTGGCACGGCAATTTCCAGCAGTTCTTCTTTGCATTTTTTATAGGTGTGCTATTTGCTTTCGTGTACATAAGGACAGGTAACATAATCTACACCATGATCATGCACGCGAGCGTGAATCTCGTAACATCAACCGTAACGGTCGAACTGTTTAACGCATTGATGAAGAGCATGGGAATCGATATGGCAACCGGAAATATTAATACCAATATTGATGATTCAGTTATCATAAAGTCCGTTTTGCCGATGCTTTTGCTTCTTTTGCTTTGGATCGGATTACTGGTAAGTTTCCAGATAGTCGGATTTATCATGCTTATCGTAAAACGGAAGAAATTTAAGTTGGCCGTAATGCCCGGAGAACCGGCAAGAAAAGCCATTTTGCACTCGATGACACACAGTGTTGAGATGTGGATATTCTTCTCGTTTGCTTTATTGCTTTTCGTATACCAATACATACCGGATATTATCGCAACGATAATTGAACTTAATGGAAAATAATAATACCAACAAAAAGAGGTTGTCGATTAAGACAACCTCTTCTATTTGCATAATCAGTTGATATAAGATTACTTCTTGCACTTCTTAGAAGGCTTTGTGTTAACCTTATCCTTGAGTGCCTTACCAGCCTTGAACTTAGGAGCTGTGCAAGCCTTGATCTTTGAAACCAACGAGCTGAACCTTACCCTTGTTCTGAAGCTCATCAGATACTACTTCGATGAAAGCCTTAACTGCAGCGTCAGCATCCTTCTTGGAGATGTCAGCCTTAACAGCGATTGCATCAACTAATTCTGTTCTGTTCATTATTAAATCCTCCCTGAATATGGGTTAAATACTTTGCCGGAAAGGGCTTTAGCCACCGACAATGCCGATATTATAAAGTTCTTTGACATTAAAAACAAGAGAATTTGAGGGTTTTTGAGATATTTTTTTTGAATAAAACCCATTATTTTAGGGATTTTGAGGGTGAGAGGGCGGGAGTTGACACCTGAAATGTGTTGTGATAATATTTGCACAAATGAACATATGAGCAATCGTTCATATGATAAACCGGAAGGAGAAGCGTATATGGCACACGATCACGCAGCTTTACTGAAACATATTAAGGCTGATATGCCTTCAGATGAACTGTTACAAGACTTGGGCGATCTTTTCAAGATCTTCGGTGATACCACAAGGATAAAGATCATGTATGCGCTTTACGAAGATGAGATGTGCGTATGTGCGATAGCTGATCTTCTCGGCATGACCCAGTCTGCTATATCACATCAACTCAAGGTTCTTAAAGCTGCCAATCTTGTTGAGAGCAGAAGAGAAGGAAAGACCATTTATTACAGTCTTGCAGATGACCATGTTAAATCTATCATCGCGCAGGGTTATGAACATTTAACGGAGTAATTAAATTAGAAGGAGCATAAATATGAAAAAGACATTTGAATTGGAAGATCTTGATTGCGCTAATTGCGCCATGAAGATGCAGGAAGCTATCTTGAAGATTCCCGGAGTTCAGAACTGCGAAGTAAACTTCATTAAGCAGAAGATGACCTTGGAAGCTGATGATGCCGAATTCGACAAGATCGTAAAACTCGCTGTAAAAGCAATTGCAAAAGTAGAACCTGACTGCACAGTATTACTGTAATCACGGAAGGGATGCTCAAATGATACGGCATCCCTTTTATTTGAATCCTCAAACGGAGATATGACCATGAAGTATAAGCTCACCAAAAAGCAGAAGAAAATGACGATAAGGATAATCATTGCCCTTGCATTACTGGCGGTGATCGCAGTTACACTGCACTTTATCGAGCTTCCCTGGTGGGCTGAACTCATCCTTTATGCAATTCCTTATGCAATCGCAGGATATGATGTCCTTAAGACTGCATTCATCAATCTGATCCACGGACAGATCTTCGATGAGAAATTCCTCATGATGGTTGCGACTGTCGGTGCATTCGGCACCGGGGAATATCCTGAAGCATCTTTAGTAATGCTCTTTTACCAGGTTGGTGAATTGTTCCAGAGTATTGCTGTCGGCAGATCGAGAAAGTCCATTGCAAAGCTCATGGACATAAGACCTGACAGTGCGACTGTAATAAGGGACGGTGAAGAGATAGAAGTATCTCCCGAAGATGTTGAGGTGGGAGAGATCATAATCGTTAAACCCGGCGAAAAGATTCCTTTGGATGGTGTTATCACCGAAGGTGAGAGCTCTGTCAACCAGGCAGCATTGACGGGTGAATCCGCACCTGTGGACAAGGCTTATAGTGACAACGTTATCTCGGGTACTCTGAACCTCACTGGTGTAATCAAAGTAAGAACAACATCTACATTCGGACAGAGCACCGTATCGAAGATATTGGAGCTTGTCGAGAATGCATCTGACAAGAAGGCAAAAGTTGAGAACTTCATTACTAAATTTGCGAGATATTACACTCCTGCAGTTGTAATCGCAGCTTTGCTTCTTGCTGTCATTCCGCCCATTTTCCTTGGTATCGGAAATTGGGAGATATGGAAGACATGGCTTACCAGAGCATGCGTATTCCTGGTTGTATCCTGCCCATGCGCACTTGTAGTATCGGTTCCGTTATCGTTCTTTGGCGGTATCGGCGGTGCATCCAAAGACGGAATACTTATCAAGGGTGCCGGATACATGGAAGTCTTATCCAAGATCGACACAGTTGTCTTTGATAAGACGGGTACGCTTACAAAGGGCGTTTTCGAGGTTGATGACGTACATCCCAACATCGTAAGTGTAGCCGAATTGAAAGATATTGCAGCTTGCTGCGAGAGCTTCTCGAGCCACCCCGTCGCACAGTCTATCGTAAGGGCACATGAAGGTCATATTAATAAGTCTCTTATCGGAGACGTAAATGAGATCGCAGGCAAGGGTGTAAAGGCTGTTGTAGACGGTAAGACATACTATTGCGGCAACGGCCAGCTCATGGATATGTGCGGCGCAAAATGGCACGACTGCCATCTGACGGGAACGATAATACATGTAGCAAGGGAAACAGACGGTGATGTCGAATATTTGGGACACATCATCATCAATGACCAGATCAAGGAAGATTCTGAAGCAGCAATAAAGGAACTCAAAAACGTTGGTGTTAAGCGTCTGGTAATGCTTACCGGTGATAAGAAGAGCGTCGCCGAGAATGTTGCAAATAAGCTTGGTCTGACAGGCTTTTTTGCTGAACTCCTTCCGGCTGACAAAGTCTCAAAAGTAGAAGAACTTCTTTCTACTGAAAAGGGCAGACTTGCTTTCGTAGGTGACGGTATTAACGATGCACCTGTTCTCATGCGTGCCGACTGCGGAATCGCAATGGGCGCAATGGGTTCTGACGCAGCCATTGAATCTGCCGATGTCGTCCTCATGGATGATAAGCCTTCCAAGATCGCAGATGCAATGAAGATCGCCAGAAAAACGATGAGGATCGTCTGGGAAAACATTATCTTTGCGCTCGGCGTAAAGGCTGTGATCCTTATTCTTGGAGCTTTTGGTATCGCAAATATGTGGATCGCGGTATTCGGCGATGTCGGAGTTCTCATAATTGCAATTCTCAACGCAATGAGATGCATGAAGAAAATAAGTAAATAAATTTAAATTTGTCTTGCGGTTTAAACTTTTTTGGGTAGTATTAGAACAGCATTTTAAAGGGAGGTTCTATTATGAAGTTCAAAAAAGTATTGGCTTCTATCCTGGCAGCAGGTCTTACAATGACGTGTTTTACTGCCTGCGACCTGGATGAAGACTATGACTACGAAGACGACGGTTATGAGTACGAGGAAGACGAAGAAGACGAAGAAACCGGCGAGACAATCAGTAATGGCGGAAACAATGGCAGTGGTGCCGTAAGATCTGCTACTTCAATGTCAATGTCAGTCGATCAGGAATCAGGAAGTGTAAGTATCACCAGACCTGAGTCATCTGAGACAGCTATGGCAAATGATGGCAGCTGGACGATCTTCGTCTATCTCTGCGGTACTGATCTTGAATCTGAATACGGCGCTGCTACAGGTGACGTTGAAGAGATGTGCGCTGCAGCATCTTCTGACAAAGTGCGTTTTGTCATTCAGACAGGCGGAACACAGAATTGGCAGAACAGCTTTGCTACAAGCGGTTCTGGACGTTATCTCGTTCAGGACAATGACGTAGTTACTCTTGACGAATTTGATGCACGTAACATGGGTGATCCTGCAACTCTTGCAGATTTCCTTAACTGGGGTGTTCAGGAATATCCTGCAGAGCATATGGGTGTCATCCTCTGGAATCACGGTGGCGGAAGCATTTCGGGTGTATGCTTCGATGAACTCAATGACAGCGATTCTTTGAGTGTCCGTGAGCTCGACAGTGCTCTTTTTACTGTTTTCGAAAATATGACAGACCGTTTCGAGTTTATCGGATTCGATGCTTGCCTTATGGGAACTGTTGAGACTGCAAACATTCTTGCTTCTTATGCACGTTACATGATCGGTTCACAGGAAACAGAGCCCGGTAACGGCTGGGATTATACCGTAATTGGTAATTATCTTGCCCAGAATCCCGGTGCTAATGGTGCCGAGCTTGGCGAAGTAATTGCAGACGGATTCTATGAATCCTGCAGGCAGACAGGCGAGGAGCAGGATGCAACACTCTCTGTTATCGAGCTTGATAAGATCAACGCGGTAGTAGAAGCATTTAACGTATTTGCTAAGGGTATGTACGAGGCAACAGAGGATACTACTGTTCTTACAAACGTTATCCGTAACATTGAGACAGCCGACAACTTCGGCGGTAACAACAGATCTGAAGGTTATACAAACATGGTTGACCTGACAGGTCTTGCATATGCATGCGGCGATTATGCTGATGCATCAGAATTAGCTGCTGCAGTTGAGGCTGCTGTTGTTTACAACAAGGTAGGTTCAACACATTCAGGCTGCTGCGGATTGTCTATCTACTATCCTTTGGCAGTTCAGGGTTCAACGGAACTTAAGGTTTTGGAAGATATCAGCATAAGTCCTTTCTATTCTTCATTCATTGACCGTCAGGATTTTTCAAGCGCCATCAATTACGATGATTCCCAGAATTACGATGACGGAACATACTGTGATGAGGAGTCAGGCTGCTACTATTTCACCGAAGGCGATACACAGTATTGCTACGACCAGAATTCTGGCGAATACTATGCTTACGACTACAACACAGATAACTGGGTACAGACAAGCACCTCATCCGATTACAGTTCATACGACTACAGCGGATCCAATGATGATTTCGGATACGATGATGACTACTGGTTCAGCGATGACAGTTGCTGGCAGTGTGGTTCAAGCATGGAGTACGATGACAACTCCGGATGCTATCGTTCACGTTCCGCAAATAATAATCACTGGGATTATGCTGACCAGATCGAGGCTACAGGTGAGAGCCCTTACATCAAGTTCCTTAAGGCTCCTGTTATCGACGATGACGGTATCTATTCATTCACATTGACACCTAAGAGCGTTGACCGTACTGCTTCCCTCCTTCTCGGCGAGACAACTGATATCAACTGCGACTGGGACAAGGGTCAGTTTGAAGACGGATTTGACGGATACTGGCTCTCACTTCCCGACGGTCAGAATCTCTCTATCTCTGTAGTTGCCATTACTGATGAATATACGGTTTATTCTTCACCTATCCTTTTGAACGGTGAGGAAACAAACCTCAGATTCAAGCTCTACACAGAAGATTATTCGATCGTTGTTGAAGGTGCATGGGACGGTATCGATGACAGCGGTGCTGCAGCTAAGTCTGTTAAGCAGATCAACTCAGGCGACAAGATCGTTCCTCTTTACACTTCAGTATCTCTTGTAGACGACAGTGATGAAGAGACACTCTGGGAAGGTGCGGAGTATGTTGTTTCCGGTTCTCTGGAACTCACATATGCTCTTCTCGAGGAAGCAGATTATCTCTATGCTTTCTGCATCGATGATATCTATAACGACTTCTATCTCACTGATTTCGTAGAGTTTGCAGTTGACGCTAACGGAGACACATACTTCTACATTTACGAGTAAGTAAACAATAAAACTTTTTGACGATGCGGGATCATAAACAGCGGGCATCGGCAGTTATCTGATATAATTTTCGAAGGAAGTTTTTTCTGCGAAAGATTATGCGAGGTAACAATATGTCGGTAATGGCTTCGTTTATGGTCCCGCATCCGCCTTTAATAGTGCCTGAAGTAGGTAAGGGCGGAGAGAAACAGGTCTTAAAGACCATCGCATCTTATGAGAGAGTTGCTGATGAGATTGCCTCTCTTTGTCCTGATACAATTGTAATTACCAGTCCGCATGCAACAATGTATGCCGACTATTTCCACATATCTCCGGGCAGCAGAGCAAAAGGGTCTTTTGCGATGTTCGGCGCATCAAATGTGCGTTTTTCAGAAGAATACGACGAAGACCTTGCAGATAAGATCTGTGAGATCGCAGACACCCGTGATTTCCCGTGCGGCACTCTGGGTGAGGAGAAAAGTGAACTTGACCACGGCACGATGGTTCCTCTCTGGTTTATCCGTAACAAGTACAAGGGCGGTAAGATAGTAAGAATAGGCCTTTCGGGTCTCCCTCTGACAGATCATTACAGATTGGGAATGTTCATCAGGGAAGCAGCTGAATCATTAGACCGCCGTGTTGTGATCGTTTCAAGCGGAGATCTCTCGCATAAGCTTCAGGATTACGGCCCGTATGGATTTGCCAAAGAAGGTCCACAGTACGATGAACGCATAATGGACGTCATGGGACGTGCGGCATTTGATGAACTTTTCGATTTTTCAGAAGATTTCTGCGACAAAGCTGCCGAGTGCGGACACCGCTCGTTTGTCATCATGGCAGGATGCTGGGACGGCCAGAAGGTTAAGACTGATGTCTTATCTCATGAGGATGTTACCGGTGTAGGTTACGGCATTATAACTTTCTATCCTGAAGAGGAGTCCGGTGAAAGAAGATTCCTTAATAACTATCTTGATAAACAGGAAAAAGAATTGTCAGACAAAAGATCAGCTTCGGATATTTACGTAAGGCTTGCAAGGCTTTCACTTGAGACATATATCAGAGAACGCAGAAGGATAAGTATTCCCGAAGAGATCAATCTTATCTCGCAGGGCGAAAACATACCTGACGAACTGCTTAACAGACAGGCAGGTGCATTTGTATCGATACATAAATTCGGAAGACTTCGCGGCTGTATCGGGACGATAGGTCCTACCACGGGTTCGATCGCTCAGGAGATCGCAAATAACGCGGTAAGTGCATCTACAAGAGATCCGAGATTTGATCCCATTACCGAAGATGAGCTTCCCATGCTTGAGATAAATGTCGACGTATTAGGCGATGCTGAGGATATAGATTCAAAAGAGCAGTTAGACGTTAAGAAATACGGTGTTATCGTATCAACCCGTGACGGCAGGAGAGGCCTGCTACTGCCTGATCTTGAAGGCGTTGATACAGTTGATTACCAGGTTGCGATCGCAATGCAGAAGGGCGGCATCAGACCAAATGAGAAATACAGTCTCCAGAGGTTTGAAGTAGTCCGTCATGTCTGATGACAGGGGGCTGAAGTGACAAGGTGCGATGTGTGTTTCAGACACTGTGATCTGAAAAAAGGAGACACCGGTTTTTGTGGAGCGAGGATCGGTCTTTCTGACAGTGTTGTGCCCTCTAATTATGGACGGATAACATCTCTTGCATTAGATCCCATAGAGAAGAAACCGCTTCACAGGTTTTATCCGGGTTCAAAGATACTGTCAGCCGGAAGTTACGGGTGCAATTTAAGGTGCCCTTTCTGCCAGAACAGTGAGATCTCATGGGGCGAAGAGGTAAGGAATATTGCTGTAACTGCCGAGACTATTACTCCGGAAGAGCTTGTATCATTAGCAGAAAGGCAACAGAAAAACGGAAACATCGGAATTGCGTTCACTTATAACGAACCTCTTATCGGCTATGAGTTTGTAAGAGACACGGCAAAGCTTTCCCATGAAAAGGGAATGAAGAATGTTATCGTCAGCAATGGTACTGCATCGATATCCGTGCTTGACGAACTTGTTCCTTATATCGATGCAATGAATATCGATCTTAAATGCTTTGATGCTGATGTTTACTCAAAGGTATTAGGCGGCAGCCTTGAGATGACAATGGAGTTTATCGAAGAAGCAGTTAGGCATGCGCATGTGGAACTTACATGTCTTATCGTTCCCGGGTTAAATGATTCGCCTGAAAAGATGCGTGAAATGACAGTGTGGATCGCGTCTCTTAAAGACGGGAAGGATATTCCGTTCCATGTGTCCCGTTTCTTCCCGTGTTTTCATATGACAGACCGTCCTGCAACGCCTGTAAGCACTGTGCATGAACTGGCTGAAGTGGCAAGAGGCTCACTGAATTTCGTCTATACAGGTAACTGCTGAATACTATAAGCGATTTATGAGTTTTGAACCGGTTATGATATATTTAATATATTGGAATCGGGAAAGGAAATAGAAAATGGCAGTTTTATGCAGTAATTGTGCAGGCAAACTAATCTTCAATCCGGCTACACAAAGGCTGGAGTGTGCCACATGCGGAAGCTCTTTCAGGCCTGAAGATGTTGAAGATAAGAATGCCGAACTTCATTCGAAGTATTACGACACAAGAGTTTATGTCTGCAGTCACTGTGGTGCGGAAGTTATCACGAGTGATACGGAAGCGTCTTCTTTTTGTGTTTATTGTGGTAATCCTGCCATTGTTTTTGACAGGATCTCGAAGGAATATAAACCGGACGGACTTATTCCGTTCCAGGTAACCAAAGAGGAAGCGATTAAAAATATCAAGGCAAGGTTTCACAGGAATCCAATGGTGCCCAAAGAGATCATGGGTAAGTGTGTTCCTGAAAATATCCGGGGAATTTATGTTCCTTACTGGGTGATCAATGCGGATTATACCGAAGCGGATTATTTGAGCGGAGAGGTCAAGCGCGGTAAAAGCACAGTTACAAAATACTATTCCAGAGCCGGAGAGATCACGGTAAAGAATGTGCCGATCGACGGTTCAAAAATACTTAGCGACGATATAAGCCGTAAACTTGAACCATTCTATCTTGAGGATTCCAAAACATTTGACGAGGATTATCTTAACGGTTTTTATTCGAACACTTCGGATATGACTTACTTTGATCTTAAAAAATCTGCTGCTTACAGATGTCATAAGATGTTTGCGGATGAAATAGTAAAAACCGTCAAGGCTAAAAATGTAAAGATACAGGATTCTATATATTGGGTCGATATTTATGACGATCCCGTTTACATGATGTTCCCTGTTTGGTTTTTCACTTTTAAATACAATGATAAGCCTTACACGATTCTTGTTAACGGACAATCAGGCAAAGTCGCCGGAACAATGCCGTGGCAGAAAAATCGCGTTATTGCTTTAGCCGTAACGACTTTCGTTCTTGTCATGACTGTTATTGTATTGAGTATTCTCGGCGTTATAAATAACGAGTTGCTTTTCGCATCGGTTGCTCCATATGTTCTTGCGGGGATAAGCCTGCTGGGAACGTATTCATTCACACGCGGAATTGCCGGCCTGCGCAGAATATATAAGAATCTCAGGCTTACTCAATCGGAAGACATCTTTAAGTATGTAAAGAAAAGACAGGGGTGATGTATATGAATGACAGTGCTTTTTTAATGAATGCTGTATTTATAGGAATGCTTGTATTTACAGGTATATCCATCACTTTGTTCGTTGTTTTTAAGATACTTAACAGATTCAATAATTTCGGTGATTCCTTCTGCAAAATGGATGATTATGCTCCCAGAGCTATTCATTTTCTCCGTGACATTGATGATGTTCCTTCAAACGAAAAACGTTTTCTTTTCGCTGAATATGGCGAAAATCCTTATGAAGGCAGACAGCATACTATTCCTGAGCAGCTTCTCAAGAATGCTAAAAAAGAATCTATTGAAGAGCAATTTGATCAGGATATGGAGAAATACACATGAAGAAGATAGGTCTGGTCGGAGGCACGGGTCCCGAATCGACCTTGATGTACTATAAAGAACTTAATTCCAGGATCGATAAGATCAAGGACGGCAAAGCCATGCCCGATATCGTGATCGAGAGTGTTGACTTCAGAAGGGCATGGGATTATGTCTGTTCTGAAAGATATGACCTTCTGACTGATTATCTTGCTGAAAAAGTTACTTGTCTTCAAAACAGCGGTGCTGAAGTAATATCTCTTACTGCCGTGACCATGCACCTCGTAATTGATGACATCATCGCGAAAACAAATGCTGACCTTATCAGTATCCCCAAGGCAGTATGTAAGGAAGCTTTATTTGCAGGCTATAAAAAGATAGGTCTTCTCGGAACCATCTTTACGATGGAAAAGGACTACATGAAAAAAGATTTCCTGGAAGCCGGGATCGAAGTATGCGTGCCGGATAAAGAAGACAGGGACCTTGTTGCAAAAAGGATCTATGAAGAGCTTGAGGCCGGCATCGTCAAAGAATCGACCCTTAAAGAACTGCAGGGAATAATTGCCAAGATGCGCGATGAAAAAGGAATCGAAGCAGTCGTCTTAGGCTGCACGGAGCTTCCGCTCATCCTGAATTCCGGTAACTGTCCCGTGCCTTGTCTGGACAGCGTTGAGATCCACATAAATGAGCTTATAAAGCAGACAATTTAAAGCTTTTAATTTGTCCTCAAATAACTCTTGAAAACAATTTTTAATTACATTAGTCTTCTCTTTGGACGTCCAAATCTTTAACAAGACGAGGCATTTTATGACCAAAGAACAACTGCACTCATTAATTGAGAACTCCAAAGGAAACGAGAGTAATATCTGTCAGATCCATGCCATAAAAGACGGAAAGACAGTATATGAAGATTGTTGGCGCGGATTTAAGCCTGAAGATGCCATGCATGTCATGTCAGTAACCAAGGGTGTAATGTCGCTTCTTACCGGAATCGCTATCGGAAAAGGATATATTAAAAGCACTGATCAGAAAGTAATTGAGTTTTTCCCCGGCTATACCGTCAAGAGAGGCGAGAAGACAATATACGAAGTAACGTTAAAACACCTCCTGACAATGACGGCGCCATATAAATACCGCTCGGAACCATGGAAAAAGGTATGCACGTCTGATGACTGGACAAAGGCTGCGCTGGACCTTCTGGGAGGCCGTTCAGGTATTACAGGCGAGTTTAAATATGCAACTCTCGGAATACAGATTCTTGCAGGAGTTATTGAGAATGCAACCGGCGAAAAGCTAATAGATTTTGCAAACCGCAATCTGTTCCTGCCGTTGGGTATACCAGAGCATGTGATACACGGCGACAGTTCCAAAGAAGACCAGTTCGATTTTGTGATGAATAAGAATCCCAGAAAAAACGAATGGTATTCAGATCCTAAAGATGTTGTCACGGCCGGCTGGGGATTATGCCTGTCAGCATGGGATATGGCAAAGCTCGGTGAGCTCGTACTGGATAATGGCAGGGATTTAATTCCCGAGAGTTATATTACTGATATGCTTACTCCCAAGCTGAAACTTGGAGAGCGTTTTGGCTATATGGGTTACGGTTATCTGTGGTATAAGCCCGTAGAAGACCATGAAGCATATGCGGCAATAGGCGATGGCGGGAACATTATCTATGTGAACAGAAAAGAGAATGTTTCTGTCGGAATCACAGGAACATTCAAGCCTTTGATATTCGACAGGTTCGATTTCATCGAGAAGAACGTCCTGCCGCTTGTCTGAGTATATGTTGTATAATAGCGCCAATACTTTCCGGAGGCATATATGAAAAGAATTAACGGAGCCATAGCTTTAATACTTGCAGGAGCAGTGTTGCTTACTGCATGCGATAAGGGACAGGGAACTGTTACAGATGAATCTTCAGCTGACTCTTCTGCGGCTGTATCTTCCGGTGATACGGAAACATCGCAGACAGACTCGTTTACAGGTGCTTCCGGCGGAGCACATTCTACTTCAGAACTTACCGAGTTTGGCCGCGGTTACGAAGGTATCGAAGGAACCGGTGATTACAACTATGGCGAAGCGCTTCAGAAATCATTGCTCTTCTATGAGCTTCAAAGAAGCGGAGTGCTTCCCGAACAGACAAGATGCAACTGGAGAGGTGATTCAGGTCTTACTGACGGCGCTGACAATAATCTTGATCTTACAGGCGGATGGTATGATGCGGGTGACCACGTAAAGTTCAATCTCCCGATGGCATATTCTGCCGCCATGCTCGGCTGGTCAGTGTACGAAGACCGCGAAGCGTACGAACAGAGCGGTCAGCTTGAATATATCCTTGGTGATATTAAGTGGGTCACGGATTACCTTATCAAGTGTCATCCTGAAGATGAAGTATTCTACTATCAGGTAGGTGACGGAAATGCGGATCACTCCTGGTGGGGACCTTGTGAGGTCATGACAATGAACAGGCCGTCTTACTGTGTAACAAAGGATAACCCGGGTTCTGCAGTAGTCGGAGAGGCCGCAGCTGCTTTGGCGGTTGCTTCCATCGTGTTTGAGGATACGGACAAGGAATATGCCGCTCTCTGTCTTGAACATGCAAAAAGTCTTTATGCGTTTTCCGATTCGACAAGAAGTGATTCCGGATATACCGCTGCAAACGGTTTCTATAATTCATGGAGCGGATATTACGATGAGCTTGCATGGGCAGGCTGCTGGCTCTATCTATCCACCGGAGACAAAGCTTATCTTGATAACGCTAAAGCCTGCATCAAAGAAGCCAACCAGGACTATAACTGGGCTCTTTGCTGGGATGACGTTCACATCGGCGCAGATCTTTTGCTTGCAAAGATCACAAAGGAGAATACCTATAAGGATGCGGTTCAAAAGCACCTGGATTTCTGGTCCTGCGGCACATCTGACGGTGAGAGGATAACTTATTCACCAAAGGGTCTTGCATGGCTTGACCAGTGGGGTTCGCTCAGATATTCAACTACTACAGCTTTTGTAGCATCCGTATACAGCAGATGGGAAGGCTGTCCTTCAGACAAAGTATCGGTCTATTGGGATTTTGCAGAGTCACAGGCAAACTATGCTCTTGGTTCTTCAGGCAGATCTTTTGTATGCGGCTTCGGCGAAAATGCACCGGAGCATCCGCACCACAGAACAAGCCAGGGCTCTTATTGTGACAACATGAATGAACCGGGTGAAGCAAGACATACATTGTATGGCGCGCTTGTAGGCGGCCCTGATGCATCTGACGGTTATACGGATACTGTAAGCGATTACAACAAAAATGAGGTTGCCTGCGATTACAATGCCGGATTTACGGGCCTTATGGCTGCCATGTATTCAAAATATCACGGTCAGACCCTGATCGATTTCGGTGCTGTAGAAGAAGTTCCTGCCGGTGAATACTCCACGGAATGCGGTATCAATGTTGAAGGCCCCGGCTTCGTTGAGATAAAGGCTTTTATTTACAACCAGACCGCATGGCCTGCAAGAGCTGCCGAGAATCTTGAATTCAGATATTTCGTTGATCTGTCTGAGGTTTTTGAAGCAGGCGGCAACATCACCGATGTAAGCGTCAGTATGAACTACATCCAGATGGGCAAGGTTGACGGCCTAAAGGTCTGGAATGAGGAAAACCACATCTATTATGTATCTGTAATTTTCGACGACGGCAAATTAAGTCCGGTAGGACAGTCCTATTACAGATCAGAGATACAGGTGAGGATCTCAAATGAAAGCGGTGTGTGGGATAACAGCAACGATTATTCATATAACTACGGCGCTGTCCTTATGGATGACGGCAAGCTGGTATATGGAGTCCTTCCTGACGGGGAAGGCACCGGTTCAGGCGGATCTGCAGGCGGTTCGTTACCGGCCCAGACTACAGCTCCTACTCAGAACCACTCTGCCGGAGGTCAGGCTGCCGTAGGAGATCTTCAGGTCACAATGACTTATAACGATAATTCTTCCACTGTTAATGCCATAGCAGGAACACTGGAGATCAAGAATACCGGCAGTGATCCTGTTGATCTGTCCGGCCTTTGGATCAATTACTACTTTACTGCCGAAGGCGGTAATATGGTGTTTGACTGCTATCACGCTGCGATCAACTCTTCTTCCGGCCAATATACGGCACTGACTGATAATGTAACAGGTGAATTCTTTTCATGTTCCGGTGAAGACAGGGATACATGCCTTTCTATATGTCCCGGAACGGGCACTCTTGAAGAAGGCGATACGCTGACGATCAGTTTCAGCTGTCATAAGAACAATTGGGAGAATATGGACCTTTCCAACGACTGGTCCCATAAGAGCGTTGATAATATCGAAATAGTCGCTTAAACCCGGAAAAACGCAAAAAACAAACGGAAAAATTAATGGGGCAGTTGCGAAACTGTCCCATTAATCGCTTTGCAAAAATATTGCTGAATCGTAAAATCTAAGCAGAAAGATTTTCGAGGTAGCAGTATGATCAGATTTAAGACTTACAGCGCGATAAAGCCTGTTTCGTGTGAGATTATCGAGAGCTCTGTCAGGGATAATCCCGGCAAGGAGATAGTTTTTGTTGCGCCTGAGTTTTCCAAGGCACAGGTAGAGCGTGAAGTCCTCGGGTTTAAGGAGAACGTTGCACACCTGGGTAATACCATCGATACGGGCAGCGGGCTTCTCACTTTGTCTTCTTCGCTGGTGTCAGGTGATGTCTTAAGTTTCCGTAAGCTTGCGGGCAATATCCTTGATGACCTTGGCACCAATTATGTTGCCGAGGGCGGTGAGATCATGCTCCGTAACGCCATCTATAACATCCTTGCAACCAACAAAAACAAGCTGAATGCATTCGGCACATTATCTTCGAGAATAGACTATATCAACATGATGATCGCTCTCCTTGGAGATTTCTCAAGATACGGTGTCGGCATCGATGACATCGACAAGGCCATTAAGGCTCTTGAGAATACATCTTCAACTGTTGCTTTTATCAACAAACTCAAGGATCTTCACCTTATCATGAGCGAGCTTGAAGAGCTGAATGGAATGTATGGTCTTAATCTTCTCAGAGAGCCCATTGCTCTGGCATGTGACAAACTGTCTTTATTCATCTCGGGAGAGCTCAAGACCAGGCGAAGAAGCGCTTTGGACCAGCTTAAGAATTCGGTTATCGTTTTTGTCGGATTCGGCGCGACACGTATGCTTACTCCCAAAGAGATAAGACTGGTTTCTCTTTTGTCGGAACTCGGATGTGAAGTTGAGTTTAATGTTCTTACAGGCAATGCAGACACAAAGTTCTCTTCCGTTTATAAGAATGGTGAAGATTTCCGTGCAATGCTTGAAGGTCTTGGTGCTACAGGAAAAGAGATTGCTATTTCGGATAATGCTCCTGAATTAAAGACTCTGATAGAGGGTATAGCCACTGATATCAAGCCCGAGAGGTTCGATACGGCAGGCAAGGTCAGACTTGCTGAACTCTCCGGCATCGATGACAGAGTCGGATATATCTTCAGTGAGATCATTGACCTTACCAGAAACCATGGTTACAGATACCGTGACATCAGGATCATCTGCTGCAATGAAGACATCATGAGCAGAATGAGGAGCACGGCTGAGATCTATGGTCTTGATGTCTTTATCGACCGCAAGATCGCTTTGGGCGGAACAGTAGTTCCGTACATGATGCAGATCCTTCTTGAGCTCCCGAGATACGGATATACACTCGAACTCATAATGAAGGCTATGCGTTCCGGAATGCTCAGGATACCTCCGTACATTGCCGACAGCTTTGAGAATTTCTGCTATGCCAAAAACATCACGGACCAGGGAAGGATCTTTGATCCTGAAGCTTATGCCGAACCTGACGATGAGAATGCCAAAAAGCGCAGACTCTGGATATTTGAGAATACCGTACCCGGGTATAAGGAAGGCTTCGTAGACTGCGGGAAGTTCTTCTACGAATACGTGGTAGTACGTTCGCTCATTCCTTTGAAGGAAGCATGTGAATCTATATACGCTGAGAAGACTCTTTCCGGCAAGGCAATGGCAAGCCTTAAATATCTTGACAGTGTACGTGGTTTCATTGAGCCTTTGAGAGACGAGTTTTCTGCAAGAGGCGATGATGCTGCGGCTGTAGCATTGGTCAGAGGATACGATGAACTTGTAAGTCTTTTGATGTGTTCAACACATGAGATGAATAATTGTGAGATCAGCCAGAAGGATTTCATTTCGATGCTCCGTACCGACATGAGGAACCGCACGGAAGGAACGATCCCTCTGAAGGTTGACTCTATTGAGATAACAACACCCGAGCATGCCTTTGTAACGCCCTGTAAGGTGCTTTTCATCATCGGTGCCCAGAAAGATAACTTCCCTTACATGAGAATGCGTGAGGGGCTTCTCAGCGGCATAGAGCTGAAGGCATTATCTGCTTCAACAGAAGACATAGAACTTCCGGATAAAGCCGAGAGTAAGATGAGGGAAGAATTCGTAACGGCATGTCTTGATCTTGGCGCAGCTGCCGACATTATCTACATGGTCCATGAATACGGTGCCCCCAAAAGCCGTATATTCGAATATCTTGAACTGTATGTTGATGAGAAATTCCATATAGTCAACACTTTCAAAAATCCTATTGCTGGACAGGCAGTGAAGTTCAGACATGATTATGAGAAGGCTAAGATTCCTGTAGACATCATGGACAGGCTTCTTACAAACAGAAAGGAAGACGGCACTAAGGGCAAGATCATCTTTGCGAGCGTTTCCTCGATCGAAAGCTACAGACAGTGTGCTTTCCAGTTCATGCTCGACAGAGAGCTCAGGATAAGCCCCAGGGAAGATAATACGAGAATACAGCCAAACTCATTCGGAAGCCTTATTCACGGTATGTTTGAGAATGCTTACAGAACACTTCGTGATGACAGCGGTAAAAATCCTGATAAGTTTAAAAAGATGGCTCAGGAACTGCTTGATGACGAGCAGAAATATAATGAATTTGCAGATAAATGTCTTAAAGCGTCTGTCTCTTCGAGAGCTTCTTTCGGTTCGGTAGATAGAGACGGAAATCCTAAGGACAAAGTCTTTGAGATGGATACATATGCAAAACTTAGAAGAATGTTTACCAAGATGTTCCGTGATGTTCTTTCTGACTCAGTATCGACAGAGTTTGTTCCTGAAGGCGTAGAAGAGAAAATAGGCCAGGGTAATCTTGTGCTCGATGTACCATACGAAGGAATCGATCTCAGATTCAGCGGATTCATCGACAGATACGATACGAAGATTTCTGATGATGGGAAGATCCATGTCAGAACCATCGACTATAAGAGCGGTGATAAGGCAGTGGATTCATCAGAACTTCTTAACGGTACTCAGATCCAGCTTCCTGCATATTCAGGAGCGATCCTCGATATGAATGCCAAAGCAGGAAAAGATGCCGTCATTGACGATTACGGATATGTTCTTGTAGGTCTTAAAGCCAAAGACGACGGAGAGCCTCTCGTATGTCTTCCGCAGCTTGCCGGATATAACGATGAAGCCGTGAAGATAGCAATCAAATACTCGAAGCACATAATCAAGGAAAGCATCGATCAGATAGCAGAAGGCAAGGCTGATGCGATAACGGCAGAACCGCATATCAAACTCTGTAATTACTGCAGTTACAGAGGATACTGCGGCAACGATCCGTCCTTCTCAAAAGGCAGGGCACAGATCAATACAGGCAGCAGCAGTGAATATGGAAAAGTTGTTGCCAACTGTGAGAAATCAGCAGAGCCTACAAAGTCCGGAAAACCCAGAAAAGACTATGGCTACGATGGTGTTACCAAGAAGATCGGTGCAGATAAGAACATGAGTAAAGACGACAGACGCGCCATCCTTGCGATGAAGGATATTCTTGAAGGAAAAAGCGCTGAAGACAGTGGAAAGGAGGAGTAAGTTATGAAGTTTTCAGATGAACAGAATGCGATCATAAACGCAAAGCTTGATAACAACCTCGTTTCCGCTTCCGCCGGTTCCGGTAAGACAACGGTTCTTACAGCCAGAATAGGTGACGAGGTAATGAGTGGTGCTCTCTCAGTAGATGCGATGCTCGTTGTTACGTTCACGGAAGATGCTGCAGCTCACATGGCCGAGAAGATCGAAGAGAAACTCAGGTCATTAAGAAACGAAGCAGTAGCAAATGGTGATACAGATCGTGCCTCACGTCTTTCAGCTCAGATCGATCTTTTGCCTAATGCATATATCCAGACGATGCATGGATTCTGTTCCCGTGTCATTAAGGAGAAAGGATATCTTCTTTCAGACGGTCCCATGGCTGAATTTACCGATCCGTCATGCAGGATCATTACCGAAAGCGAGCAGGGAGTTTTGCTCCAGTCGGCCGTGGATTATGCAATCCGAGATCTTTATGCTGATTGCAAGACAGAAGAGGATCCTTTTATCAGGTTTACCAGAAGATTTGGTGACGGAAGAAGCGACATGACGCTTGTTAATATTGTCACGGGTACATATAAGACATTACGAAGCCTTCCTGATTATCTCGATAAGTGCGAAGAGTTTGTTAAAGAACGTAAAGACCGTGATGCCCAAGGTCTGGTCATGTACTTTGAAGGAGATAATGACATTCCGGGAAGGATCGTGAAGTATCTGACGGATATCAAAAAGATACTTGTGAGCAGCGATTTTGCATCCATGCTTGAATCTCATGACACTTACCGGATCGTTGAGGAATATACCAACGAAGAATTCATCAGTGAGGTTTCCGGCAGGATCGACCAGGTAGTTGAAGATTACAAGACACATAGCGGTGCAGATTTCTTCGGATATCTGAAGCCGGTAAAAGAGTTGTCGCTGCTTAATTTCAAAGGTCTTTTCAGAAATGCTGATCTCAAGGGTGATGACAGTCCGTTGCATGCTTTGATCTCGCTCAGGCATTTTATCGATCCCGGAAAGTGGGCAGATACCAAGTACGACAACCCGCTTGATCTTCCTGAAGAATATGGAAATCTGATGGGATTTGATCTTGAGACTATTCTTGCAAATCAGAAAGCAGGAACCGAAGCTTCTGAATGCTTTGTGGAACTGCTTAAGAGAACTGACAAGTTCTATGCGGAATTGAAGAACGGCATGCACGGAATGGATTATTCAGACCTTGAGCATACGGCCTATGAGATCCTGAAAACTGATGAGGCATCCGAATTCTACCGCGCGAAATTCACTGAGATCTTTGTCGATGAATATCAGGACAACACAAGACTTCAGGATAAGATAATCGAGACTTTCGAACGCAAAGAAGGAAACGTTTTCAGAGTCGGCGACATCAAGCAGAGCATCTATAAATTCCGTTTTGCAGATCCGAAGATCTTCGGAAGCAGAATGGATGCTTACAGCAGCGATCCGTCATTGGGAAAGGTTCACTATCTCAAGGAGAATCACAGAAGCACATGTGAGATCCTTGCTTTTGCAAACTATGTCTTCGGACAGACAATGAGCAGGGAAGCATCAGAGATCGAATACGACGATACCCAGCGTCTTAGTAAGGCTGTTGAGTCAAAACACGGTTCCATACCCAGGATCGTTGTTGCTGATAAAGGACTTCCGAAGAATGAAGACGGCGACAGGACAGAGCCTGATACAAAGGCTGTATATGCGGCAGTCGAGAGCGAAGTCAGAAGATATCTTGAAGAATGTACGAGAGTTGACGGAAGTAAAACAGAGTTCAAGGACATCTGTATCCTTACGGCATCGAATAACCAGGCCGAGAACATCGCGAGATATCTTAACGGCTGCACTCTCAAAGACGGAAGAAAGATCGAAGCATCAGGCCGTTTTACGACAGATGTTTTTGAAGACCGTGACATACACAGACTCATCAATTTCCTCATCTGTCTCGGCAACGAATACAGAGATGAATACCTTGCGGGAGTAATGCTTTCCAACTATAAGTTCTCGAACTTCACTGTTGAAGAACTTGCTTCGATTCAGGCATTCATTCATGAGCTTGAAGGTCAGTCACTTGATAAGGAACCTCTGATGTTAAGGCTGAGAGTTTACATCGATAAGTGTGACTCTGAACTTGCATCACGTGTTAAGGGATTTGTAGATGTCTTTGACAGGATAAGAATGAGTTCTATGGTAACGGATATCGATGACATAATCGAACTTATCTACCGAGAGACCGGAATCAAGGCTACGCTTGAGGCAAGAGAAGGCGACAGCAGCAAGTTTGATGTCTTTAAGGACTGGCTGTCTGAGAGCTTCAAGAGAAGAGGTTCTGACGTATCAGGCATATCTTCAGAACTTGAGCAGATGAAGATACAGATCAAGAAAGCTGATATCGAGATCGTTGATGCAAACAAGAACAAAATTACGACCATGACGGTACACAAGAGCAAAGGTCTTGAATACCCGTTTGTCATTCTTGTTGCGACAGGCGGACAGGATGAGAGGAAGGATAATCTCTCGAGCATCATGTTTGATCGTGACGATGGTTTTATCACAGAAGACTACGACTTCGACAACATTACCAGGAGCCATTCTTTTGAGCAGTACATTTACAAAATGAAGATGAGGCTTGCTTCAAATTCGGAGACGGTAAGGCTCCTTTATGTTGCACTGACCAGGGCAGAAGAAAGCTTGTCTGTAATTACATGCTGTGATTTCACTGACGACGGCAAATCGAGTGCGATCAGAAAAGCTTTCACTCAGGCAGTGGATTACGAAGACAGGGCATTCGACAAACGTCACTGGCTCGCAGGAGACATGAAACTTCCATATTGCCTTTTCAGCGCTCTTGCCAGAAGTGAAGACGGAGATGAGTTAAGAGACCTTGCAAGATCAGGTGATCTTAAACCGTCTAATGCGGTCCCGTTCTTTGACCTCGAAGGCAACAAGACTAAGGGTTACGAAGTCGTAAAGGTGCCTGCTGACAAGGTCATAGAACTCTACGATGCACATAACCAGGCAAACCGGGGTGAAGAGAAGGAAGATGAGAAGGAAGAAGATGATAAGGATCTCTTCGATCCGGAAGGAAAACTGATCCTTCCTCCTTATGAGCATCAGGAGAGTGTTGATATTCCGTTCAAGGTTTCCGTTACCGGAATCGGCGGGGAAGGAAAGCCTTCTGATACAACGCATGTCGACCTTCAGATCAGGGGCATTGATGATTTTGAAAGCGCCAATATCTCGATGCTTACTGCTGCCAACAAAGGTACGATACTCCACAGGATAATGAGATTCATTGACCTTGAAGGATTAAGGGAAGGTAACATTTCTTTTGAAGACGAGATCAAAGAACTCATAAGGTCAGGTTATCTCAATATCTGCACTCCTGCAGATGCCATGGAAGTCGCTTTTGAATTTGAAGAAGGCATAATGGCATTCTGCAAAGACGGCAGATGTGAAGATATCATCAGAAGTTTTGAAGACGGATCTGCACGTTCCGAGAAACCGATCGTATTTGCGGTCTACATCAATGGCAATGAAGGCGATTCGGCGCTTGTCCAGGGAATCATCGACCTGATCTATAAGACATCTGAAGGTTATACGATCCTCGACTATAAGACGGACCGCTTGAGCGGCAAAAGCCCTGAAGAGCGGGCAAAAGAAGCAAGGGAGAGACATGCGTTCCAGCTTAACAGCTATGCTGCAGCATGCGAAGAGGACGGCGTGAAGGTCGCTCACAAACTTTTGTATCTTGTCCGTTACGGGGAGTTTGTCGAAGTTTAATTTCCGTATCTCTTTTTGCCGGCATCGCGTTTTCTGATGGCACGGAAGAAGTCGAGCATCATCTGTGAGCATTCTTTTTCAAGGATGCCGCCTTCGAATTCGACTTTGTGGTTATGTCCGTGAGAGACTTCGAAAATGTCATTGCAGGATACGACCGCGCCGCTCTTGGGTTCATAGGCTCCGAAATAGACCTTGCGTATCCTGGACTGGATGATAGCGCCCGAGCACATAGTGCAGGGTTCAAGCGTTACATACATGTCGAAATCTTCAAGTCTCCAATCGCCGAGTTTTTTGCACGCTTTGTCGATGGCGATCACTTCGGCGTGTGCGAGTGCGTTACCGCGTGTAAGTCTTAAGTTATGGGATCTGACATAGATCTTGCCGTCTTTTACAAGCACGCATCCGATGGGGCATTCTCCAAGATCAATGGCCTTTTCGGCTTCTCTTATGGCCTCGAGCATAAACCTCTCGTTGTCGTTCGAAGGCTTTAAGTCGGGATATAACCTGGATCTGGATTTCGGCACGGATATACCTCTCTGGTCATCGGGTGATAGGAAAGATGATACAGACGGGGAGACAGAAGTGTCAAGTGACTTATAAATTATGCTTGACGAGTAACAAATAGCATATTATAATAAACGCTTGCTATAAGCAGAACTATGCCTACACAAAGGGAATGCCGTATTTACGGCCTGTTTCAAACCATTATCCCTGTAATCCGGTAGGGCGGACTGGTCAGCTTAGAGCTCATACTTCAAAGACAAAGGATGATTATTTGATGGCAACTAAACAAGGTATGTGCAGAAACTGCGGTTCGCTGGTTATGTTCGATGACAGAGACGAACTTTGCGAGTGCGTATTCTGCAATTGCGTTTTCCCTGCTAAAGAAGCAGCAGAACTTCTTGAGAATCCTGACGGACACGAATTCAAGAACGAGAAGTTTGAGAAGACGGAAGGTTCAAAGCATTATTATTCAACTCCCGTAATGCCTGATGTTGTAGAGAAGGCAGTTCAGAGGGATAAGGTTTCAAAGACACAGACGGATTCAGCTAAGCTTAAGCCCAATGAATTCGAGATCTCGCCTAACGATGTTAAGGCTCCTAAGAAGCTCATTATCGGAATGGCAGCAGGTGCGCTCGTTGTCGTAGCTATCATTATGGCTATCGCTTTACCGCTGTATTTCAACCGCAAGGCGCTGAAGCAGTCCATTATTGCCGATATCGGAAATGTTTTCGATAACGCAGATACAGAAGAAACATCTTTCACTAATTTTGATTACAAGCAGTTCAACATCTACGGACTTTCATGTCAGTATGTAAAGCTCGGTCTTTCTGATGAGATCACCGAGGATCAGGCAAAGACACTTTATTCCAACTACGTTCAACTCCGTACGGAGAAGCGCGGTGAGGAATCAGGTGAGGTTGAGATGTATATCTACACTCCTGATACGATCTTCTTCGTAACAAAAGACGGCATTACAACGGATGTTCAGACTCCCGTTGAGATCCTGCCGGCAGAGACAACAAAATAATATCCGGACAGCCGTCAGGATAAAGGCACGGATGTTATTCAGACAAAGCACATTGAAAATCTACGAGGTGATCCATATATGACAGATTTCGAGAAAGCACTGGCACAGGCAAAGAAATTTGCAGAGAAGAACGAGAATCAGATCTCTGAGGCAGAATTTGAGACACTCACAGATTCATTCAAGATCGAACCCGATGAGATGATCAATCTCAGAGCTGAGCTTGAGAACAGCGGCGTCATGATCAGTGATCCCGATCTGGGTGCTGACGACGACGGAGTAGATACAGACGGCGAAGATGCCAATGTCGTAGATGACTCGGTCAAGATGTATCTCAAAGAGATCGGTAAGATCGAACTCCTTGATGCAGAGCAGGAGAAAGAGATCGCCCAAAGAATGGCAAAGGGTGACGAGGAAGCTAAAGAGCTCCTCATCAACTCCAACCTGAGACTCGTTGTATCCATCGCAAAGAAATACATGAACCGTGGTCTTTCACTTTTGGACCTCATTCAGGAAGGTAACATCGGTCTTATCAAGGCAGTTGATAAGTTCGATTACACAAAGGGCTTCAAGTTCTCCACATATGCAACATGGTGGATCCGTCAGGCTATCACCAGAGCCATTGCAGACCAGGCAAGAACGATCAGAATTCCCGTACATATGGTTGAGACCATCAACAAACTTACAAGAGTACAGCGTCAGCTCGTTCAGGATCTCGGCAGAGAGCCTACTACAGAAGAACTTGCTGAAGCTATGGGCATGGAAGTATCCAAGATCAGAGAGATCCAGAAGATCTCACAGGATCCTATCTCCATCGATAAGCCTGTCGGTGAGGAAGAAGACAGCCACCTGGTTGACTTCATCTCCAACGATGAGCTTGCTGCACCTGAGGAAGAGGTTGCCAGGATCCTTCTCAAGGAAGACCTCATCCAGGCTCTTAACGGTCTGACAGACAGAGAAAGAAGAGTTATCGAGTTGAGATTCGGTCTTAAGGACGGAGTTCCCATGACATTGGAGCAGGTCGGCAAGAAACTTGGCGTTACACGTGAGCGTATCAGACAGATCGAGGCAAAAGCTATCAGAAAGCTTAACAGATCACCTAAGTCAAAGAAGCTCGAAGGCTATTCAGACTGATAAGTTTGGTTCTTTAACGGCCTTCCGTAACGGGGACAGATAAAGTGGCAGACCGCAGGCGATATTCATTTTACAGAGGCTTGTTTACAGGGGACGTTTTGAATTTTTCAAAGCGTTCCCCTTTTGTCAAGGAGATCATGTTCGAGAGGATCTATCCTACGAAGGTCATCCTTCCGATGAAGATGCACTATGGTGTGCCTGCAGTACCCACAGTCAAGGTCGGCGATTATGTCCGCATGGGCCAGTGTGTCGGAGTTCCTGAGAAAGGTTCATTCTCCGTCCCTGTTCACAGCGGTATCTCCGGAAAAGTAATAGACATCTCAGATATCAGACTTCCAAACGGTATCCTGACTCCCGCAGTTACTATCAAGAATGACATGAAGAGAGCAAGGCTTGATTCCGTAAGACCGAGATCCGGCTTTAAGCTTTCTGCAAGTGAAGCAATTGGCGTTATAAGAGATGCCGGCATCTGCGGTATGGGCGGTGAGGGCATTCCCACTGCTGCAAAGCTCAGAAGAGCAAGAACAGAAGTTGTAAGGGACTTCCTGGTCAATTGTCTCCAGAGTGAGCCTTATTCCACTTCTGACCTCGTTGCAATCACGGAGTATCCCGATTATGTTGTTTTAGGCGCAAGCGCCTGTGCAAGAGCCGTAGGCGCTTCCAGGTGTATATTCCTCATTTCCGAGAACAGAAGGGAACAGAGAAAGGCTCTTTTGAATTCCATCGCAAAGATCAAGGATGACTTTAAAGACCTTGAGTATGACATAAAGCTTTTCAGGGAAAGATTCCCCCAGGGATACTACCGCCTTGTTGCAAGGGCTCTTTACGGTAAGAATCTTTCGGCAGGTGAGACAATCGAGAAGTCCTGCAGTGCCGTTTTGTTCAACTGCTCTACGATGCTTGCATGCTGGGAGGCATTATCCGATAACATCCCGATGATGAGCAGGATCGTTTCCGTTACCGGAGACGCATCCGGCGGACATAACATGCTTGTTCCGATCGGAACTCCCGTATCAGAACTTCTGACTAATGCACAGGACATCAAGAACGGAAGCGACAGGATAGTATGGGGTAACTGCCTTACCGGAATCGATATTAAGGATCCGGAGAATACTCCTATAGTAAAGACGACTTCTGTTATCTCGGTAGTCAGAAAAACGGAAGTGCCCAGAACACCCTGCATTCACTGCGGTCTTTGTTCCGAGTGCTGTCCGATGAATCTTTCACCGAACACTATTTACGAGATGCTTAACCAGGGCCTTGGCCAGAAAGCAGCAGAAGAAGGAGCCAGAGACTGCATTGCATGCGGCTCATGTTCTTATGTCTGTCCTTCAGGCATTAACCTTACGCCTGCGATCGCAAGCTTTGCAGGTGAGGGAAGGATTATCGAGATCAATTCGCTTCTTGATAACAGCAGTGCTGAAGAGAAGACTGCTAATGATATGAAGCCTTCTTATGTTGGTGAAGCATCGCTGCTTGAAGATTATTCAGATACAGAAGAAGACAAGAAGCAGAGTTCACCTGATTCTATCGTACTGCCATTCGAGAAGGATAAAGAAGTATGAGTAAGGAAATGAAACAACTTGCCCCCTTTATCCATACGGAGAAAAGTGCTCCGTACATTTATCTGACGTTCCTGGCAGCGCTCGTCCCTTGTGTTGTTTATGCGATCTTTTATTATGGCCTCAGAGCCGCCATACTGATCCTTTTCTGCATGATCTCTTTTGTGTTCTCAGATACTTTCTGCATGAGACTCACAAGGAGAAGGACAGGCGATTATTTTGATCTCAGTTCTCTTGTGGAAGGACTTCTGATCGCGCTTATGCTTCCTCCTGACACGACACTGCTTACTGCGCTTACAGCAGTGCTTTTCGCATCTGTCGTAACGAAGCAGGTATTCGGCGGTGCGGGAAGCAATATCGTAAATCCTGCCTGTGCCGGAAGGCTTTTCATAGAGCTCGTATGGCCAACGGGAGTACAGGGTTTCTCTTATGGCGAATCGAATTCGAAAATGGAACTTCTGAGCCTTATTGTCCAGAAGCAGCCTGATACTTTGCCTTCGTATGAGCATCTTTCATTGCTCGAGCTTTTGAGCGGTAACTATCCCAGTATGATAGGCACGGCATGTATCATCTGCCTCGTGATCGGTGGTGTGTTCCTTACTCT
The DNA here is from genome assembly GCA_902787975.1 of Oscillospiraceae bacterium. Classification (GTDB taxonomy): domain Bacteria; phylum Bacillota; class Clostridia; order Saccharofermentanales; family Saccharofermentanaceae; genus Saccharofermentans. Next base: position 41,358 of record CADAIP010000013.1, read on the forward strand.
CAAAGGTACCATCAGACTTTATTCACCGGTATCTTATCTGATTACGATTACGGCTTTTTATCCTCTTTCAATGCTTATCGAGACAAAGTCTTTCAGCTTTGACGGACTGATAATATACATCCTTTCATCAGGTGCCGTTTTTGTTGCCGTATTCATTCTTGGTGACCTTACCACGATGCCTTCGAGATTTGCATCCGGAGTGTTCGCCGGTGTTACATGCGGTGTCCTGACGCTGATTACCAAGCCGTTCCTGTCTCCGATGGTATCGCTCCTGGCTCCGGTCATGGCAGTTAATTTCATGTCGTTTGTTTTGGACTTCTTCACGAAAACAGTTTCAAGGCGCAAGATCCGTTCGAGGGAGGTGGATGTATCATGATGACGCATGCACAGCTTAAGCAGTTTATTGCAGAAGCCATCCTGTTGCTGATCGTTGGAGCTGCCATGGTTATCGGCAGTTACTTTATATCTCAGGATAACGCCAACAAGCGTGTCCAGAACGAGTATCACTCAAGATTCGACGTGGTTCTCGATTCATATTCTTATGAGAAAGTTAAGAGTAAGGCACTTAATGATTTCCCTGAGATCAAGGGCGTGTATATCGGTTATAACGCGGCAGGATCTCCGGAAGGATATGTCGTAGATCTTACTGTTAAATCTCCTGAAGGCAAGGACCTCAGCATCCTTGTTGCGCTGGATTATGAGAGTACAAGAATCGTCGGTCTCTCTCTGATCAACACATCCGGTGATAACGCATATGTTATCGATGAGAATAACATGAATCAGATTAAGGAAAGGCTTATCGGAAGACAAATTCCTTTGGCATTCCTTACAGAAGAAAAGCCTGATGACGATGATACCGAAAACATAAATGTGCCGGGATTAAGAGACGGCGTTTACTATGCCCAGCGTCTGTATGACGATAGAAACAAATACATAGACTACGTTGAAATGGAAGTCCAGAATGGCGTGATTACCAAGATCAAGTGGGACGCGTTCTGCACGGACAGGACCAACAAGGACAGAAGTGAAGCTTCCCTCAGAGGTGCTTATGAGATTTCCGGTCTTGACTGGGCTACGCAGTCTTATAATCTTTGTCACGCTCTGCTTGAGTGTCAGGATCCTGACCGTCTTGCTATGAAGTCCAACGGTACGACGGATATCGTTGATGGCGTAACATGCGATATAAGGCCTTTTGTAGATCTTGCCAAAGAGTGCATCAGTTATTCACAGGTAGGCTATGACAAGACAGCCTACATGGCCGGCCTTAACATGATCCTGTTCCATCTCTATCAGGACAATGCTTACGGTCTTGAGCTTCTTAACGAAGACGGTCATGTCGTTTTCTCGTTCGAGGAGACACCTGAGATCTATACGGTTTATAACGATGAGGAAGTTGCCATCGGCTTTATCGGAGTAAGACAGATCGAAGCCAATATCACGGGCAGGACTCTTGAAGAGAATCCTTATGAAAACAAAAACCGTTACAGCAACAGCGACGGGCAGGATGTAAATACCATCGATTACGATGCAAGTGAAGACGGCCTTAATTCAAGTGGCAACACTGACGATCAGGTAATCACGGACAGTATCGATGACCTTCCCATGTCGGAGATAGCATCCCTTGTTGAGCCCGTACCTGATGCTTACGATGAGACGAGAATGGTTGTCAAGGCATGCAATACCTGCTACAAATTCCTCAAGGAATATCTGAATTGGAAGGTGTGATCAGATGGGATTATTTACCGAGAAATACGATTCGCCTTTCGATAACGAGCAGACGAGAAGAAAGATCGACGACAAGGTAAGCGCAGTCCATATCAGGCCCGCAAAATACCTCAGTACGAGAAGCTCTCTTCTTTTGGGCTATTCGATGGTATCGCTCTGCCTTGAGTTCATGATCTCAGGCAACGTAATCTGGTGGCCTGTAGCATGTTCTCTTGTGTGTATTCTCATATGGTCGCTTACATTGAGATTATTCATGCCGCGAAATCTTTCCGTGATTTCATTTGCGTTTGTAATGGCACTGTTTATAGCTGTCGGAGAATTATCATACAGATTCGGTCTTTGCACGCCTTATTCGGCAGTAGGTTTCATACCTATGGCAATAGGAATCATGTCTGTTGCAAGATTTAAGGAAGACGACAACGACAACTACACCAAACCTGCATTCGGTTCGGAGGTTATGCTTCCTTACGGAATTGCGCTCGTATGCTCACTGTTTGGCACGTTGATCTCGTTTGTTTTCGAAAAGAGATATCTGTTCGTATCGTTCCTTGCAGCTGTAATGTTCCTTATAGTTATCAGCTGGGCATTATCAAGGATCACGGGAACCCCAAGATGTGCGACTTCGAAGAAACTTACCGAATTCTGGGATATCCCTGTTGCGGACATCTCTGAACTCAGAAGGTTCTTAAGCGCCAGAGGAGAGTTTGCCGCAGTCTGCCTGATATGCACGGCCATCCTTTATATACTTAAGGTCTTCGTTGAACCTGACTGGTTCAGGGTCATGACGATTCCGGTTTCTGAGGTGCTCGCTCTGCTGTTAGGTTCGGTAGCCGTATATACGGCTAAGCATAACTTCAGAAGATCCATCTTCGGACTTCGTTATTTCATAAGTGAAGTTTCCATTGCAGCGGCTTTCATTTCGCTGCTTTTCCTTGTTCATCCGGGCATCCCGAAGATCACACACTTGATCATTGCCAATACCTTAGTAGTAGCGGCGGATCTCATCATGACAGGTCTTTTATCGGTAATCAGAAGGCGTCTTATCTTCGTCTCAAAATCCAAGTATATTGACGGCCTTCCGTTTTATCTAGTACTGATCTCATTGGTCGTAATGCTTGCAGAAACTTGTCTTTATAGCATTCCGGGTTTGTGATATAATCTCGGACAGTCAAAAATCTGATTGTGTAGCTCAGCTGGATAGAGCGACCGCCTCCTAAGCGGTAGGCCAGCGGTTCGAATCCGCTCACGATCACCAGTGTTTGCAAGGGGTTCAGGGTTTTTTCTGGACCCTTTTTGCTTGGACGAAAAGATTAATATTTTGATCAAGCAACGAGTTTATTCCATTCTTCATCAGTAAATTTCTTCATGTGAGTTTGTCTCCTTGCTTTTTTCTTAATGATAATCCCGAATAAGAACAGGAAACAGAAGACAGAATGATGAAGTTGATTGAATGAAACAAATATATATATTTAGATCTATACTAATCTATATAAATATATATATTTTTTGATTTTTGGCCTCTTTGTTCATTGTGCACTAATGAACTCTAGAGATAATGTTAATCAGCGAAGTATTGTAAACCATCGATATCAGGCATCTGGTCTCCGGCGAAGGAAGCGTCGAAGTATATAGCAAGGAATCTCTTGATATCTTCTTTTTTCATGCGTCGTACATCGAATCCCTGATCAGATATGGCCTTCTCAACACGGTTCATTTCAGCAAATACTTGTTCCGGTTTCATGCTCTTGCAGCGGATTATGAATGCAAACTGTCTTGCTGTTGCCATTTGTTTGTCTTAGTTAATCGTCTACAAAGCCTACGACTTGCTCACCAACGGTATCGTAACCATGTACTACACAACCGGGGTGTTCCTTAAGAAACGCATTATCAAGATCAGTCCAACTGATCTGGTTATCAATACAGACGTAATCACTGACTTGATGCGAATGATAAGAACATCCGTCTTTGGGCTGAACTGTATATGTTCTGACAACTGTTGATTCAACGTAAGTTGGGTTTTCATCATCGGTGCTGCCGTACACAATGAAAGTTGCCTGAACATAAGCTGCTACGGCCGGCTTAGGAGCCTCAGTAGGTTCCGGTGTCGGAGTGGCTGTTGGAACAGGTGTGCTTGTCGGGGTAGGTGTTGGTGTTGCCGTCGGAACAGGTGAGGGGGTTGCTGTTGGAACTGGCGTATCTGTTACTGATATAACATTCCCACTTCCTGAACTATTGTTAGAGCTTCCACCAGATGAATTGTCGTTGTTATTGGCTGGTTGGGGTGTTGGTGTATTCGAATTGCCCGAGGATGAACTTTCTCCAGAAGTATTGGCTTCGGTCATATTTTTGGAAGAAGAGTCATCTGAGGGTTTAGGCGTATTTGTTGCTGCCACAGTCTTTTCGCCCGTGCTTATAATTGGGGTAGGGGTGACTGTTGTGTTGTTTTCAATTGTTGATGCTGAGATTAATTCATTCTGAGTAGTCTCAATTGATGTCTCTTTGTTCTCGAAGCCGTCATTTTGGATTTCTGTGACACGCTGATTATTGCAACCGGTGATTCCGAGGATCAAAGAAACGATCAAGACTGTCGGGATTAGCCTATTAGTCTTCATTGCCGTGACCTCCTTATATTAGGTTGTTACTTGCAATTTACTAGCAATTTATCAGAATGTCTACAGTTTGGGGTCAGATTAAGTGCTGATTACGAAATCTGTCCTATTATTGGGACAAACGACATATCCTGGTCTTCATCCGGAGGTAAGATTTCCTCTGGCATTGAATTAGCTTCCGTAGCATTCCCCGAGGAAGCAGCAATCTGAAAATCTCCTTCTTCGGTCTGATAGCCAGCCTGGTTCTGATTGGCCAATCCCATTTTCTGGGAGTAAGCTCCGAGCACGGCATCGCTGATTGCTTTTCGCATCTCTGCGGTGACAGGATGGGCAATATCAACGTATTTCTTTCCACCATTTTTGTCCGTGACCTGTCGCTGAGGCATATTAAGGAATAATCCTTTTTAAGGAATAACTCTGATTTGTGAATGCGCCGTTGTTGTTTTGATATAATATAGTAGTCGGATAGGGATATTTTGACTTAATGTACTAAGAGACATTAAGAAAAAGGGATAGATAGGAATGAGCATTACTACAAAACATCAGTGCCCATCTTGTGGCGGTTACCTAAATGTTGATAACGATAAGCAGATGTATCGTTGTGCTTCCTGCGGTTCTACTTACGATTTCGATTACTTTAGAGAAGAAAAACTGCTTGAGCTTGGTGATACAGCTCTTTCGCGCGGGGAGTTTGATGCTGCTGTCGATGTATTCAAGTTAATTCTGCAAAATGATCCTCACGATTTCCAGGCAAACAGAGGAATGATGCTTGCTGCTGCACGTATGCATAGCATTGATGATATTATCAGTAATGATAAACCCGAAGAATTCTCTTATAATTCCCAAATGGTCAGTGACGCAGTAGAAAATGCTCTGGAAGAAGACAAGGGATATTTTACTGAGTTGGGCAAGGTATACTCTGACAAGAAGAATCTGGCTGACCGTTATAATGAGATTCATTCTCTTGAAGATGAAAAGCAAAAACTCGAAGCTACTATCCGGTTAACCGATGATTCCCGTTACGATTATAACTTCACTAATAAAGACGGATCACCGCAAACGCCTAAATCAAGGTTCATCATAAATTGGCTCTTTACTGCTGCTTTTACGGTGATTGCAATATCTTTTGTTTTACCGGTATTAATATTGGGAGAAAATGCCGCCTGGGTTCTCTCTTTGGCATTTTTCTTCGGCTTATTTGCTGCCGGCGTTACCATCGGTAATTTTGTGCTTGTCTATCCAAGAGTCAAAGAGATAGACAAAATAGATATGCATATCGTAGAACTCAGGACGGAATTGAGCAGACAGAACGAGAAGATAAGAACCTGTGAATCTGAAGCAGAAAAGTTCTCGGCCAATATCATGAGGTCCAGCCGTGATTTTGTCTCCAAAGACAGGCAGATAACGAAAGAACCCGTTCGTGAGAATGTTTCAGGAATTGGTACTATCAGGAAGCATCAGTGTCCGTCATGCGGCGGTGGTCTTGTTATCGACAATGATAAGCAGATGTACCATTGTACTTTCTGTGGTTCGACTTACGATTACGAATACTTCAAAGAAGACAGAATGCATGAGGCTGGTGAGACTTATATCTCGCGAAGTGAATTTATGGCTGCTATCGATGCCTATAAGTTCACGTTGAAAAAGGATCCGCATGATTTTATTGCTTTAAGAGGACTGATGCTTGCTGCAGCCAATCTGTCGAACATGAAACAACTCGAAAAAGAATCTGAATCAGTAGAGTTCTCGTATGACTCACAAATTGTAAGTGAAGTGATCGCAGGCGCTGCAGAAGAAGACAAGAAATACTTTACTGAGTTTGGCAAGCTTTATACTGAAAAGAAGAAACGGTCAGACTGCAGCATAGAGATTGTATCTCTTAAGGAGAAAAAACAGCAAATCAGAGGTGTTATTGCACGCAATAATATAGATCGTGAGAACTATTATGTCAGGGACAGGTATGGCGTATTGAGACCTCCTAAGCTCATGTTTGTTTTATTCGCGGTTTTAACTGCCGTTTGGACCTTGCTCGAGATTTTCTTTGTTTGCGGATTTATATCAACTGCTGCTTCCGGTATGGAACATCCGGAAATATTTGGCATTCTGGCTCTTTGCCACGGCATCCCCTGGAGCATCTTTGCTATACAGGCATTCGTAATTATCTTACCGAAAGTAAAGAAGATCAATAACATAGATGCTGAAATCTCAAGACTCTACGAAGAGTCCGGAATGATGAACAAGAAGATAAGAGACCTTGAAAATGAATCAGAGAAGCATGCGGCCAATATCAGGAAATACTTCCATGATTTTATAAAAATGGACAGGAATATCATGAGCGGTAAGAGGGAAAATTAGCATCATAATATTACTGACGGGGGTGGGGATATATGAAAACCAAAAAGTCTGTTGCAGTTATCTGCATTTTGTTGACGTTAAGTATATTGCTTACTGCATGTGATCGTTTCGGAAGACAAAAGAAAGAACAGGTTTTCTACGGCAACCCGGATATGGAAACCATTGACGAAGAAGGGTTTATATATCAGAAGGATCTTGAGACAAAATGGGTCGATGAACCCATGATCCAAGGTGTTGGCAGTTGGGATGGTGAACTTCTCCGGGGTGATTATGTCTCAATAGTCTGCCGGATGAATGATGATATCAACGAACAGTTTAATCTGAACAAAAAGCTGATGAAGGCATATTGTTTCGAGAGGAACGACGAATATGTCTGGAATAAGAGCGATGTGTTATTTTCGAAAAAGCCGGTATATTACCAGCATACTGAAACTGACATGAAGGGCATCACTACATCTTGGTACGGATATGACTTCCAGATAGACATTCCGAGGGATATCAAGCCAGGAAAGTATACTTTTGTCCTGGTAAGAGATGATGGCGTTGTCGAGCTTATGCTCGATTTCTGTGTGCCGGAGCCCACGCCTGCGTATCTGTATAGCGAAAGACCGGTAGAAACTGAGAAACCGGTTATTTATCTGTATCCTCAGTCAGAAACGGATGTAAGTATCGTTCTGGATTATGACGGTAATCTCACATGCACTTATCCGGAATATAATGACGGATGGAACGTGACTGCATTCCCTGACGGAACGATCTTCGACAAGAATACCGGAAGATATTACGAATATCTTTTCTGGGAAGGGACCAGGTCTTTTGATGACTATGAATTTGAGCATGCCGCATGCGTGGCAAGTGAAGATACTGCTGCTTTCCTTGAGGAATATCTGGAAGCTGCTGGATTAAATGACCGTGAGATCGATGATTTCATCTCATACTGGCTGCCGAGACTTCAGGCTTCACCTTATAATCTGATCTCTTTCCCGAGCGGATATTACGCTGAATGGGCAAAACTTAACGTAGATCCGGCACCTGATACGCTGATACGTGTTTATATGGTGTTTACTCCTCTTGAAGTTCCCGTTGAGATTCCTGAACACATGGCGCTTGAACTTCCTGATAGACCTGAACGTAATGGATTTACAGTGGTCGAATGGGGCGGAAGTGTTTTGGAACGTTAAACTGAGTGTCCCTTAAAATCCTCTCGGATTCTTCACGATTTCGACAGCCTCTTCAATTGTCTGAGCCTGACTTAGATCAAGTGCTCTCTTGATCTTGATAATGCTGTTCTTGTTCCTCATGTTCAGGGGGATGAGCTCTTTGTAATCCTGTAATTCTTCTGACAGCTCGCTCTGCTTCCTTTTCATGTCTTCAATCTGGGCACGTATCTGATTTGCCCTGGCGGTCGTCATCATGTCATTTTGAGCCAGTTTCTCGTTAGCCCTGTTTTGTCTTGCTTTAGCGATGGGGATTCCGATTAAAAGTGTGATCGGTATTGAGAGATAACCAGGTGCTTCAGCAAGTTCTATTGCATCTGAACCTGAAGCTGCGATCAAAGCGGCAAAGACAAATGTTGTAACAAAACATGCTACAGCCGCAACGATAAAGGTCGGCCAATAAAACCTGAATAACCAATATCTCGGAGGATTGGAACCTACTTCCATCTTTTTGATTTGAAATTCAGCGTCCTTGATATCTTCCTTGAGCTTTTCATAAGTAGTGTACTTAGACAACAATATGTTGCAGAGCTGAATGCTCTCTTCTTTGGTAGCAGGATGAGGAGGCAGATAAGATGAACCTAAAATTCTGTCAGTATCTATAGCATGACCGCATACTTCACAGAAAGAAGAACCGTCTATTACTACCGCACCGCATTTCGAACAAAAAGCCATTTCTGTTTCCTCATTAGTATTGTGGATTAAAAAACAACCGCCTTATTTCTCACCCTTACAACGCCTGATCATAACGTCAGCGTCTCTGTAACCTCTGACTTTTTCGAGTTCTTTAAGAGCGCTCTTGTAAGACCTGTTATCAAAGAAATACTTGCCTCTGCAGTATGTCTCAAGCTTTTCGGCCTCTGCCACGCCGTCATCACAGATCTTGATGAGATCAGAAGAGATGGCGTCTTCGATCCTGCTGCACTCATTGATTGCCTGCTTGTATAAGAGCTTGGCTTCATCAGCGGACGCAAGAACAGCCTTGTTGTTTAAGATCCTGCCGGCCTTATTAATGGTTGCGATAGCGTGGGAATACTTTGGATATAACTCCGCAATGGCCCACTTGTTGCCGCAGTTTGCACATCTGCAGGATGTGGAAGCATAGTCGTAAACCAGGTCTCCGCCGCAGATCCTGCAGTTAAACGATACCTTGTCATTTGCGGAAGGCTTGTGCTTCTCGGCAGAATCATCAACGAAAAATGTTTCTACAGTGACATCATAAAAATCCGCGATCCTCTGCAGCATTTTGAATTCGACCGGAAGGCGTCCGGCTTCCCATTTATAAATAGCGAGTTCCGGAACACCCCATGCCTCAGCCAGAGCTTCCTGGGTGAGGTTGTGCTTTTCTCTCAGCTTTTTTAAGTTTTCGGCGACAATAATATCCATTTATAATCTCCTATTATCTTCCTCATATCCATATGATATATGAAACAGGCGTCTATTTGTATATATTCTTAATTAAATTTTATAAATACAGCCTGCTGATGGATTATAATGTCAAAGAAAAGGTTGGGGAAAAGGGGATATAAGTAGGTGAAAGCATTTATGAGATCTTATCAAATGAAGATCGAGGGATGATTTCATAGAGTTAACTGGTTTATGAGCACTAAACACGTAGTAGTCCTACCTTATGATGAGGCATGGAAAAAAGATTTCGAAGATATTAAAGCAGAACTCATGCAGGTGCTTGAGGGTCTGGTCTTAAGTGTTGAACATGTCGGCAGCACTTCGGTTCCCGGACTTGCTGCAAAACCCGTCATTGATATTGATATCGTTATAGAAGATCAGGGCTGTTTTGATAAGGTGAAGACGGCACTTGAAACGATCGGTTATCATCATGAAGGCAATCTTGGTATTCCGGGCCGCGAGGCGTTTAAATACTATGGCAAAGACCATCTGAGAAAGCATCATCTGTATGTATGCTCTAAGGATGCAGCTGAACTTAAAAGGCATATATCTTTCAGGGATTATCTGCGTGCACATCCTGAAGCAGTTGAGGAGTACGGCAGAATAAAGATAGAAGGTGCAGAGCTGTATCCTTATAACATAGACAGATACATAGAACACAAGTCACCTTTTATCGAGGGAATATATCAGTTGATAAGTTCCGGTGTGCACTGAGCTTTTTATTATTTAAAATAGAATTGTATAATATTTAGGTTAGATTTTATAATACAGCAATCAGAGCCCCGGAATGCTGATTAGGAGACTGCGATTTGACTTTTTTTACGCTTTTGTATACGTTGATAATCTCACCGATAGAACTTCTTTTTGAAGTTATCTTTACGATAGCAAACAGGATAACGGGAAATGCCGGTATTTCGATTATTTTTTTGAGCCTGGCAGTGAATTTCCTGGTGCTTCCTTTATACAAGCGCGCAGATGAACTGCAGGCCGAAGACAGGGATATCCAGGCAAAAATGGCGCCCGTATTGAAGCGCATAAAGAAGACGTTCAAAGGCGATGAGCGCTTCTTCATGATTCAGGAGTACTACAGGATCAATAACTATAAGCCTATATACGCTTTAAAGAGTTCAGTCTCACTGCTTCTGCAGATTCCGTTTTTTATTGCCGCATACAATCTTTTGTCCGGAATGCAGAGTCTTCATGGAATGAATTTCGGCATTATTTCTGACCTCGGAACAGAGGATGCTATGTTCCATATAGGAAGTTTTCCTGTAAATGTTCTGCCGATACTGATGACACTGATCAATATCGTATCTGGAATCATTTACACCAAAGGACATCCTCTCAGGGCAAAGGTCCAGGTATACGGTCTTGCTGCCATATTCCTCGTGCTGCTCTATCATTCTCCGGCGGGACTGGTTTTCTACTGGCTGTTAAATAACGTATTCTCACTTGGCAAAAACATCATTGGCAGCTTAATAAAGAAATCCGGCAATCCGGTTAAAACGGCTCCTGCCAAGAAGCTTAAGTTAGGCGAATTCAGTTTTCTGCCTGTTTTCCTTTCGTGCGGGGTATTAGCTGTTTTAACGGGAGTTCTGATTCCGGCAGATGTTATAGTTGAAAATCCTGCTGAAATGGTAAATACATTTATTACAGAACCTCATAGTCCAATGGATTATCTTGTGATAAGCGCATTCATGGCTCTTGGCTTTTTTATCATTTGGATTCCTGTTTTTTGCTTGCTTACTAAAAAGAACAAGCAGATTTATTCTTTTGTTTTTCCGAGTTTGGCGGCGATAGGAGTTATTAACTATGTTGTGTTTAATAAGAATTTCGGTTTTCTGTCAAATAAACTGATTTATGAAAACAAAATGGATTTCGGTTTGACGGAAATAATGGTAAATACGATTGTGGATATTATTATTGCAGCTGCAATTTTATTCGTTATGCTCAAGTGGAAAAAGATTATTGGGCTTCTTATGACGGTTGCTATTGTGGCAGTTGTATTTTTATCGGTATTCAGGATAACTGCCGTATCAGTGCTTATTTCGGATGTCATTATCAGTTATGACAATACAGCAGATGAAGTCAGCATACCGTTAACAACCACCGGTAAGAACGTGGTCGTTATTATGATGGATAAGATGAACGGATCCTGTATTCCGTATTTGTTTAACGAACGTCCAGATGTTGCTGAGAAGTTTGACGGCTTTACATACTATCCAAATACTGTTTCATTTGGGAAATATACGAATTTTGGTGCTCCGGCAGTGTTTGGAGGGTATGATTACACTCCTGATGCGATAAATGAACGTTCGGATAAACTTTTAGTTGAGAAGCATAATGAGTCGCTTCTTGCTATGCCTGTTATTTTTTCAAATGAAGGATGGAATGTAAGTGTAGTAGATCCGGCATATGCCAATTATCAGTGGATTCCTGACTTGAGTATTTTTGACGAATACGAAGGGATAAATGCCTATCATATGTCAGGTGTATTTAACTATAAGGAACCGGTTCTTATAAGTTCAGGAAACGACATGGAAAAGCGTCTTAACCGTAATTTCTTCTGCTATGGATTAATGAAAAGCATGCCTTATGCTTTGCAGCCGTTGTTGTATGATGATGGTGAATATTACAGGCTGGATTCTGATAGAACGGCATTTTTGGGAAACAATACGGGTAAGCATTCCCAGGAAGGCTATAATGAACTTCATATGCAGGCTCACGCAGCTTTGTCAGCATTAACTGACGTAACGGAAATAATAGCTGAGGATACCAATTGCTTCTTGGTAATGACTAATAATTCAACTCATGATATGGCTCTTCTTAGTGAACCGGATTATGTGCCTCTGGAAAGAATAGATAATACAGAATACGATATGACTCATCAGGAACGTTTTACGGTTGACGGTATAACGATGAACATGGATTATTTTGCCAGCTACGCTACATATCAGTGCAGCATGGAAGCTTGCATAACATTAGGCGAATGGTTTGATTATCTGCGCGAAAACGGGTTGTACGATAATACAAGAATAATAATAGTATCTGACCATGGCTTTGGAATGAACCAGTTCGACTATTTCGATCTGGATGATACGGATTTTGATGTTGAATCTGTAAATCCTGTTTTGCTGGTAAAGGATTTCAATAGTACAGGATTTACCGTATCTGATGAATTCATGACTAATGCAGATACTCCGTCCCTTGCATTTGAAGGTATCGTACATGATCCTGTTAATCCTTTTACCAATAATCCCATTTATCAGGATGTGAAATCAAACGGGGTATATGTATACAGCTCTGAAGAAATAAATGTAAATACCAACAACGGCACACAGTTTGTGGATCCGGCCGGTTATTGGCTTTATGTCCATGATGATATCCGTGACAAGAATAATTGGAGTCTGTTACAGGGTGAACCGGGGTAAGATTATGGAGATTAATTTATCGAAAGAAATAATGGAGGAATTATTCCTTCAGTATCTGGCAAAGATCTTCGGGTTTCCTGAAGTCGTCAGCTGCTGTGCAAAGGAAGTCGTGATTACGCGCGAGACACTCGTTGATGCCGGAAAGCAGGCGTTTGAGGCGGGCTACCATGACTTGTACAGCGATATAGATCTGTCTGTAAAAGTACGCCTTCCCAAAAACGGTTCTGTAACTCCTGAAGAATACAATAAAAGGATCGACCGCTTCGGTGTAACAGAAGATACGGCACTGGGGTGGATGTATATTCCGGTAAATCATATTTACAGGATCATTTTCAAAAACGGAATGCGCTATGATCTTATCTTTGAATTTGAGTATTCAGATGATGTTGAACTGAATCTTGAAAAGCAGCCTTCCTGTGAAGATGAGAATCCGAATTGGCCGGTGGATAACATAAACCGTTTCTGGTTTATCCAGATCCAGGCTCTTGGTAAATTGTACCGGAGGGACTATCTGATCAGTTCTCATCTGGCTAATATGAACTGCAATGATGCTCTGGTCATGCAGATGATCATGAGGGATCTTAAATACGGTACCAGTCATCACAGATACGGTTATTCGGAAGAACTGGAATATGTTAAGCATTTAGGACAAGCTCCTTACAGAACAGATGATGCGACATTTAACATGATTTCTGACCGTCTTTATTCGGCAGCTCTTGCTTATGACAAACTGGTGAAAGAGTTTTATCCATGTTATAAAGACAGAAGTTCCGATTTCTTTGCAATCTGGGACTGGTATGAATCCTGCAGAGTTAACTTGGTATAATGTGTGAGTACTTTAGAAAAGGAATAGAGACGTTATGGAATTAGATGATGAGTTATATGCACAGATAACTAAGCACAGCGATATAGGAGAGCATTATTTTGTCGAAGGCAAATTCAGAAAGGCTCTTGAAGAATATAAGAAGGCATTTGAGTTGATACCCGAACCCAAGACGGTTTGGGATGCTTCCGTGTGGACGCTTGCAGCAATCGGTGATTCACATTTCATGTTGAAAGAATTCGTATCAGCACTTGAATATTTCGAGAAGCTTATGAATGAGTACGAGGAAAAAGATAATCCTTTTATCAGAGTCAGATATGGTGAGTGTCTTTGCGAGACAGGCAAGACCGAACAGGGCAGAGAACATATGCTGGCTGCCTTTAAGATGGAAGGTACTGAAGTATTCGATAACGATAAATATCTGAAACTCATTTCGGATCTGATCTGACAATATGCTTGATAAAGAAATAATCGAGACAAATAAAAAATATTGGAATGAGCATGCGGATCAGTGGTTCGGTACCACGGCGCTGCCTCAGTATGGTGTGCGTTTTGTTACGGAAGATGATCTGCATCTGTTTGGAGATGTGCGTGGAAAAAGCATGCTTGAGATATGCTGCGGAAGCGGACACTCTTTGCTCTATAACGCGAATAAAGGTGCAAAAGAACTGTGGGGAGTCGATATATCACAAACACAGCTCGAAAATGCGGCCAAACTGCTTGCTGACAATGGTTGTTCAGCCAAGCTTCTGTGTGCCAAGATGGAAGATGAATTGGACGTGCCCAAAGAATATTTCGACTATGTTTATTCAATATACGGAATCGGCTGGACGACTGATCTGCAGGGAACATTTGATAAGATCGCCTCATATCTTAAAAAGGACGGTATCTTTATCTTCAGCTGGCACCATACCTTGAATTATTGCATTGCATGGTCAAGCGATGAGCGTATGGATGTTATTGAGGACGACGACAAGTTCTGTATGACTAAGAGCTATTTTGATGACAGTTACTTTAAGATGACTGTTCATGGCAGTGAGATCGTTCTGTGCAACAGAAAGATATCCACATATATTAATGCTCTTGCTAAGGCCGGATTTCTTATCGAACAGTTCGTGGAAGAAAGCAGTAAGGAGGCCATGGAATCTGAAAATGATCCCGACCCCAAGACCAGAAAGGCAAAGATGCTGCCTATTTCGTTCTGCATTAAGTCCAGAAAACTGTAAGTAGGCCGGAGGAGTCTATGGATCTGACATACAGGAATGCGGATGTAAGCGATGCTGAAGTCCTGATAGATATATACAACTCTGCTTTCTATGACGATTATCTCCGTTATGGCCAGTGTCAGGGATATGGCCGTTCCAAAGAAAACATGGAACAGTCCGTTATAGATTATCCCAAGGTGATCGCTTATGAAGAGGATAAGGCAGTAGGGGTCATCTCAACCAAAGCGGAAGGACCGGGGAAGTATTACATCGGATGCCTTGCTGTTAAGAAGGAATGCCAGGGCCGGGGTATCGGAACATCCCTGATGAGATACTTCATGGACGGACATCCTGACTGGAATGAGCTCACGTTGGTGACTCCGAAAGATAATGAAGCCAATATCAGGTTCTATACAGGACGGTTCGGGTTTGATATTGTTGGAGAAGAAGATGACGGGGTCGTGACTGTTCTTTTGTTCAGGCTGAACAGGTAAAACGCTTGAAAACAGGGGATTGCAACCGCCGGTTGATAACCTGTTTAGGCTATTCAGTCATGATCGTAATCCTATTCCTATTATGGAAACTGTTCCAGAAGAAGACTGTATCAGAGCTTGGACTTACCAAAAACTTCTGCAGTTACTTTATAGGCATTGCTTCAGGCACCGGGTCCTATTGTGTAAAAAAGAATTGTTGGCAGGACAAATGTCAAAAAGAGCAGGATGATTATCGCGAGAACTACCCATATTGTAACTGAAATGGCGATCAACTTCTTGTTCCTCTTCTTGCTCATTTTGCCCTTGAGCTGAAGTCCTGCAAGCATCGTGTTGATACCGAAAATGCCGCTGGCAAGTATAAGCAGGAAAGGTGTAAGGAATATCTCCGTTTCCCAGAAGTACGTAATAAAGAAAAAGATCAGCGATGCTACCGAAGTAATCAGTGTGCCGACACCGCAAATGTATACTTTTTTAAGTATCTTTGCCTTGTCGGCTTCGGTGTATTCCGCCACCATTTTCAATGTTTCTTTTAAGTTTTCTTCCATTTTTTCACTCTTCCTTTCTCCGCGCAGAAGATCGCGGATGTCAACATCGTAGAAATCAGCCAGTTCGATCATGATACTGATGTCAGGCATTGTGTTGCCGTTCTCCCAGCGTGAGACCGATCTTGATGAGACATTAAATTTGTCAGCGAGCTGTTCCTGTGAAAGACCATGTCCTTTACGAAGTTCTTTCAGGAAAGCGCCTACCTTTATAGTGTCCATGTCTGACCTCCTTTCGCTTCCGAATCTATCATCAGTCCCCTCGAAAAAACACGACAGAGAGTGAGAGATGCCGCATTTTCTTGCCCGACAGGGCTGTCTGGTTTATTGTATCACAGTGATTTTAACGGGTTTATCACAGATCGGCGGCTTGTCATGCGAAATCTGTGACGCTGAATGTATAAGAAGTTCCGAAGTCTGCATCAAGGCAGATGCTGACGGTGAAATCGTCAAGGTTATAGACGCAGGACCATTCGGTAAGTCCCTGTTTGTTATGAACTTTATCAAGGATATCCATTGCTTCCTGTTCGGTTGCGACCAGACTGGGACCGAGGTTTTCATCAATGGTTGATATTCTGTCATCGGGATCGCCCATGTCATAATAATTGCCCGGAGCGATTACGCTGTTGGTGCAGTACGGATATTCTGTTACGACCATCTCATTATCAAGCCATTCGACTACGACATATCTGCCTGATCTGTCGGTGATGAACAGGTGATAGTTTCCAAGGTCTGAATGTATATCATAAGATTCGAGCAAAGATAATGCCTCATCAACTGATGCACATGTGTCCAGTATTCCTCTTATTGCCATATATACAGGCAGATTTGGTTTGCCGTTATCCTGATGCGGCTCATCGATGTTGACCTGAAGGATCCCTGCTGCGACACCTTTCTCGTTCATGCCGTCGAGCACTAAATATGGGGTGATTACCATGACGAATTTGCCCAAAGCTGAGTCGGGATCCACCTGTGCATTCTCGCCGGTTCCGAAAAATGCGAGGCCGGTAACGCCGATAGATTCATAACAGCCGTCAGGATGGGAATATACGAGCAAGGTGTCTGTCTCCATAAGATCGAAATTGCGTCCGAAGATATGGTCTCCTTCCGGAGTGACCGCTGCAAATGTGGCACAACCGAAACCTACACTGTCATCGTCAATGGAAAAGACATTTGGCGCACCATACAAATGCTTGTCAAAGATCCAGTTGAACACGTCATCAGACGTCTGTGAGTTTGAAGCCAGCAAGCCCATGGTATCGGTGCATTCGTAGTTTTTCATGGTGTAGAAACCATCTGCTACTTTGTTGATTGTCAGCATAGCCCTTATGTGATTCCGGAACATTATTGCCGGAACGATTACCATAAGTCCGTAGACGACAGGGAGGACGATCCTCTTTTTGAATTTGAAGACAAGGCATATCTCCAGAATAAGAGCGATTATGAATACCAATACTCCTGCGGGTATGAACGGTATCCAGTTGAATGTGGATATTGACTTGACTTCTATGCAGTAAGGAATGACTGATTCACTAAGAAAATCGTGATACTGGTCCAGAGTATACGAGGTTTCATAGTCTTCGCCGTTTTCTGCTTCAGCTTGTTCCAGTCTTTCGTAGTATATATAGTCATAGAGCTCGAAAAGGGCTTCGGTTACCTCCTGGTATTCTTCGTCATCAACAGCTCTTAACGTGCCCTTGATGGTGATGTGCTGAATAATGCTGTCGTAATATGTTTCCTTGTCTTCCTCACTTAAATTCGAAAGATCCAGAATAATAAACTTATAATCGTCAGAGTTTAATCCGCCCAGGAGCTGCAGTGTTTTGTCCGGAACGTCGATATTATCGTAATAGATCTGGATGTCGGTTTCTATCTGTTTGCCCATATCAGCGGGTGTTATGTTCTTATAATCTAAATCTTTATAGAAGAGACCTAAAAACCATCCGCCGAAGAAACCTGCCAAAACCAGCAGGATTCCTATAAACATGACAATAGCGGTGATGATTATTGCTTTCTTATTTCTCTTCTTTTTCATAAACACTCCCAAGCAGCTTAACTGCAGCTGATCCCCATAAACAATGAGTTAAGTTTACTATTTGAAAGAAATAAGAGCAAATATTCAGATGGAAGCGGTGGGTTGGATCAAGCGCCTTTACGTATCAGACTGGCCCTTATCGCATTAAAAGTGGTATCGCTTAAGAAACGTTCAATGCGTCTTGCATCGTCTTTTGCGGTATCCTCGTCAACGCCAAGTTCCATGAGGTGCCTGGTTATAAGGAGTTTGCGTTCGTATATGTGTTTGGCAAGTATTATGCCGCCTTCGGTCAGCTGTATTATTCCGTTGCCGGTATTTTTAATGAGCCCTTTATCTCTGAGCACATTTAATGCCCTGCTTACGGAAGGTCTGGTGACTTCCATGTAATTGCTGATGTCTTTAGCCCTGACTGTATCTGATTCCAACGACAGTATATATATTGTCTCAACATAGATTTCGCTGGATTCGAGTATTGCCATAACAGATATCCCTTCTCAGAAGTTAGCAATAACTTACCAAAAATATAACCATATTTCAACATAAATATCTGTGATTTTATATACAAAACCGCTTGACTCGTTAGCGGTTGCTAACTATACTTGTTATCGGTTAGCAGTAGCTAACTATAGATAGGTTTGTGCGGATCTTTTTGGCCGCGGATAGGAGAGTGGTTATGATGCCTTTGGCATATGCAGATCTGGGACAGCCCCAGATTATTAAAAAAATTGGCGGAAATCCTGAAATGAAAAAACACCTTGAAGACATGGGCTTCACTGTAGGAGGTGAAGTTAGTGTAGTCAGCAGCATTGGCGAGAACCTGATAGTCAAGGTGAAGGAAAGCCGCGTGGCTGTCAGTGAAGAGTTAGCAAAGAAAATAATGATATAAGGAGGATTGGTCTGTGAGGACATTAAGAGAAGTTAAGGTCGGTGAGACTGTCAAGGTCACAAAGCTTAACGGTGAGGGTGCCGTAAAGCGCAGAATCATGGACATGGGCATCACAAAGGGTGTTGAGATCTATGTCCGTAAAGTTGCACCGCTCGGAGATCCTGTTGAAGTTACGGTAAGAGGGTATGAGCTCTCACTCCGTAAGGCAGATGCCGAGATGGTTGTAATCGAGTAATTGAGAGGGGCATACAAAATGGCAAACAGTGAAATCAAAATTGCATTAGCGGGTAACCCGAACTGCGGTAAGACAACGCTCTTTAACGCGCTTACGGGTTCAAACCAGTTCGTAGGTAACTGGCCCGGCGTTACGGTAGAAAAGAAGGAAGGTAAGCTTAAAAAGCATGACGGTGTAACTATCACTGACCTTCCCGGTATTTATTCGCTTTCTCCTTATACATTAGAGGAAGTTGTCGCAAGAAATTACCTTATAGATGAGAATCCGGATGTTATCCTCAACATTGTTGATGGTACTAACCTGGAGCGTAACTTATATCTCACAACACAGCTTACAGAACTCGGTATCCCGGTTGTAATGGCTGTAAATATGATCGATATCGTTAACAAGAACGGCGATAAGATCAATCTCGATGCACTCTCTGAGCAGATGGGCTGCAAGGCAGTAGCGATCTCCGCTCTTAAGGGTACGGGAATCATGGAAGCTGCAGAAGAAGCTATCAAGGCTGCTAACGGTACAAAGACTCTTCCGCCTCATTCTTTCTCAGGTCCTGTAGAGCATGCCCTTGCTCATATCGAAGAAGCAGTGCTTCACGATATGAATGAGGACAAGCAGAGATGGTATGCAATCAAGATCTTCGAGCGCGACGAGAAGATCATTGCAAAGCTCAACATCTCCAAAGAGAAGATGGAGCATATCGAGAAGGATATCGCAGCAGCTGAGAAGGAACTCGATGACGATGCAGAGTCCATCATTACAAATGAAAGATATGTATATATCGCATCCATCATCAAGAGCTGCTACAAAAAGCAGAATAAGGCTAAGCAGTCCACATCAGATAAGATCGATAAGATCGTAACAAACAGGATCCTGGCACTTCCTATTTTCGCAGTCATCATGTATGCGGTTTACTGGATTGCAATGACGGCATTCGGTGCGAGCGCCACTGACTTTACAAACGATCAGATCTTCGGTGACGGCTGGTATCTTTTCGGAATCGGACGCTCAGGCTATGAAGAGATGGTCGATGAGTGGGCAGGAGAGACAGTATTTGTTGACGATGTTAAGGCTGTGATCGATGCAGCTGCCGACAACGATGTAACCGGTGCAGAGAATCTTCAGGCAGACTTCGAAGATGCTGATTTCGGTGCATTCGAAGAAGATTACGGATTCTATGCTGATGAACTTGAAGAAAACGGATATGAACTTAACGCTGCGCTTGAAGCAGCAGGTGCCCTTGATGAGGATGGCGAGTTCACAACGCCCGGTATGGATGAAGTTGAAGGTGCGGTCTTCGTTCCCAGCATCCCTGATCTTGTAAGTTCCGGACTCGAAAAAGCCGGCGCTAACGAATTCGTTACCGGCCTTGTAGTTGACGGTATCGTAGGAGGTGTCGGTGCGGTATTGGGATTCGTACCCCAGATGCTCGTTCTCTTCTTCCTCCTCGCATTCCTTGAGTCATGCGGATACATGGCAAGAGTTGCATTCGTACTTGACCGTATCTTCAGAAGATTCGGTCTTTCAGGAAAGTCATTCATCCCTATGCTCGTATCTTCAGGATGCGGCGTTCCGGGTATCATGGCGTCAAGAACTATCGAGAGCCAGCGTGACCGCAGGATGACCATCATGACAACAACATTCATTCCCTGTGGTGCAAAGCTCCCTATCATTGCTCTTATCTCTGCAGCACTCTTCCGTCACACATTCATGGGTGGTGCATGGGTTGCTCCTGCTGCATACTTCATCGGTGTTGCTGCAGTAATCATCTCAGGTATCCTTCTTAAGAAGACAAAGATGTTCGCAGGCGATCCCGCTCCTTTCGTAATGGAGCTCCCTGCATATCACTGGCCTACACTTGGAAATCTCTTAAGATCAATGTGGGAGAGAGGCTGGTCCTTCATCAAGAAAGCAGGAACGGTAATCCTTATTTCTTCGATCGTGATCTGGCTTGGTTCCGTATTCGGAAACACAGATGCCGGATTCGGATTCGATCCTGATATGGAACTTGAATCATCCGTATTAGGCATTGTTGGCGGAGCAATCAAGTGGATCTTTGCTCCTATCGGTTTTGCAAATATCAAGGCTACTATCGCTACGATCATGGGTCTTGTTGCAAAGGAAGAAGTTGTCGGTGTATTCGGTGTCCTTGACTTCGAAGGTCTCACTGCTCTTGCGGGATTCTCTTTCCTCATCTTCAACCTCCTCTGCGCTCCTTGCTTCGCTGCTATCGGTGCGATCAAGCGTGAGATGAACTCAGCTAAGTGGACTTGGTTTGCAATCGGCTATCAGTGCGTATTCGCTTATGCGATCTCACTTATCGTTTACCAGTTCGGCCTCCTTTTCTCAGGCTCGGTAAACGTTATCGGCTTGATCTTTGCGATCCTTGTACTTGCAGGACTCTGCTTCCTCGTATTCAGACCTGCCAAGAAGTACACTGGCGCAGTAAAAGAGAATTAAAGGTGTTTTGAATGGTTGAGTGGCTTGCAGCTAATTGGGTAAACATAATCATCCTCGCTAGTGTCGGAGGGCTTATCGCTCTTGCGGTGATCGTGATGATCAAAGACAAGAAGGCAGGAAAGAGTTCGTGCGGATGCAACTGCGCGAAGTGTGCGATGGCCGGTAAATGTCATTCACAAACTAAAGCAAATAAGTCCTGATTTCTCCATAAACTAAGTGCTGAAGGGGCTGTCTCAAATGAATTATTCGTTTGTGTACAGTTAATGGTAAAATAAAATATCTTTTATGGAGGTCACATGACTATGCAGGAATCCGGTGAAATGTATCTTGAATCTATATTAGTGCTTACAAAGAAGGGGGCACCTGTAAGATCTTTGGATGTGGCCAACTATCTCGGTGTTTCCAAGCCGAGCGTAAGCAGAGCGATGGGACTGCTCAAATCCGGTAATTATATTTCCATTGATGATAAGGGACATATAACGCTTCTGGAAGATGGTCTTAAGATTGCCAAGAAGATATATGAAAGACATGTTGTCATTACGGAAATCCTGTTGGAATTGGGAGTTGACATGAAGACTGCCGAAGACGATGCTTGCCGTATCGAGCATGTAATCAGCGATAAGACCTTTAAGGCTCTTAAGAAGCACAGAAAAACGCACGGAAAATAATCCGTCATATTTCTGTTTGATTTATCTAACAAATAAAAGAACCCGGCTCCAAAAGGGGACATGAGCCGGGTTCTTTCTATGAAGTCAGATAGAGGAAATTACTTTTTAATGTGGAATGCTTCCATCTGCGGATAAACTGCAGCAGTTCCGAGCTGCTCTTCGATCCTGAGAAGCTGGTTGTATTTGGCAACACGCTCACTTCTTGAAGGAGCACCTGTCTTGATCTGACATGTGTTAAGAGCTACAGCAAGATCAGCGATAGTTGTATCAGCAGTCTCGCCTGAACGGTGAGAAGAAATTGCTGTGTAGCCTGCGGCGTGAGCCATCTTGATAGCTTCAAGAGTCTCGGATACAGAACCGATCTGATTGAGCTTGATGAGGATGGAGTTACCAGCTCCGAGCTTGATACCCTTGGATAGTCTTTCTGTATTGGTTACGAAAAGATCATCGCCTACGAGCTGGACTTTATTACCGATCTTGGCTGTCATTTTCTGCCAGCCTTCCCAGTCTTCTTCATCAAGACCATCTTCGATTGAGATGATAGGATATTTATCTACAAGAGATTCCCAGTGAGCGATAAGCTCATCTGATGTAAATTCCTTGCCGGACTTAGGCTGCTTATAGAAACCTTTACCTTTTTCGCTCTTCCATTCAGAAGATGCTGCATCCATGGCGATCATGAAATCCTTGCCGGGCTCATATCCGGCAGCTTTGATCGCTTCAAGGATCTTCTCGATAGCCTCTTCTCATGTAGATATTTTATTTAGAATCTGAATTGACATTGATATTTATAAATGGTAATGTTAGCGGTAGCTAACTAAACTAAATGAAACCCTATAGATTCAAATGTTCTATAGAAGGTATAGAAATGTTAAAGACAGTCATACTGGGTCTTATTATCCCGTTCATCGGTACTGCCGCAGGCGCGGCTTGTGTATTCTTTCTCAAGAAGGATCTTAAGGAAGGCATACAGCGGGCACTGACAGGATTCGCGGCAGGCGTAATGGTAGCTGCTTCCATATGGAGTCTTATCGTTCCTGCCATTGAACAGTCTTCTGATAAAGGAAGGTTTGCTTTTCTCCCGGCGTTCATTGGCTTCTGGCTCGGAATACTGTTCCTTCTCTTACTTGACCATATAATCCCGCATCTTCATGTTCACATAAACCAGGTGGAAGGTCCCAAGAGTAAGCTGACGCGTACAGTTATGCTTGTATTGGCAGTTACGCTTCATAACATTCCTGAAGGTATGGCAGTAGGCGTCGTATATGCAGGACTCATGAGCGGATCCGCACATATAACTGCAGGTGGTGCACTGGCGCTTGCATTAGGTATTGCCATTCAGAATTTCCCTGAAGGTGCGATAATCTCGATGCCGCTTTTTTCGGAAGGTAAGAGTAAACCTAAGTCATTTGTTCTGGGTGTTCTTTCCGGAGCAGTAGAACCTGTTTTCGGAGGGCTCACTGTTCTGATCGCAGGCCTGGTTGTTCCTGCCATGCCGTATCTGCTCTCGTTTGCAGCAGGAGCGATGCTTTATGTGGTTGTTGAAGAACTGATCCCTGAGATGAGCCAGGGAAAGCATTCCAATATCGGTGTCATCTCTTTTGCGGTAGGCTTCAGTCTCATGATGGCTCTCGATGTAGCTCTGGGATAAAGAGCAGTTAAGCTTTGCGTGTTATAATCCTAGTATCCTGATACGGACCGGTTTTATTATGCGGTTGTTTAAACACGAGAAGAATCTGAAAGATGAGATAAAGTTTGATCCTGAAACGCAGTATGCCGTTATCAGGAGCTCTATCTGCACCGGTGAGAAAACTGCCGGCTTCAAGAATAAGAAGGACGGTCACTTTGTTGAGGTCATGGTGATCAGGTCATCTGAAGACGAGAGAAGATTCAAAGAGATCTACGGTCTGGATTCGGTGCGTACCGAGTATTAATCACATAAGAATATGTGTACTTATTACTATCTTTATTCAAAAAATCAAATAAAATAGTTTGATAATCAAAATAAAATGAATATAATGTATATTGTTATATTATCCAAAGTATTTATTGGAGGATTAGTTGATAATGGATCAGAAATGGCAGGACAGTATCAGCCAGCTCAACCAGCGCAGGGAGAACGTGGCTGCTGCAGGCGGTCCGGACCGAATTGCAAAACAGCATTCATCCGGCAAGTTGACTGCAAGAGAGCGAATGGAAGCTCTTTTCGATGACGGCACATTCGTTGAGATCAACGACCAGATCGCATCACGCTGCAGTGATTTCGGAATGGAAAAGAAAAAGAAACCCGGTGACGGCGTTGTCACGGGTTACGGATATATTCACGGCAGACTTGCTTTCGCATCGTCTCAGGATTTTACGGTAGGAGGCGGTTCATTGGGTGAAGCTCACGCAATGAAGATCTGCAGAGCCATGGATAAGGCTATGGAGATGAAGGCTCCTTTTATTTCCATCAATGACAGTGGCGGAGCAAGGATAGAAGAGGGTATCGACAGCCTTTCAGGTTATGCGGATATCTTCTACCGCAATACGATCGCATCAGGTGTTATCCCTCAGATCTCTGTAATTATGGGACCCTGTGCCGGCGGTGCTTGCTATTCTCCTGCAATCACTGACTTTATCTTCATGACTGACTATAGCCAGATGTACATCACAGGACCTGCAGTCGTTAAGTCTGTTACAGGTGAGGTCATCTCTTCAGGAAATCTCGGCGGTGCTGCAGTTCACAGCTCAACATCAGGTGTTGCCCACTTTGTATATCCTGATGATCTCTCATGCCTTAACGGCGTGCGTCAGCTTTTGGGATATCTCCCCCAGTGCAATCTTGACGATTCCATGACTGTGCCCGGCTCGGCAGTAGATAACAGTGCTTCGTTAAGTTCGATTGTTCCTGCTGATTCAAAGAAGGCTTATGACGTCAGAAACGTTATCAATTCTCTTGTAGATGAGAACAGCTTCTTTGAAATCCAGGAATCATTTGCAAAGAACATCATCATCGGCTTCGGCCGTCTTGACGGTGAGACTATCGGTATCATCGCAAACCAGGCTTTGTATATGGCAGGTTCGTTGGAGATCAATGCATCAGATAAGGCATCTCGCTTTATCCGTTTCTGCGACTGCTTCAATATCCCGCTCCTTACACTGGTTGACGTTCCGGCATTCCTGCCCGGATCACAGCAGGAACACGGCGGTATCATCCGTCACGGCGCTAAGCTCCTTTATGCTTATTCCGAAGCTACGGTTCCGAAGGTAAGTCTCATCATGAGAAAGGCTTACGGCGGAGCTTATATTGCGATGAACAGTAAGGGAACCGGCGCTGACGTGGTTTATGCATGGCCTATTGCCGAGATCGCAGTAATGGGTGCTTCAGGTGCCGTAAGTATCATCGGTAAGAAACAGATCGAGAATGCGGAAGATCCTGCTGCAAAGAAGGAAGAACTTCTTAATGAATATAATGACAAGTTCATGAATCCTTACATTGCTGCTGAACACGGATATGTTGACGAAGTAATCCTTCCTGAAGAGACAAGATCCAAGATCTCAGAAGCATTCAATATGCTTAAGACAAAAGAACGTTCATTGCCCTATAAGAAGCATGGCAATATCCCGTTATAAGGAGGACTAAAGCCTGTGGAAGAATCATTGATCGTGGCAATGGCAGTTGCTGCAATAGCAGAAGAGAACGGCGTTGATACAAATCATGTAATCGTACGTTCCTTTAAGGAAGCTAAAAAGAGCAGTCTTGAGCAGTATATTGAAGACAACAAGATTTCTTATCATAAATATCAATTAGGAGAATAACAAAATGAGCAAATATCGTATTACAGTTGAAGGCAAGACATATGAGATGGATGTTGAGCTTATCGGAAGCAATGGCGCTCCCGTACAGCCTGTAAAAGTACAGAGCGCACCCGCTGCACCTGTTGCAGCAGCTCCCAAGGCAGCTTCAAAGCCCGCGGCAGTATCTTCAGGTTCTGTAGTTGCACCGATGCCCGGTACTGTCATCAAGATCCTCAAGAATGAGGGTGACGCTGTTAAGGCAGGCGATGTTGTTCTCATTCTCGAAGCTATGAAGATGGAAAACGAGATCACCGCTCCCGTAGCAGGAACTCTTGCTTCCGTTAACTGCACTGCAGGCGGTACAGTTGCCGGCGGTGACGTATTGTTCGAAGTTAAGTGAGGGTTCTTTGATGAGTGAACTTTTCGAGATCAAAAAGCCTTTGATGATCACTGATACGATCTTAAGAGACGCACATCAGTCACAGGCGGCAACCAGAATGAAGCTGGAAGACATGCTTCCTGCATGTGAAGTCTTAGACAGCATCGGTTACTGGTCAATTGAATGCTGGGGCGGAGCTACATTTGATGCCTGCATGAGATTCCTCGGTGAAGATCCGTGGGAAAGATTAAGGACTCTCCGCAAAGCATTGCCTAATACCAAACTCCAGATGCTCCTGCGCGGTCAGAACCTTTTGGGTTACCGCCACTATGCAGATGACATGGTCGATGCGTTCTGCCGCAAGTCCATCGAAAACGGTATTGACGTAGTTCGTATTTTCGACGCCTTAAACGATGTCCGCAACATGGAGGCATCCATCAAGGCCGTAAAGAAGTATGGCGGTATGGTTGAAGCCGCAATGAGCTATACTGTAAGCCCCGTACATAACGAGGAGTACTTCGTTAAGAAGGCAATAGAACTTGAGCAGATGGGCGCTGATACGATCTGCATCAAGGACATGGCAAACCTTTTGCTTCCCAACGATGCTTACAGCCTTGTTAAGAAACTGAAGGAGAAGGTAACCATTCCGATCCACCTTCATACCCATAACACGACAGGTACAGGTTCAATGGTATATCTCATGGCTGCAATGGCAGGTGTTGATATCGTTGACTGTGCATTGTCTCCTTTTGCTAATGGTACTTCGCAGCCTGCAACAGAATCACTCGTTGCAACGCTCGCAGGTACAGACAGAGATACCGGTCTTGATCTTAATAAGCTTAATGATGCTGCAGTTCACTTCAGAGGTGTTGCTGCGAAGATGGAGAAGGAGGGACTTATCAGTTCCAAGGTTCTCCGTGTAGATCCCAATACGCTTATCTATCAGGTTCCGGGTGGAATGCTGTCAAACCTTATCTCACAGCTTAAGCAGGCCAATGCCGAGAACCGCCTTTATGAGGTTCTTGCTGAGGTTCCGAGAGTCAGGGAAGACTTCGGCTATCCTCCGCTCGTAACTCCTACGAGCCAGATCGTAGGCACACAGGCCGTATTCAATACGCTTATGGGACGTTATAAGACATTTACCAAAGAATCCAAGGGACTTCTCCGCGGCGAATACGGTGAGCTTCCCGGTAAGGTAAATGAAGAAGTCAGAAAGATGGCTATAGGTGATGACGAAGTTCTTTCCTGCCGTCCCGCTGACCAGTTAAAGCCTGAGCTTGAATCCATAAAAGAACAGTACAGCGATATTGCTAAGTCTGAAGAGGACATCTTAAGCTGCGCCATGTTCCCTCAGGTTGCTCCCGAATACATTAAGAAGAGAGATAACCTTGAGGTTCACGAGATAACCGTAGATTGGATAAAATGAGCCGATGGAAGCTGGAAGAGGAAGGCTATTATCTGATAGTATGTCCGATCGATGATAAGAGTACTGATAATACTCAGGCAAAAATGCGCGAGAAAGCAGCTTTGCCTGCATGATGGAGTTACTTTATAAACTTCATCTTTGCGGAGCAACTTTTGATGAAGTCGGATTCAAATTGCGATATGATAAGAAACAGGGCGACAGTAAAATGCGCGTGTCATCCACTATGAAGAACAGTCTGGGCGCTGCCATCAGATTGAGAAAGCTTAGGAAAAAGACATGACAAATTCATCGGATATCAAGACGGTAATGGTTGTTTTCGGCACTAGACCGGAAGCAATCAAGATGTGTCCTCTTGTTAATGAACTCAAATCCAGAGACGGAATCAAGACTATAGTTGCAGTCACCGGACAGCACCGTGAAATGCTTGACCAGGTGCTTAATACATTCGGAGTGGTACCGGATTATGACCTGTCGATCATGCAGGCAAAACAGACGCTTTTCGATATAACGGTAAAAGTCCTTGAAGGAATGAAGAAGATAATCGAAGAGTGTAAGCCAGACCTGATCCTGGTACACGGAGATACATCGACATCATTTTCAACGGCTTTGGCTGCATATTATCTCGGCGTAAAGGTCGGTCATGTTGAAGCGGGTCTTCGTACTTACAACATTCACAGCCCCTATCCTGAAGAATTCAACAGACAGGGAATCGGAATAGTCAGCGAAATGAACTTTGCTCCTACGTTAACTGCTAAGGAAAACCTTGTCAGGGAAGGCAAAGACCCGGCAACGATATTTGTTACAGGCAACACGGTCATTGATGCGCTTAAGACCACTCATCAGGATGACTATTCTCATCCCGTGATCGACTCTCTTAAGGAAAACCGCATGGTCCTTATAACAGCGCACAGAAGAGAGAATCTTGATAAGTTAAGATCGATGTTTTCAGCCGTTAAGAGAGTCCTTGATGAGCATGACGATGTCCGAGCCGTTTACCCGATCCATCCGAATCCGCTGGTAAGACAGGCTGCTTCAGAAGTTTTTAAAGATGACGACAAGCTCCAGCTTATTGAACCTTTGAATGTAATAGATTTCCATAACTTCATGAGCAGGAGCTATCTGATCCTGACTGATTCCGGCGGAGTCCAGGAAGAAGCACCGGGATTTGGCGTTCCTGTCCTTGTTCTGCGCGACACTACAGAGCGTCCGGAAGGTGTTGCTGCCGGTACTTTAAAGCTTGTCGGTACGGACGAAGAGGCTATTTACAGGGAATTTTCCCTTCTTCTTGATGACAAGGCTGAATATGAGAAGATGAGTCACGCCATAAATCCTTATGGTGATGGTTTTGCATGTGACAGAATTGCCGACATAATTGAGTTCGGCGCACCCCAAAAAGGCGAGTTCGGGTCATAATATCATTACTTTTGCTTCAATAATAATTTAGAAGGTAGCCGATTATTATTTATGGTAAAGATTGGTTTGTTATGCTAATATTTTTTTGATTGTGAGGGTATTTATGATCAATTTTAATGAGCCTACGCTGATAGGCAAAGAACTTGTTTATATAAAAGATGCGGTAATCGTACAACACATGCTGTGCGGTGACGGAAAATATACTCGTAAATGTGATAAGTGGATAGAAGATAATACAGGCGTTTCCAAGGCGATGCTTACTACTTCGTGTACTCATGCTCTTGAGATAGCAGCTCTTCTTTGCGACATAAAAGAGGGTGATGAAGTTATCATGCCTTCTTATACTTTCTGTTCAACTGCTGATGCATTTGTATTAAGAGGCGCGAAGGTAGTATTTGTTGATATCAGACCTGATACGATGAATATTAACGAAGATCTGATAGAGGAAGCCATAACCGATAAGACAAAAGCAATTATTCCCGTTCACTATGCCGGTGTCGGCTGTGAGATGGACAAGATAATGGCTATAGCAGCCAAATACAATCTTAAGGTTATAGAAGATGCTGCACAGGGTGTAAAAGCGTCATATAAGGGCAAGGCGCTCGGTTCTATTGGCGATTACGGATGCTTCAGTTTCCATGAGACTAAGAATTATTGCATGGGTGAGGGAGGAGCCATCCTTCTCCGTGATCCTGATATGATCGAGGAGGCTGAGATAATCAGGGAAAAGGGTACCAACCGTTCCAAGTTCTTCCGTGGACAGATCGATAAGTATACATGGGTCGATAAGGGAAGTTCTTATCTTCCCAGTGAGCTTAATGCCGCATATTTGTGGGCCCAGCTTGAAGATGCCGATGCCATCCTTAACGACAGAATGACAAAATGGAATCACTATTGGGATCTTTTAAGCTGCAACGATGTTCTGAAAGACAGGATCGAATTGCCTTATATTCCGGATTATTGCGAACATAATGCCCATATGTTCTATATCAAGACTAAGGATCTGGATGAGAGAACAAGATTAATCGCTTATCTGCGTGAACACGGGGTAAATGCAGTATTCCACTATGTTCCGCTTCACTCTGCAGAGGCCGGACACAAATACGGCAGATTCAGCGGTGAAGACGTCTATACGACTAAAGAGAGCGAGAGGCTTCTGAGATTGCCGCTGCACTACAATTTAAAGGATTACGAAATAGATTTAATCTGCGACCTGATAAATATGTTTTATCAGGCAGGCTGAATTCAGTTGAGAGATATTTCCTGTGAACGATAAGAAATTCAGTATCGGTGCTTTCATTCTGCTTCAGATCGCTCTTTTTATTTTTTCTTTTGGAGCAGTCTGTTCCAAAATGGCAGGGAGACAGGAGTTCTTATCTATTCCGTTTTTTGCATATTATGGAGCTTTGTTCCTGACCTTATTTGTTTATGCGATCCTTTGGCAGCAGGTTTTGAAAAGGATCTCGCTTGTTGTAGCTTATGCATGCAAAGGTATAGGAATAATTTACGGCATTCTTTGGGGTGTCTTGTTCTTTAAAGAAGAAATAAACTGGAAAATGATCGCCGGTGCTGTTCTTGTCCTTATCGGTGTTTATATCTTTGTTTTCGGTGAGATAAAGGCCAATAAGAAGACACAAAAGCCAGAGGAGAACGAACAGAATGCTTAAATTTGTAATCATCTTTTTGTTTTCCGTTTTGATATCTTCTATTGCCCAGATAATTCTGAAGAAAAGCGCAGGAAAGAAATATGACAGCGTTATAAAGGAATATCTGAACATCAGGGTTATAGGTGCTTATTCGATTTTCTTCCTGTCTACACTGCTTACGATGTATGCATATAAAGGCGTGCCTCTCACGCTCGGTACTTTGTTGGAAGCTGCTGGATACATTTACATTCCGATTCTGAGCTTTTTTATCCTTAAAGAGAAGATCACTCCAAGGATGGTCATAGGCTCGTTATTCATCATATGTGGTATAATTGTCTATAATCTTTAATTTAATAAATTAATTTATTTGAGCAATCTGTGTTCACATATTATTGATTTGGAACGGAGTTGTAATGGCCGGTTTTGTTTTGGAAGGAATAGGTATCAAAGGCATATCTTGTGCTGTTCCCAAGAAAGTATTTGATAATACTGAGTTTTACGACAAGTTTGGAAAAGAGGCTGTAGACAGCACCATTAAGATGACGGGTGTCAGATATTCCCATAGGGCTCCTGACGAACAGACTGCATCAGATCTTTGCTTTGTAGCTGCCAGAAATTTAATTGAAAAGAAGGGAATAGATCCGGCTGAGATCGGAGCTGTTGTTTTTATTTCCCAGACTCCTGATTACAGATTGCCTGCTACTGCCTGTGTTCTTCACAAACGTCTCGGCCTTTCTAAGAACTGCATGGCTTTTGATGTCAATTTAGGTTGTTCAGGCTGGGTGTACGGCGTAAACATCGTTGGTTCTCTTTTAAAGACTGGCGCAATTGATAAGGCTTTGCTCCTGTTTGGTGATACCAGTGTCAGAACAGTATCTCCTGAAGACCGCGGTGCCGTAATGCTGTTTGGTGAGGGCGGTTCTGCCACTTTGCTTGCAAAAGATGAGAATGATTCCATCAGTGGCGAGCTCATGACTGACGGTGAAGGCTTCAAATCTATCATCATGCCGGCAGGCGGTTTCCGTAATCCCAATGCCAGCACGGAAAGAGTTGAACAACCTGACGGAGTTGTACGTTCAGCTTACGACGGTTACATGAACGGAACGGATGTATTTTCATTTACAATTACTCAGGTTCCGAAGCTCATCAAGAATTTCTCAGAGAAGAACGGTAAAACACCGGACCAGTATGACGCACTGATTCTGCACCAGGCAAATTTATATATTCTTCAGCAGATCAGCCGCAAGACCAAGGTCCCTATGGAAAAGATTCCTGTTTCTCTTGACCGTTACGGTAATACCAGTGGTACATCCATTCCGATCACCTTGTGTGATGCATACGGCGATAAGAGTAATGAAAATCTGCATTTGCTTTTGTCCGGTTTCGGAATCGGTCTTTCATGGGGTGTTGTTGAAGCAAATATTAACAGTGACGACATTTTCCCCATAGTTGTTACTAATGAGATCTTTACAGAAGGTACTGAAGTATTTGATTAATTATCGATAAAGGAGTTTATGTATGACAGATCAGGAAAAGATTGCATTATTGGAAGAAGCTTTTGAGGCAGATGAAGGTACTCTTACACCTGAAACTGAGCTTGATTCAGTTGATGGTTGGGGTTCAATGGCCAAGCTTACATTAATCGTTTTGATGGACGAAGAGTGCGGTAAGACTCTCAAGAGTGACGATATCAAGAAGTTCGTAACCATTAAGGACATTATGGATTACATGGGCTGATGCTGATCCGGATCTTAACTACAGATTATCTGGAATCGCATTGCTATATCGTAGTTGAAGGGGAACACGCCTTTGTTGTTGACCCCGGTGATGGCGATCTGGTTACCAAAGCGCTTTCAGATATGAAGGTTACAGTTGATTTCGGAATCCTGACCCACGAACATTGTGATCATATATATGGTTGTTCTGCAGTTAGAGATGCTTTTGGCTGCAGGATGATCTCAAGTAGTATCTGCAATAAACATATGCAGAGCAGCCGCAAAAACTCTTCGCAGTATTTCGAAGCGTTTGTCGGAGTACAGACTAAGTGCACTTCCGGCAACCTACGCTATATGCCGCCGTTTACGACATTTGCGGATGAAGTCTTTGAAGGCGAAAAGCGGTTTTCCTGGATGGGGCACGAGATCTATATGCGTGAGACCCCGGGACATTCAAAGGGAAGCATTTGCATACTGGTAGATAACGAAATCCTCTTTACAGGGGATTCTTTGTTTAAAGACGAAGTCGTTGAAACACACTTTTCCGGTGGAAGTGAGACTGAATTTCAGGAGATTACAATGCCGTGGATAAAGGGGCTTCCCGGTGATGTAATGGTTTACCCCGGACATGGTGATGAATTCCGGTTATCTTATAAATTTGTGAAGGTATAATAGGAATCTTAAAGCTCGAATACTGGAGATGAAAACTGTGATTGATCTTAATGGAAAGAATATTCTTATAGTTGGAGCTTCATCAGGCATCGGTGCCGAGATTGCCCGTAAAGTGGCAGAACAGGGTGCCAAGGCCATCCTGGTTGCACGCAGGGAAAAGGAACTGAAGGATGTTTGCAGATCGATCGGTGAAGATAAAGCGGCTTTTTATTCTGCCGATATTTCCGATTGCGATGTGATTGAAGGTTTGATCGCGCAGATAGTCTCTGATAACGGTAAGCTTGACGGAATGGTATATTCTGCGGGAATTGTTGATGACGTACCTTTGATGTTTCTTGATCACGACAGGTTATTGAAAACTTTTAATATCAACTATTTCAGCTTTGTCGAATGTGTAAGACAGGTAAGTAAAAAGAAGAATTACAACAGCGGTATGAGGATCGTTGCTATCTCATCTGTTTCTTCTTTGCTTGGCGAAAAGGCTCACACATCTTATGCGGCCTCCAAAGCAGCAATTGATGCTACTGTCAGGTGCCTTGCAAAAGAATTGTATGAAAAGGGAATCGTATTGAATTCCGTACAGCCCGGCATGATCAGGACCCGTATCTATGATGAATTTCTGGAAAAAATGGGCGATGACGGAAGTGCAAATGAGGCTATCCTGAAGAATCAGTATGCCGGAATAGGCGAGACTGTCGATGTGGCTAATGCAGTAGCTTTTCTGCTTTCTGAAGATTCAAGATTTATTGTGGGTTCTTCGCTTGTAATTGACGGCGGAACCTCGTCATCTTCTGCTTCTTAATTTTTTATCAAAAAATCATTAGGATAGGATTATGTGATATCATATTGATATGGCAATTTTCGGCTGTTCAGACATATCTGAATGTGTGTTCCGGTTGCATGTAAATACGACAGAATATGAATGGTAGGCGGCTTATGGACGAAATTAGAACTAAGATACTCGAGTTTGTTGAAAGAGAATATAAACTTCCGGACGGAATTGATCTTGATACATATGACTTTGTTGAGAACGGATATGTTGATTCAATGGGACTGGTTCAGTTTGTTGCCATTCTCGAAGACGATTTTGATATCGAGTTTACAAAAGATGAACTTCTTTCTGATGAGTTTAAGACAGTAGGCGGTCTTGAGAAAATCATCAGAGAAAAAATCCAGAATAAGTGATTGGTGTTCAGAATGTTATCATCCAAGATTAAAGGGGTAAAAATAGCTGGAATCTCAAGCGCTTTACCCAAAAACAAAGTAGATAATACAGAGTATGCTTCGGTTTTCGATGAAGAGACCGTAAGGAAGACCATAGAACAGACCGGTGTTAAATCCACATACCATTCCGTTGGCAATCAGACTGCTTCCGATCTTGCATATATTGCTGCTAAGAATCTGCTCGAAACTAAAGGGATCGATCCTTCTGAGATAGGTATTCT
This sequence comes from Oscillospiraceae bacterium, assembly GCA_902787975.1. Taxonomy (GTDB): domain Bacteria; phylum Bacillota; class Clostridia; order Saccharofermentanales; family Saccharofermentanaceae; genus Saccharofermentans. The sequence continues at coordinate 75,923 of CADAIP010000013.1, forward strand.
GATCTATATTTGCGCACATCACGATTACATTGCTCCTGCTACAGCTTTTGTTCTTCAGAAGGAGCTTGGAATACCTGAGAATTCAATGGTGTTCGACATCAATCTCGGTTGTTCCGGATTCGTATACGGACTTCAGGTTGGTGCATCTTTGCTGCTCCATGCAAATACAAAGAAAGCACTGATCCTTTTAGGCGATTCCAGTTCAAGAGTAGTATCTCCCAAAGATACATCCCGTCTCCTGTTTGGAGATTCAGGTGCTGCCTTGTTGCTTGAGAAGACACTTGATGAATCGGATGTATTGACGTTCGGACTTAAGAGCGACGGAACGAGATTCAACGAGATTTACGTTCCTGCAGGCGGCTTCAGACATATGAACCGTTCTCATGAGCTTCGCATGGAAGAAGATGGCAGAGAGCGTTCTGACTACCATTCACATATGAACGGCACAAATGTTTTCGTTTTCTCTGTAACCGATGTTCCTCAGCTTGTCCGTGAATTTATGAGTGAGAACGGAACTACTTTGGATGATGTGGACATGCTGTTTATGCATCAGCCTAATCTGTTTATTATCAAGAATCTTCTTAAGAAGCTTAAGTGTCCTGCCGAAAAGGCTCCTATGACTATCGATAAGTACGGTAACACCAGTGCCGTATCGATCCCTATCACGATGTGTGATTCATACGGTGAGCGTAGTGAGGGAAAGAAGAAGGTCATGCTCCTTGGATTCGGTATCGGTTTATCCTGGGGTGTCTCACTGGCCGATGTAGATACCAATGACATTCTGCCGGTAGTATTGACTGATTATTGTTTTGAGGATGGGCTGATCAATGATTGATATTTTCGATTTAGAAGACAAGCATATTGTTGTTACGGGTGCTTCTTCCGGAATAGGAAGGGAGACGTCGATCCGCCTCAGTAAACTGGGTGCAAAGGTTTCTCTTATTGCTAGAAGAGAAGAAGAACTTAAAGAGACTTTGTCAGTTATGGAAGGTGAAGGACACAAGTATTTCCTTTGCGATCTTTCCGATACTGAAAGCATCAATAATTTGGTATCTGACATCGTAAGTGCATCAGGTCCTGTTGATGGACTTGTACACTGTGCGGGAATAGGTGTGAATATACCTGTATCTTTGACAAAAGCCGATACTTTGGATTCTGTTATGAAGACAAACTTCTATTCGTTTGCCGAGCTTATCAGACTTTTGTCCAAAAAGAAGAACTGTAATTCCGGAGCAAGCTTTGTAGGTGTAAGTTCAGTTGCATCAATTAAGGGTGACAAATCACAGGGCGCTTATGCTGCTTCCAAGGCTGCCATGAACGCTTATATCCATCCGGCTGCAAAAGAGCTCGCGCCAAAAGGAATAAGAGTCAATACTGTTGCTTTCGGAGTTATTAAAACAGAAGCATATAAGAAGTTCCTTGAGGCCGGCGGACAGGATAATGCGTTGGAGAACCAGTATCTTGGTTATGGTGAACCTGAAGATGCCGCAAACCTTCTTGTATTCATGGTAAGCAACGCATCAAGACTTATTACAGGAACGACGGTTATCTGTGATGGTGGCTATGTATCTTAAGCAATAACGGTTTTAAGACTGTTAACTATTAGGTTATATTGGAGGACTGGCAACTATGAGAAGTGTTTTAGCTGATTTGTTCTATAGGAATGCTGAATCATTTCCGGATAAGGAAGCTATTTGGTGTGACGGTAAAACGGTTACTTATAAGGAGATGGCAGCTCTCGTCAGCCGTTATTCCAATCTTCTTATCAGTTTAGGCGTTAAATACTGCGACCACATTGCCATTCCCATGAATAACAGCATCGAGTCCGTTGCTTTGTTCTTTGCTGCTGCAGATCTCGGAGTATGCGTTGTCCCGCTTAATCCTTCTCTGCCTTTTGAAGCTATTAAATCTGCAATGGATGCCGGTGATATTAAACATGTGATCGCACGCCGTGCTTTTTTCGCTGAGTGTGAGAAAAACGGCGGCCTTTACATTGACGGTTTCTCGATCTGTCTTGATCAGGAGTATCCGGGAACTGTTTCATTTGACACTATTAATTCCATGTCTTCCGAACGTCCTGAAATCAGTTATGACGTGGACGGATCTGAGAGCCTGATACTTACAATGACTTCGGGTTCTACCGGTACGCCCAAGCCCATTGATATCAGCCAGCAGAATAAGTATGACCGTTCTGTTGCGCATGTAAGAGTTTACAATATTACAAAGGATGACCGGATCCTGGCTGCTACACCGCTTTATCATTCGCTGGCAGAACGACTTGTTATCCTGCCTCTGATCATCGGTGCGACATCTGTTCTGCTGCCAAGGTTTACTCCTGCCATCTGGCTTAAATGTGTTGAAGAGCAGAAGCCTACGTTTACGATCGCTGTCTCAGCACAGCTGGCCCAGATCCTTGAAACTCTCAAGAAGCCTGATGCACCGAAGATCACAAGCTTCAGATGCATCGTATCTTCTTCGGCTCTGCTTGAGTCTGCAGTCAAGTATGAACTGATCGACCTTTTACAGTGCGAGTTCCATGAAATGTATGGAGCTTCTGAAGTATCAACCGTAACAGATATATGTTTCCAAACTGCAAAGAATAAACAGAATTCAGTCGGACTTCCTTTTGATGAAGCGCAGATCAGGATACTCCGTGATGAGAGTGAATCTGATTTTGATACAGACTGCGCCGTTGGAGAAGTAGGCGAGATCGCAGTTAAATCAAAGCTTCAGTGTAAAGGCTATTACAGACAGGAAACCATGATGCAGGCTGCCATGTTTGAAGGATATTTCAGAACGGGAGATCTCGGATATCTCGATGAAGACGGCTATCTGTATTTTGCAGGCCGTAAGAAGGAAATCATAATTACAGGCGCGATCAACGTGTATCCTCACGATATTGATGTTGTTATCGGACGTATTCCCGAGATAGAAGAATGTGCGGCTTTCTCATATCCTGATGACAGGCTTGGCGAAGTAGTAGCTTTGGCAGTTGTTGCGAAAGAGGATGAGGAGATCAATATCCGTTCTTTAAAGACATATTGTGCAAGAAATTTGGCTGACTTCCAGCAGCCCCATAAGATATTTGTGTTGGATAAGTTACCCAAGAACACCATGGGTAAACTTCAGAGAATGGCCATTCTGGATTACATCAGGGAATCCGGAATTGAAGAGAGCTGACGAGGCAGATTCCTATGAATATTGATGGTATTAAAGTAATCGATGCAACGCTTCGCGATGGCGGCTTGGTAAATGACTTCTATTTTACCGATGATTTCGTTCGCGCTTTGTATCAGACGAATATCGCTGCCGGTATCGACTACATGGAATTCGGATACAGGGCCAGCAAGAAGCAGTTTGATCCTGATAAGTTCGGAAAATGGAAATTTACCAGTGACGAGGACGTGCTGAAAGTAATCGGCGAAAAAGATCCGAAAATGAAGCTGTCCATCATGGTTGATGTAGGAAGGACTGACTTCAAGGAAGATATTGCTCCCAGGAGCAGCAGCCCGATCGATCTTTTCCGTGTTGCAACATATATGGAGACGATTCCTGAAGCAATTGAAATGATCGAGTACATCAGTTCTCTCGGATATGAAACGACTTGTAACATCATGGCTATCTCCAAATGTACTGATGAACAGATCGCCGATGCACTTTATAAGCTTGCCCAGACTCCTGCATTGGCTGTTTATATCGTTGACAGCTACGGTGCTCTCTATCCCAAGCAGGCACGCAAACTTACAAGACTCTACCATAAGATTTTGTCTCCTGCAGGAAAAGAAGTAGGCATGCATGCACACAACAACCAGCAGTGCGCATTTGCAAATACTCTTGAGGCTAAAGACCTTGGCGCAAAGTGGCTGGACGGTACTGCATTCGGCATGGGCCGTGGTGCAGGCAACTGCCATTCGGAGGCCCTGATTGCATATCTCAATGGAAAGAAATATCATGTTGAACCTTTGCTTGATCTTGTAGAGCAATGGATGCTGCCGATGAAGGAAGCAGGTACTGAATGGGGTTACAACACTTCATATCTGCTTACGGGTCTGACCAACCAGCATCCCAGAACTGCTATTGCGGCCACAAAGAGTGGCGACACTAAATACACAGAACAGTATAAGTTCCTGTCGTATCAATGAGGTATCGTAAATGAAAGATGTGGTTACAGTTGGCGTAGTTGGTGCAGGAAGAGCTTTGGAGCTCCATGCATTCGGATATAAAAGATCCAATATACCCTGCCGCCTGAAAACAGTTGTAGCAAGAAGGTGGGAACAGATCAACAGGGCTGTGGAGATCTACGGATTCGAGAAAGGATCTGATGACTTTAATGATCTTCTTAACGATCCCGAGATAGATGTTATCGATATCTGTACGCCGCCTTATGTTCATAAGGAAGAGATAATCAGTGCATTAAGAGCAGGCAAACACGTAATCTGCGAAAAGCCTTTGGTAGGTTATTTTGGCCGTCCCGGCGATCCGGAACCGATTGGCGAGAAAGTATCCAAGAAGTTTATGTTCGAGTGTCTTCTTGAAGATCTGGAGGAATTGCGTCAGGTCCGCAAAGAGACCGGCAAGCGATTCATGTATGCTGAGAATTTCGTTTATTCACCTGCAGTCCTCAAAGCCGGAGAGATCATCCGTGCAAAGAAGAGCAAGATATTGTACATGAAGGGTGAGGAGAGCCTTAAAGGTTCGAGTTCTGCCGTTGCAGGAGAATGGAATAAGACGGGCGGCGGTATCTTCATGAGAAACGGAGTTCATCCGCTTGGTGCCATCCTTTATCTCAAAGAGCAGGAATCACTTGCGCAGGGTGAGAACGTCACCGTAAAAAGTGTTGTGGGTGATATGGGTTATGCCACAAAGAGACTCAGCGAATACGAGCACAGACACATAGCGGCAAGACCCCATGACGTTGAAGATGCCGGCACTGCAGTCATTACATTTACCGATGGCAGTAAAGCAACGATAATCGCTACGGATAATCTTCTCGGCGGAAGTAAAAACTATGTCGAGATCTATGCGAATGACACAGCGATCAACTGCCGTCTTACAATGAATGATGCCATGGAAACATATATGGTCGATGATGACGGAATGGATGGTGTTTATCTTTCAGAGATGCTTCCGATCGTTACTGGTTGGAACAAACCGTTCGTTGCTGACGAAATGCTGCGTGGTTACTGCAATGAGATCGTAGATTTTATGGGAGCGATCCTTGAAGACCGCGAACCTGAAGGCTGCTTTGATCTTGCAGCGCAGGTCATGAAGGTTACTTATGCGGCTTATTATTCTGATGAAGAAGGAAGACGAATCGATTTAATTTGATTTTTGGAGGATATAGATATGACAAGCATTCCGTTCGATTTTGAAAAAGCAAAACTGATGAGACTGGAATTCGAGAATTGTCTCGAGATGTTAAGAACGGCTGATAAGAATATATACGTTTTCGGTGCAGGTGTATATGCAAAGAGCCTGACTGATTACCTTAATGGAAAGGGCATAACAATTGAGGGTTATGTTGTTGATGATGAATATGCTCTCAAGAATCCGGATAAGGGTTTCCTTGCGCTTAATGAGGTCCTGAGTACCGGTAACATGGTTTTGCTTTATGGAATCGGCGGAGGTTTCTCGGATTTCTATACTAATAAAGTTGAGGCGCTGAAAGAAGCTGTCAGCAAGAGCAGTGATTCAAGCTTTATAGTATTGAATGACTATTGGTTTGTCGATACAGGGCTTATCACTCACGAGATAATTGATGAAGCATTCCTTAAGGATAATCTTGAAGCTTTCAGTGAAACATACGGAATGTTGGAAGATGAGTTTTCACGCAAGACAATGCTCGCATATCTTTATGCATCCGTAGGTCATGATGCTACAGAGCTTTCACAGACATGGAACGATACGGAGCATGATTATAATCTTGATCTTTTGTTCGACAAATGCGGTGACGGACTTGTTGTCGAGTGTGGCGCTTTCAACGGAATGAGTATCGCGCAGATGTCAGACTATACCGGTAACAAATACAAAATGCTTGCCCTGGAGTGTGATGACATTAACTATGAGAAGTGCTGTGAAACGGTAAGCGGATACGATAACATCCAGGTCATTAAGAAGGGTGTTCTGGATAAGCAGGCATGGCTCAAAGTTGTCCACTCCAAAGATGCATCATACCTCGTAGAACTTAAAGAAGGAGAGGATACAGAGGGCAGTGTAGAGGTTATCGATATTGACACTCTGGTCGGTGCGGAGAAAGTAGCCGTTTTGACTATGGATATTGAAGGCAGTGAGATGAAGGCTCTTACAGGTGCTAAGAATGTTATTGCTGCAGGTGCAAATATTGCTGTAAGAATCTATCACAAGAACAGTGATCTCATTACCATTCCGCAGTATATAAAGAGTCTGAATCCCAACTATAAGTTCTACCTGAGATATAACAGGGGTGCAAGCCAGTGCCGCACAGGTGATGAGACTACGTTATACGCAATTATCTGATCTTGGTATAAGAAGTAAAACCGCGATATGCCGTTAATAGATTAGTTATTCTTCTTCATTATCGCTTTTTGTTTCATGTCGGATTACGTATTGAGGAGAATGATTCTCGCTCATGTAGATTCTTCCGACGTATTCGCCGACGACACCCAAAAGCAGAAGTATGATTCCGGTCATGATGAGCGTTACGCACATCTGTGATGCCCATCCTGCCTGAATAGTAGGATCGAGAAGTTTACGGATGACCAGTACTATGCTGAAGATGACTCCGGCAAATGAAGAGAGGCAACCCAGGAATGTTGCAAGTCTCAATGGTTTTATAGAGAAAGTCGTAGCACCATTGATCCAAAGTGAAAACAACCTGCCGAATGTGTAATTAGATTCACCGATTTCTCTTGCTCTGTGGTTTACCAGTACGGCATCAACATTCTGAGTGCTTCTAAAGACCAGACCGGGCAGATATACATAAGCATTGGAATATCTGCACATTTCTTCGATGACAAATTTTCTTGCAGCATAGAAACTACTTCCTTCCATATCCTTAGGGAAGTTAAGAAGATAAATACCCATAAGTGAAGCGAGGCGGGAACCGATGTTTCTAAATTCGCTCTGTTTCTTCTTGGCATACTTGCCGTATACGACATCGTAGCCTTTGCCTTCATACATATGGTCAATGATCTTATATGTATCTTCTACGGCGATTTGGCCGTCATCATCCAAAGAAACTACAATGTCTCCGTGGGTCATTTTGTAACCTGCAAGAAGGGCAGCATGCTGACCGGAATTCTTTGCAAGCTCATATCCTTTTACAATCGGATATTCCTGACTGAGTTTTTCAATCTCAGCCCAAACATTATCAGGAGATGCATCGCTTACCAGGATGATCTCATAATCATCATCCATATGAGTTTTATGAAGTTCGAGGATCTCCTCAACTACGCCTCTGATCGTCTTCTCTGAACGATAGCAGGGAATAACAAAACTGATAAGTCTCTTACTCAAATGAAATCATCTCCTACTTTTGCGAGTTTTCTGCGTTTGGGACTGTCTTTGGATAATTCAGTCACAAAATAGTAGCACTCCACACCGCTTCTGATCTCTGTCCTAACCGGTTTCTGGCCATTGTGCTTCTGATTCTTCAAGTGTTTGGCATTGTTGGCATAGATAACTGAATGAAGGGTTTTTAATCCCAGAACATCCATTGCAAAATCTTCAACAAGGATCTCGCTTTCTATGACCTCAACGCAATTGCCGCAGCATACTTCACGTCCCATCTCGGCAGTATCACCCTGGATGTCGTAAAGACCGATAAGACCGATCTTTTCGCCTTTTCTGTTATAGATAACGAAATAGTAGTCGTCGGGTTCTTTCATCTGCCATTCGATGTATTTTCTCTGGTCTTCAACGGATTTGGCTACAACACCGACTGTCTCGCGGTTTTCCGGAGCAGAACGGATATCAAAAGAAAACTGAACATCATCTAATGTGATGCTCTTTAATTCAACGAATCTGCCCTTGATAACACCTTCATAAACCATAAAGTGATTATATCACAACTGTTTGACAGGATATTTAATCTTTTAAGTGAACAGAATATTGCATATAAGACATTTCACCGTGGAGCTGTTGCTTATTCATCATTTGCAGGTTTTATTGATAATTGTTTGAGACTGATCAGAATGTTTAAATCTATCCGTTGACCATATTAAAGATACAGTATGTACACGGATTGTTTGCTTAATGCAAATATAATCAAAATACTAAAACCATAGAATAGAAATATAAGAACTCTATCGGGAGGTAATCATGGATAACCAGGATAAGCAATTAAGAAACTGGAAAGCCGTTTCCGCAATTTTATCAGTACTGGCTTTTGCACTGATCATCGTGCTGCTCGTCATCGGCGTAAAGGGCATTCGTGAATCTGCTTTCAAGTCGCTGCCGGACCCTCCGGCTTCATCATTTACAACCACGGAAAGTGAGAACGGGACTGAGATCACAGAGGTTTCAGCCGTTGTCACTGAAGAGACGGAGATAACGGCTGAAACTGAAGCTGCTATTGTTGATCCTCTGTCATTATGGACGGAGAATGCCCCTGCGAAAAAAGCTTTAGTTTCCTATATTGAAACTGTTACCGATGAGAATAGCGCGGATTACATTCCCATAGAGAACAGGATAGCTGTTTTTGATATGGACGGAACGATACTCTGCGAGACAGATCCTTACTATTTTGATCACTGTCTTTTAGTTTACCGTGTGCTTGAAGATCCTGATTACAAGGATAAAGCCTCAACTTTTGAGAAGGATGTTGCTAACAGGCTTCAGGCTAAATTTGATGGTGACAAGAGTGTGGAAGTATCGATGATCGAGCATGGTCAGGCTGTAGCTATGGCTTTTGCCGGCATGACTATTGATGAGTTTGAAGCATATGTTGAAGATTTTAAGAATCAGCCTGCACCCGGATATAACAACATGACCAGGGGAGAAGCTTTCTATAAGCCTATGCTCCAAGTTATCGATTATCTCCAGGCAAATGATTTTACAGTTTATATCGTAAGCGGTACAGACAGACTTATTGTAAGAGGACTTATAAAAGGATCCGTTGATATTCCAAGAAACCAGCTTATCGGTTCGGATGAACTTCTCGTTGCAACAGGGCAGGGTGATGTAGACGGCATGGAATATACATTTACTGATCAGGATAAGCTCGTTACCGGAGGACAGTTCATTATAAAGACTCTTGATATGAACAAGGTTACTGCGATCATGACAGAAATCGGTATTCAGCCCGTTCTTTCATTCGGTAACAGCACCGGTGATTCGGCAATGGCTGAATTCACAACAACAAACAATAAGTATAAGAGCCTTGCATTCATGCTTTGCTGTGATGATCTTGAACGCGAAAACGGCAACACTGACAAAGCAGATAAAATGAGAGATCTTTGCAAAGAGCTTGACTGGATCCCGATCTCGATGAGAGATGATTGGACAACGATCTATGGTGAAGATGTAACGAGAAAGATCTGATATGATTATTAATTGATTGATGATAGGGCTGTCTCATTGATGAGGCAGCTCTTTTTTTGTTCTGAGGAATGTATTAGTTTTATGTTGGTTCCGTTTTCGCTTCCAACCAGCGTGAAAAATGGAAGTGGTTTTGGAATTATTGCCTTGAAATTCCATAGCCGATACCAATAATCGTCAATCTTAGAACTGATTCCGGAACTGACCAACAAAGCAAAACAGGAAAAACCTTGCTGCAATCCCTTAACCTTGCCTAACGAGAAAAATATATCGAAAATCGATAAAAAACTCTTGTAAAACGAAAAACGCTGTGTTAGTATACTGGCATAAAGCATGCTAATTCGTTTTTGGAGGAATGGTTATATGCGCTATGATGATGTAATTCTCAGGTGGGCCAAGATAGCTACGATCCTGTTCACTGCTATGGCTGTTGTTGCCGATGTGTTTGGAATAATAATCACAAGATATATTGCTTACTGCTGGGCAGAGGTATTTGATGTTGCCAGAGTCGTAGGACTTTCTGTTGTTTTCTATCTTGGAACAGTCGGCGGATATCTGGTTTTGATTCCCTTATACAAGATGCTTCATAATATGAGCAAGGATAAGGTTTTCGACAGAGCAAATACAAAGATCATGACAATTATTACTGCCGCTTTGGTAGGAATTGCGGTAGACTGTATCGTAGGCGGTTTTATCTGGAACGGTTGCTGGATCTTATCAGTAGTCGCACTGTTTATGGCACTGGTTGTTCTGAGCATCAGAGTGGTCTTTGCCAAAGCGATCACCATGAAAGAAGAAATGGATCTTACGATCTGAGAAAGGAGGAGAAAGACATGATTATCGTAAATCTTGATGTAATGATGGCTAAACGTAAGATCTCCTCCGGCGAACTCGCTGCGAAGATCGGAATAACACAGGCGAACCTTTCAATACTTAAAAACCAGAAAGCCAAGGCCGTAAGATTCTCGACGTTAAACGATATCTGTAAGGCGCTGGATTGCCAGCCCGGAGACATTCTCGAGTTCAGAGAGGACTGATCACCAATGGACAAAAAAGTTATATTACAAAGGCTGGGAGTTATCCTGGCCTATCCTTTAGCATACGCTTATGTAAGGCTTATGCTGCCTTCAGGGAACGAGTTCCTGATAGATGGCAACATGCTTACCTGGTCAGTAGCATACCCCATAATCGCTCTGCTCTTCATCGCGGTAAATGAGATCGTGAGAAGGGGCAGGAGAGGCATTAACGCAAACCCTTCGAGAGAAACGTTCTTCTGGTATGCGATGACTTTTCTTTCAGGTCTTACAGCAACGATCGGACCCAATGAGGCATTATCCGTATTTGCAATGCATCTTTGCGCGGTATACTCGGTTCTTATCTCCAATGAGATACTGCTCGGAGGGAAGACCTCGGGCTTTATTCCGGCCGACCTTATTCACGGATTCTATGTTAAGTCATTTGCCGGATTCCCGAATTTTGTTGTTGACTGGAAATGCTTTAAGAGACCTGATCCTGTTGAAGGTGAAGTAAGAGCACCAAGGAAAAACCCGGTAGGTCTTATCATCTTTATCCCCGTAATGCTTGTGCTTCTTATCATAGCGGTAAGTCTCATGGCATCGATAGACGAGGATATAGGAATGATCTTCAGTAATCTGTTCTCAAATCTTGAAAACTATCTGAATGAGCTAAAGATCTATGAGATAATTCCGAGAGTGATATTTGCCATTCCCGTATGTTTCTATCTTTATGGTCTCATGTCCAGAAGTGCTAAATCGGACGGCGAGAGGGAGAAGAGAGTCGGTGCAAAGCTTGGCAAGTTTATCGGCAAGGGAAAGACTGTTTCCGCAACCATAGTCTATATAGCCGCAGGTGTGTTTGTAGCGTTGTATGCGTTGTTCTTCATAAAAAGACTCGCTTATATGCTCGGAGGCTTTGTAGGCGATGTTCCGGAGGGAATGCTGGTATCACATTATGCCAGGGAAGGATTTTTCGAACTCGTCGGAATAATGGCCGTTAACATGTGTGTCTATCTGGCTATCATTATGTTTGGTAAATCCGATCAGAACGGCAAGTTTGCAGTTCCTGCCAAGATACTTGTCACACTCCTTATGTCAGAGAGCATAATCTTTGCGGTTATCGCAATGAGCAAGCTCGGTCTGTACTACAGCATCTACGGATATACTCCTAAGAGGATCCTGGCAATGTGGGGAACTCTTGCGCTTGGCTTTGCTGCAGGACTTACCATTGCGACAGTACACCGCGGAAAGCCTCGCTTCAGAGCAGGAGTTATATTTACTTCGATCTCATACATAGCGATCTGCTTATTGTCAGGTGTTCTCGTATCGGTAGGTGCATAAATAAATTCCGGAAGTCTTGGGGGAATTACAGGATCCCGGCTAATATACGGTTTTAATAATGGTAAGGATAATAGAACAGAATGGTTAATTTTTAAAGTGGAGATTGAAATGAGAAGATTAAAGAAGAAAGTCTTTATCTTGATATTTGCACTATGTGTAAGCATGTTGCTTTCATCCTGCAATTATATGATGCCAATTAATAAACGGGAAGAAGTTATGACTGAAATCGCAGCGGTCGTAAATGATAATTACTCAAGCGATGAAGTGGAAACTCCGTATGATATCAGAATGACTGAAATCTATGAATTGGCTGATAAAAACAGCTATTTACATAAGGCAATTGAAAAATACGATGATGTTCAGCATTACAATGTATATCTGGTTGAAGATGATATGGTAATAATTGTCGTGGATGTATTTTTTCAGTCAGTAAAAGGATATGTGGTTTCGGATGAAGAATTGGAAGGCACCATAATAGTTCCCGGCTTGGGCTACGATAACTCACAAATAGGCATAATCGACAGACTCGGAAAGAGTAATGTTTATTCATTTAGTGCGGGACTGTAATTTCCGGAGTAATCAGAAAAAGGTTAAGTATGGACAATCAGACAGATGTAAGTGTTAATGAATCCAAACCAAAATCTCACGGATGTCTTATAGCGTTTTTGATTACCTTTGCAGCAATAATACTTCATATTGTCGCTATTCCGGTTCTCATAGAAATAGTCGATCATATACCACGTACTAAGGATACTCAGACCAACGGGCAGTATGTTGTTGAATTACAGGCAACAAGCAGTCCGGATTGGCCGTTTGGCTCTCAGGACGGAAGGATCGTTTTAAAGGATAACAATAACAAAAAGATCTGCAGTGTTGATTTTTCGCTGTCCAATGACGGAAAATCCATGTGTGAATCCAATTGGAAAGTTGATTGGAGCGAAGAAAGTGTTATCGTTACCATAATGGGAGAAGAACAGAAGGATGCCGTATATACGTTGTACTATAACGGTGATGTTTCTAATTAAAGACTGATTAAGTGCGCTATAGTAAGTTGGCGAGTATGGGAATGATATCAGGGAGGAAAGTTATATGAAGATCCGTAAAGTGCTGATAGTTGTAGCGGTATTGTTCTTGTCTGTCGTTCTCTTTTTTGGTGTTCAGATTGCCAATTACATTTACAAGATGGAAGAAAGCGATACCGTTTTCCATGCTGAGGAGGCTTGTATGCCTCAATATGCATATGTTTCAGACAGATATGGCATGATCAATTACAACGGCAGTACTTACTATGCTTTTGAAACCAAAAAATACAGTAGTATAGAGAAACTCTGTCAAGCATTGCCTGCCGGCTGTGGACAGGCCGTCAAAAATGCTGTCAATAATGGTGCCGGAGTGAATGCAAAGGATATTAAGGATAAATCTGTTGTAAGATATGAAGTATCTCAAGATGATCTGCCGCTTGTTAAGAAGGATCCGAATAATGACACGGATTTCCACTATTGTGTCTACGTATATCCTAACAATACTTACCGTTTTGCATTAATTATTGAAATACTGCGCATGCACTAAATAAGCATTTAACCATGCGTTATTCCCAGATCAAAGGAAGCTTTTCGAACTCATCGAGCGGAACGGGCTTTGAGAAGAAATAGCCCTGGAACAGTTTGCATCCCATTTCTTTCAGCATCTGGAACTGTTCTTTGGTCTCAACGCCTTCAGTGATCTGAGGCATATCGAGATTGTTTGCCATGTCGACGATGCTGTTAAGGATTATCTTGGACTTTTTATAATCATCAGTCTTGCCGAGGAATACCATGTCGATCTTGAGAATATCTACAGGCATATCTTTAAGCATGTTAAGTGATGAATAGCCACTTCCGAAGTCATCCATCTCTACGGTAAATCCGTAATCGCGAAGTCTGTTGATCGTCTTGATGTGTTCGGTCGCATTATTCATGACGGATGTTTCCGTTATCTCAAGATGAAGAAGACGTGGGCTTACATCATACTCTTTTACAAGCTTGGTAATGACCTCGTAAATATCCATGAAGTAGAAATCCTTAGGTGAGATATTGATCGATAGACTGAGTTTCTCATGACCGTCTTTGCGCTTTGCCCAGTCAGACAGGATCTCACAGGCTTTTCTCCAGATGTATTTGTCTACTGTGGCAATAATACCGTTCTTTTCGAGGATAGGAATGAACCTGAAAGGAGGGATGAGACCTTCCTGAGGATGCTTCCATCTTACAAGAACTTCGCCGCCTTCAAGATGTCCGTCTGCATGGTATTGAGGCTGCAGATAAGGAATGATCTGACCATCCTTCAGAGCTGAATCAAGTTCTGCTGTGATCTGCTGTTCCCAGAGTTTGTCTTTTCTGAGATTGTCATCATATACGGCTACGCAGCGGTTGTAATCGTTCTTTATTCCGGAGATTGCAAGCTGTGCCCTGTCGACCATTGCGCTTACTGAAAGATTCTTATCTTCATCAGAGGGCTCAAAAATACCTACGTGAATGATTACGGGAGAATTGATGATTCCTGAAGAAGCCCATGTATCCATGATCTGTTTTTCCAGAGCCTCGATATTGAGAGTAGATTTCTTGAGGAATGCGCAGAAAATGTCTCCTCTCCATCTGCAGAATGCAGAACCGGGATGAGCAAATTCTTTGAGATCGTCTCCTATCTTTTTGAGGATCTCATCAGCTTTATCTCTGCCATAGATATCGTTAATAAGTTTAAAGTCATTGATATCCGATACCTGCATTATGTAGGACTCATTGGGATTAGCGTTAATGATCTCCCTGACTTGTTCTTCAAAACTTATACGGTTTGAAAGGCCGGTAAGAACATCGTGTGTAGCGAGGTACTGTCTTTCTTCGTCTTGTTCTACCTGCTCTGTGTTGTCATGAATGGAGAAGAAGGAGCCAACATCCAGATTCCTTTTATCTTTCATCAAACGGTGAGTGATGCGGATATATGTATATTTTTCGCCTTCGCTGTCTTTGAAACGCGTTGATATGTCGAAATCAACACCGAGATCGCCGCCGCCCATAACTTCGATCAGCTTGTCGGTGCACTTATCCGGATCGCCTGATCCTATGTGAAGGATCTCATAAGCTCTGTCGTTGGCATAAAGCGCGTTTACGTCAGTATCGTAGAAGATGATACCGTCGATATGGTTTCCGACAACCGAGTCAGCAAGTTTTCTTCTGATAAATGCCGGCTTATAAATAAAAGTAAAGAGGAAGAGCAGGAATCCGCAGATGATGTATCCGATGAGCGAATAGTTGACCGGTCTGTTGGAAAATGACGCGAAGAAGAAAACCATATATGCGACTATCGCGAAAATAATGACGATATAGCGTTCGATATATGCAGAGGATATCTTCAGACACTTGTCTATAAGAATTGCGATCATGAGTACAAGATAAGATTCAAGCAGACAGAAACACAATAGCTTTGCCCAGCCCGGTGCTATTCCGAAGTAAGTTCCTCCTTCGGGCAATGAGTAAGCTTTAGTGGTAAACATATGATGAAATACCGGGTTAAGGAATAGAGATAATGAAACAAGCGAGAGAAGAACGATCGTTATGATCTGAACCGGAGAACGCCTGTATCTGAAGCCGCAGTAATCAGTAATGAATATCATCAGATTATAGAGCAGGAAGCATTCACCGAGCTGCATCACTGTATATCCGGCTTCGGCTATATAATCAAGATCAGTAAACAATGCAAGAACGTTTCCTGCAAGCGGAATGATAATCGAGAGTAAAACATTGAAAAGACTGGAAGCGGTCTTCTCGAGAAATTTTTTCCGTTTGAAAACCGTAGCAATTATCATTGCCACCAATATTAGGGATATCACAATCAACTCTGAAAGATAACGTACCCTCATAAAGCCCTCGAATATTGGTTAATACATTAATTGTATCATCAAAAAACTGCTTTGCAGGTTTATTAGTAAAAACATTTTGTTAAATTCATAGTTTAACTTAATGTCTAAATATAAAATAGAGATAAAACAACCGTTTGCGGTTGTCAAAACACAATATATTGATTTTATGTTCGAAAACTATCATTTACTTACGGCTGAAGATTTGGTATCATAACCCCATAAGAAAACGAATGTTTGTTCTATTGTAGCAAACCTTGATGGTATTTAGGAGTGTTTTTATGATCGAATTTAATTGCACAGTAAAGGATATTTTCAGAAGGCCAAACATGATCGATAAGGCAGTAAGAAAGCTTGCTGATAACGGATACGCAGAATACGCCGTTATTTATGCGCGTATTAGAGATAACATCTATAATGCTCTGGCTTATGCAGCAAAAAATATGAAAGACTACGAGTATAAGGTAGCTGTTGCTTATCTTGAGTCCAGAAGTTCCGAGCAGACTGTCGCCAAAGAGACTTACTATACCCACAGGACAATAAGGCGCTATGTCCGTAAGGCGTGTGAGTTTGTAAGAAGATACTATGAAGAGAAGCTCGGCATAAAGCTCCTTCCCATTGATACCAAAACAATACGGAGCACTGTCTGTGCCGGTACATTTTGGGAGAAGGTTGACTCACTTATGAAGAGCAGCATTGAGAATGCCTGTATCGTGATCCTCCGTTGCAATGAGCATGTTTCAGTGAATTACGTATGCAGCAACTATGGTATGGGCAGCGGCAAGGTAAAGAAGATAGTCGATGACTTCGGTGCCGTCATTACAGCTTATGACATCCCTTCAGAAAAGCGCAGTGCTGTTTGATATGATGGGAATCTCCGTATGATTAAGACCGGGCATATGTTTAAGCGAATGCCCGGTCTTAATGTTATAATCTTGTGGTGGGTAAAACCCTGATAAAGAAATATGGAGGATAATCCTATGATCATTACTTTCGATAAGCTTCCCAATAATCTTGAAGAGCTTAAGGCTATGCCCCAGGCATCACTTAATGAACCTGAATATGGTGCTGCTCTGTTTCTTGCGGTAATGATGCACTACTTTGTCAACAAAGATGAGACATATGAGATGCTTGAATACCTTAAGGGTCCATACGGATTATCCACATATGAGAAGCAGTTCCTTGCTGACAGAATGGCTGACGGTGAACATATCGTACGTTCTTTCTTCAAGGGAACATCACCTGATAATGACTATACTCCCACAATGCCTTATACAGTTGAGACGGAGAAGGGTTATGACCAGGAGATCGACGGCAGAATGAAGATCTTCATCTCATCTTCCGGAGCTGATACAAAGCGTCACATCCTGCTTCGTCATAAGGTTTCTACCAATCAGTGGTTTATTGAAGACCAGATGCTTCTTGCGATGATCAGAGCACCTAAGTCCCAGGATCCGTGGGCTTGATAAGGAAGCAGTAAAAGCAAGATGAAGTCAGAAAGAGCATTTCCAAAACTTGGCATAACTTCAAAGGCTGCAAGGTCATTGAAGAACGGACATCCGTGGGTATACGGAGACGAGATAGTATCGTCTGAAGGTGATATCACGGACGGCTGTATCGTTGACTGTTTCGAAGGATCAAGCTGGCAGGGAGCAGGTTTTTATAACTCTAAGTCCAAGATTGCTGTCAGGATAATTTCCCGCAACAGCAACGATGTGTTCGACCAGAAGTTCTGGTACAGACGCATTCTTTATGCGGTCCAGTACCGTAAGACTGTCATGCCCGGTGATGACTTCAAATGCTGCAGGATTATTCACGGCGAAGCAGACCAGATGCCGGGTTTCACGTGCGACAGATATGGCGATATTGCCGTAACACAGATTGCATGTCTCGGAATTGAGCTCAATAAAGATGTTATCTACAAAGCTCTTATGACTGTCTTTGAGGAGATAGGTGAGCCTCTTAAAGGCATTTACGAGAGAAATGATCTTGCATTAAGAAGCAAGGAAGGTCTTGATCTCGGCAAAGGCTGGTATGGCGGCGCAGATTATTCCTGTCTTACCGAGATAACAGAGAACGGGATTAAATACTCTGTTGATGTCGAGAACGGACAGAAGACAGGATTTTTCCTCGACCAGAAATATAACAGGCTTGCTGCTGCAAAGATTGCTAAGGACAAGACGGTTCTTGACTGCTTTACACATACCGGTTCATTCGGCCTTAACTGCGCTTATAACGGCGCAAAGCACGTAACAAGCGTCGACATATCTTCACAGGCTGTGGAGATGGCTAAAGCGAATGCAGAAAGGAACGGACTTCAGGATAAGATCGATTATGTCTGCGAGGATGTTTTCGAGCTCCTGACGAATATGGCAGCTAAGAAAGATCACTCATACGATTACATAATCCTTGATCCGCCGGCTTTTACCAAGTCGAGAGATACGGTTGATTCGGCCGGAAGGGGATATAAGGAGATCAATCTTAAGGCGATGAAGCTTCTTCCTAGAGGCGGCTATCTTGCGACATGCTCATGCTCTCATTTCATGACGGATGAACTCTTCAGAAAGATGCTGGCCTCTGCTGCAAGAGATGCGAGTGTCAGCTTAAGGCAGATAGAAGCAAGGACACAGGCTCCTGATCACCCGATACTCTGGAACGTTCCTGAGACGGACTATCTTAAGTTCTATATTTTCCAGGTGGTATAAGGATTCCGGTTAATTAACTCTCTTATATAACTTGTAGTAGTCCAGAATCGGTTTGCTTGTGTAATCAACGAACTTGCTGGATTCTTCCTGGATCAATTCATAGTTTTCGGAATCGAATTCAGCGAAGTATGTTGTTACCACATAGTCGTAGTAGCCTTCTTCGATCAATCTGTTCTGCTCTTCTCTGATCGCAGGAAACTGGTCTGCAATGTTGTTATAACAGTAATATTTGTTGGCAGGTAATATCTCAGCGGCCGTATAGAAACCCGAATCCATAAAATCGTATGTAAGCACTTTGGCATCAGGTGTCTGTTTGATCGTTTCTGCTATGCGGTACTGGGAAAGATATTGCTTGGGCTGAAGGAACAGATACATGTTTTTGCAGAGTAGAATCGTTAATACATATCCTACTGAGAAAAAGATCAGTGAAAGAGCTTTTATCAGATCTTTGTGTTCTTTGAGCTTTTTCTCGAGTTTTCCGAGGAGCCAGATAACGGGAATCAGACCAAGGCCGAAACAATAAGAGAGAATATATCCGTAGTAGTAGATTACCGATGAAGATAAGAAAGCAAAGAATGCCGCAAATACGAATGTGACCAGAAAGAATCTGAGTGCTTTGGTGCGGTGTTCTTTGCTTATAAAGAAGAAAGAAGCCAGTGTTAACAGTATCTGGACAGGGAAGTGAGGATACTCGACTGATACCATGCCGAGCGATACTACCACTGTAATGATGTTTTTAATTACAGGCACTTTCATGATGCCGTACGCTACTGATGTATTGACGTAAAAGATCTTATTGTAGAAGTAGGATTCCCAAAGATCTCCCAATGAACCGGTTGCAACGAAATAGATCAGTATCGGTATAGTGATGATGATGAAGGCGGCCAGGAATAATCCGATCAGAGAAAAGAGTTTCTTAATTTCTTTTCTCTTTATTGCGGCAACAAGAATATAGATACAGAAACCTGCAATGAATCCGATAAATGTGAATTTGATCCAGAACAGTATGCCTGTTATTAAACCGCAAAAAAAAGTTTCCTTATTACTGGGAAGTCCGTTGCCGTTAATGATGGCACGAAGACCAAAGTAGAATGCTACAGTCAGGAGAGGGAAACAGAATTCTTCTGCATTTCCGCCGAAATTGAACATTCCGTTTGAATAAGTAATTCCGAGGAAGAGAGGCATGAGTACGAGCATGTATTTGGAAGGCTCGGTAAATAGTTTGATGAGCTTCCATGAATAAACGGCAAATACAGATGTTGTCACGAGCTCGATCAACCAGGCTCCGATGAAACTCTTTTCGGATAACAATGCGACCAGCGCATAGATGAAATATAGAAGCGGACCTTTTTGTTCGTAAAGATCCCTGTAGGGAACAAGACCATGCAGTATTCCGCGGCCTAAAGTAAAGAAACAGTTTGCATCATCCCAGGGGTTAAACGGATAAAGCGGCGAACAAGTTGACACGAGGGTTATCGTGATGCTTGCCGCCGCAATTAGTGTTATCAGTTCGAACCTTGTAAGTTTGCTTTTGTCTTTAAGGCCTTGAGTTCCCATATGAGTTTTAGTTCAACCTAGGATCCTTATTAAGCTTCAGCTTTCCAAAGACCATGGAGGTTACAATATTCATATGCAGCGATGACCTTTTCATCAGCTCCGATGGTGAATACGGCAACGGGATCCTGCCCGGGCTTAAGCTGTCTGATAATGGCGCCTTTGTCAGTCTCAAGCGCAACGAAAGTGATGTAGTGCGCATCCATCATGGGATGAGCTACCTCACCGACCTTGACGGTTACTTCCTGACCGTTAACGCTGATAACGGGAACGTGCTTCTCGCCTGCAGCATCAGTGGTGTTGGGAATAAGTTCTTCAAGAGGACCTCCTTCGCATTCGGTCTCGAAAAGCTTGGTTACTACTGTTCCGCACTTGCCTTTGAAAAACTTCATGATAATGATCCTCCTGTAGTTTTTTTATGAATATAGCCATTATACCATTTTGCAGACAGTTCGCCTTACGGATGGTGAATTGAAAATCATTATCAGGGGTTTATTTGCAAACGAGATTAAAAGTTAATGGAAACGACACAGTAAGAGACAAAATTGCTCGAAAAAGCAAACGGTTTTGATTTAATGAACTGATATTGGTTATGTATAATTTTTGTGGAGTTGGAAAGCTCCGGCAAAAATAATAAAAAAGGTGGAATAGTTATGGCTAACATTTTCGATTTTACGGGTAGAGTAGCAGTTATCACAGGTTGCTCCACAGGTCTTGGTGTTCAGATGGCAAAGGCTCTTGCAAATCAGGGCTGTAATATCGTAGCCATCGCCCGCCGTCAGAACTTGCTTGAAGAAGTTTGCGCTGATCTTGAGAAGACATACGGCGTAAAAACACTTGCAGTAAAGCTTGATATTACAGATACAGCAGCAGTTGATGCTGCAGTCGATGAGATCATCGCTAAGATGGGCAAAATCGACATTCTCGTCAACAACGCAGGCACAGGCGCAGTTGCTCCTGCAGAAGACATCACAGATGAGCAGTTCATGAACGAGATCGACATCGACCTCTTCGGTACTTTCAGACTTGCAAGAGCAGTTGCAAAGAAGGCAATGATCCCTGCGAAGTTCGGCCGCGTAATCAACATTGCTTCAATGTACGGCCTTGTAGGTAATAAGGTTGCTCCGGCATCTCCTTATCATGCAGCTAAGGGCGGCGTTGTAAACCTTACAAGAGCACTTGCTTCAGAGTGGGGTAAGTACGGCATCACTGTTAACTCTATCTGCCCCGGTTATTTCTACAGCCCTCTTACAAAGGAGACTTTGGATTCTGAGTTCTTCCAGGCTAATGCAAGAACAATGATCCCTCTCGAGAGATACGGCAACGATGGTGAGCTCGATACTGCTATCTGCTTCCTTGCTTCTGCAGCAACAACATACGTAACAGGTGTTAACCTCCCTGTTGACGGTGGATATACCTGCATGTAATTCACAACAGATTTTTTACCGGATTTAATTTATCTAATAAGAACTGCGCAAACGATTGAGATTTGCGCAGTTTTTTTGTTAGAATAAGCCCAGGATGGGGGTGGATTACACTGGAGCCAGAAAGCGGTAAACTCGTCTTCTCGCGTAAAGAACTCAAGCGGGATGCAAAAAGGAATTTCAAGCATCATTATCTGATGTATGTTGCGGCATGCCTTTTCGCGCTGATCATCCAGTCAGAATTTCTTACGTCAGATAACCTTATCAGTGTAAGAAGACAGGTTATTACCGACACTATTGATGCGGTTTATGAATTTACCGGTGTCCAGGATATTAAGCGCATAGAAAACGCTTACACCACGATCGACCAGGATGCAGACTCGCTTTATACAGGCATTGAACAGGCCTTGTATAACAAAAGCTTTGAGAATGAACAGGTCAATGAGACGTTTGGCAGAACGAGAGGCATCTTAAACCAGGTAATAAATTACGTTGTCGAAGATACCATTTTCTCCAACTTGTATTCCATAATAGTCCAGTATGCCGGTTCCGAAAGTATCGCCCAGATCATAATTGCTACGGGTATGCTGTTGTTTGCCGGATTTACGTGGATCTACATACGTAACGTATATGTGGCCGTGAGCCGAAGGATATTCCTTGAGGGACGTGTATATTCGAAAGTGCCGTTCTCGAGATATCTTTATCTCGTAAGAGTTAAAAGATGGACGAGAGCCTCATTGGTAATGGCTCTTAAGACGATATTTGAGATCGTCGGGATCATGTCGGTTGGTCTTTTCCCGGTTATTCACTGCGGACTTATCCTCGTGCCTTATATCATAGCTGAGAACCCTGATGTAAGACCTGTCGAGGCATTGAAACTGTCCTGGAGAATGATGAGAGGCAATAAGAGGAAGGTTTTTGCCCTGTTCATGAGCCTTATGGGCTGGTATGTGCTCGGATTCTTTACATTGGGCATTGCCAACATCCTTTATGCAAATCCTTACTTCGTATGCTGTTACACTGAGTTCTACACCAAGGTCAGAAAGTATGCCAAGGATAAGAAGATTCCCGGAACGGAGATCCTTAATGATGAGTATCTCTTTGCTGCGGCAGAACCGGAAGTTCTGGAAGAAAAGTATTCCGACGTTATCGAGACACTTAAGAAGCCGGCTGTTGAACTTGAAGGCATTGATACTCCCCATGAGAAGTTCTTTGCAAAGAACCTTGGCGTAGTTCTCTGGAACAACAAAGACGAGATAGAATACGAGAACAGGGAGTCCCAGAAGTTGAAGATGCAGACTTATGCGAGCGAAGCCAAGGGCCTGTCTTATCCTTCGAGATTATCTCCAATCCCTGAAACGCGTAAGATCCCTTCACTTGAGAATATCCATTACTTAAGACACTATTCGGTATTGTCTCTTGTCATTATGTTCTTTATCTTCTCTAATTTCGGATGGATGTGGGAACTTTTGTATTACTTCCTTATGAAAGGAAAACTCATAAACCGCGGCGTCCTTCACGGACCATGGCTGCCGATCTACGGCGTTGGAGGACTTATCGTTCTTACACTTTTGACAAGAGTGCGCAAAAGGCCGTTTATTTTCTTTGTGTCTGCGGTCACGCTTTGCGGTACGGTGGAGTATTTTACCGGTTGGGCTCTGGAAGAGATCTTTGGTGCGCAGTGGTGGAATTACGACGGGTATTTCCTCAATCTGCACGGAAGGATCTGCGCAGAAGGACTTTTCGTATTCGGAATATGCGCGCTTGCGTTTATCTACGTGCTTGCGCCCCTTCTCGATAATATGATCCGTAAAATAAACAGAAGGGTCTTATTGCCACTGGCATTGACCCTTCTGCTGGTACTTGCTGCAGATATCGTCTACTCAAAGATGGTGCCGAATACCGGTTACGGAATCACGGGTAATTTTGATCAAGACGAAGATCCTGTTGCGATCGAGACGGTTATTGAAGAAACCGTCTGATAAAGCTGCTTATTTCTGACTCAGAATGTTTCCGACAGTGCGGAAACTGCGCCTGTTGCCATCATGATGGCAAAGATTACGATTGCGACCAGACATACGATGATGGTGTAGCAAAAGTAAGATCTTGCGAAATTCTTCTTGTTTACGTTCTTTGCACCGAGTGCGAAAACGATAAGGCAGATAAAGCCTACGATCGGGATAGAGAACAGGATCTCATATCCGAAATAACCCCACATAGATATCGGACGATACTCTTCAGGAATATTGCTGTTATCCATATCAAAAACCTCCATAAAATGTTTGTTGGTGAAGAAAACCCTTCTTCCAGGGTAAATATAGCACAAATATCTTGTTTTTCGCCTAATAAAATGTTACCTTACCTCATATGTTTTTTTAGAGGTTATGACTATGGAAAAGAAGCCTTTTGTTACTAAGAACCAGATCGAAGAGATCGCAAAAACACATCACACACCGTTTTATATCTATGACGAGAAGGGAATACGTGAAAACTGCAAGCGCGTAAAGGAAGCTTTTGCCTGGAATAAGGGCTTTAACGAGTTCTTTGCAGTAAAAGCAACACCCAACCCTTATATTCTGGACATCATCAACGACTACGGATTCGGTTTTGACTGCTCTTCAGAGGCAGAACTTGTTCTTGCCGATGCTGTAGGCGGCCCGATCATGTTCTCTTCAAACGATACACCCGCAAGAGAATACGCACTTTGTGCCAATCTGGGCGGTATCATCAATCTCGATGACATTACACACATTCCTTTCCTTGAGCAGATCTTAGGACCCCAGTTCCCTGAGACCATGAGCTGCAGATATAATCCCGGCGGAGTTTTCAAGCTCAGCAACGGCATCATGGATAACCCGGGTGATTCCAAGTATGGAATGACCAAAGAGCAGCTCATTGAAGCATATACACAGCTTAAGGCCCACGGTGTTAAGAAGTTCGGTATCCATGCATTCCTTGCAAGCAACACAGTATCAAATGAGTACTATCCGACACTTGCAGGACAGCTTTTCGAGCTTGTTGTCGAGATCGCTCAGAAAGTCGGCATCGAATTCTCATTCGTAAACCTCTCAGGCGGTGTAGGTATCGGATACAGGCCTGAGGATTCAGAAAATGACATCATGGCAATAGGCGAGGGCGTAAGAAAGCAGTTTGAGCGCGTTCTTGTTCCTGCAGGCATGGGTGATATTGCTATCTATACAGAGATGGGCAGATTCATGCTCGCTCCCTACGGAATGCTCATTACCAAGGCTGTTCACGAGAAGCACATCTATAAGGAATATATCGGCGTAGACGCATGTGCTTCAAACCTCATGAGACCTGCAATCTACGGTGCTTATCACCACATTACCGTTCTCGGCAAGGAAAACGAACCCTGCGATTTCAAGTACGATGTAACCGGCAGCCTTTGCGAGAATAACGATAAGTTTGCCGTAGACAGAATGCTTCCGAAGATCGACATGGGTGATTACCTTGCGATTCACGATGCAGGTGCCCACGGATTTGCCATGGGTTACAACTATAACGGCAGACTCTGGTGTTCTGAGCTCCTTCTCAAAGAGGACGGATCCGTTCAGGAGATCAGAAGAGCACAGACTCTTAACGATTACTTCGCTACTCTTGATAACACAGAGTATGCGAAAAAGCTCATCAGCGAGTAATTTCCGTAAAAAGCCCGTATTCAATGCGTTTACGGGAAATTGCATATTTGTCAGATTGATTGTTTTTATGGCCTTGTTATGTACAATATGCACAAAAACAAGGCCTTTGTATTATGCAAGTTGTTTAACAAACCCATTGTTTGAGAAAGTGAGAAAGTGTACCATTAGGCTGTCCAAGGGAAAAGCCTTGGGGATAAGTTAAAAGGACAAAACAATACTCTAGGAGGTATTAGAATATGAAAGCATTTGTATTAGACAACATTGACGTAGCAACACTTATGAAGGCACTTGATGAGTGCAAGGGAAACGTAATTCTTCTCACAGACGAAGGTGACCGTTTCAATCTTAAGAGCAAGCTCAGCCAGATGACTGGTATCATGAAGCTTATCGAGGGCGGTATCGTATGCAACGCAAAGATCTCCTGCTCCGATCCTGATGATGAGGCAATGCTCTTCAGACTTAACCTTTTCGGAAAGGTTGAAGATGAGGCTTAATCCTTATCTCAAATAAGAAAACCACACTAAGTTTTTGAGTTATCAAAGAGGCATCTTTCAAAGGTGCCTCTTTTTGTTTCCGGTTTTATATCTTGACACGGTGTCAGAATGCTGTAGAATGATATTGACACAGTGTCAGAATATGATTCGAAAAAGAGGATTTACTTATGCCCAAAGGATCGCCGGAATTAACTGCAGCCAGAAAAGAAGAGATAATCAGCGCATGTGAACAGCTCTACAAGAACATGAGCTTCAAGGACATTACGTTAAAAGAGATCGGTAATGTCACATCCTTTACGAGAACATCGATCTATAACTATTTCCAGACTAAAGAGGAGATATTCCTCGCTCTCTATACCAGGGAATACGACCGCTGGAACGAAGATCTTCAGGGCATTCTTAATGAGAATGCGAAGCTTTCAAAAAAGCAGCTGTCAGAGATGATTGCATCTTCTATAGCTAAAAGGGAACAGCTCCTGAAACTCCTTTCAATGAATAACTACGATATGGAATCAAACAGCAGGCCGGAGCTCCTGGTGTCGTTCAAGGTCGCATACGGAGAATCCTTGAGAAATATCCAAAAGATACTTAAGAAGTTCTGTCCGGATATGAATGAAGCAGATATAAAGAGCTTCATATATGTTTTCTTCCCGTTTATGTTCGGCATCTATCCTTATACAACGGTAACTGATAAGCAGCGTGAAGCTATGAATAAAGCAAATGTTGATTTCACTTATCAGACGATATTCGAGATAACAAACAACTGCATTTTAAGACTTTTGTGAAAAGGAGATTCATCATGAAATATACAAAACTAGGCAATTCGGAACTTAATGTCTCACGTATCTGCATGGGATGCATGGGTTTTGGCGAAGCAAAGACCGGACAGCACAGCTGGACTTTGGACGAGGAGCATTCCAGAGAGATCATTAAGAGAGGTTTAGATCTCGGAGTAAATTTCTACGATACCGCTATCGCATATCAGAGCGGTACGAGTGAGCAGTATGTAGGAAGGGCACTCCGCGATTTTGCGAAGCGTGAAGACGTTGTTGTCGCTACCAAATTCCTTCCCCGCACTCCGGATGAGATCGAAAGAGGAATCACAGGTCCTTTCAAATCTCGGTATGGATTATGTGGATCTTTATATCTATCACATGTGGGACTGGAATACACCAATATACGATATCCTGGATGGTCTTAACCGTGTCGTTAAGGAAGGCAAAGCCCGTTATATCGGAATCTCGAACTGCTTTGCATGGCAGATAGCAAAGGCAAATGCAATTGCAGAAAAGGAAGGTTTTGCAAAGTTTGTATCAATTCAGGGTCACTATAATCTGATATTCCGTGAAGAAGAAAGAGAGATGGTTCCTTATTGTGATGAAGAGAACATCGCTCTTACTCCATACAGCGCACTTGCAAGCGGACGTCTGTCAAGAAAACCCGGTGAAGCAGATACAAAGAGAGCAGCAGAAGACAGCTATGCTAAGTTCAAATATGATGCGACAGCGGATACTGATAATGTCATCATCGGAAGAGTATGCGAGATAGCGGAAAAGCGCGGAGTTACGATGACTGAAGTATCTCTGGCATGGCTTCTTACTAAGGTAACTGCACCTGTTGTGGGTGCGACGAAAATGCATCACATCGAAGGCGCGGTAAAAGCAACTGAACTTGAGCTTACAGAAGATGAGATCAGGTATCTCGAGGAACCTTATATTCCGCATCCGCTAGCAGGAGTCATGGCTCAGAACAAGCCTTCGAATTCAAAAGAAAAACATGTTTGGACTACGGGAAGTCAGAAGATTAAGGAGGATAATTGATATGAGTGAAAAGATCGTTCAGACAGCAGGAAGACAGCAGCTCGGTGAATTTGCGCCGATGTTCGCACACCTTAACGATGATGTCCTTTTCGGAGAAGTCTGGAATGACGGAACCATAGATGTAAAGACCAGATGCATTATTACCGTAGTGTCACTGATGGCATCGGGAATTACCGATTCTTCGCTTATCTACCATCTTCAGAATGCAAAAGCCCATGGGGTTACAAAAGAAGAGATAGCTTCGATAATCACTCATGCGACGATGTATGTCGGCTGGCCTAAGGGCTGGGCTGTTTTCCGCCTTGCAAAAGAAGTCTGGAATGAAGAATGCGAAAAAATGGCTTGATTCGAATGGAATCAAGCCATAAAGAAATCCGTTTGAAAGTACTTAGGTTACTCTCTTTCGCCGATAGGGTGATATTTGACTTTGGACTGAACGCTCTTGTAAGCAGGGCGGATGATCTTGCCCTTGCCGTTGAGCTCTTCGATCCTGTGAGCTGACCATCCTGATATTCTTGCAATGGCAAAGAGGGGAGTGTAGAGCTCCATCGGGATGCCGAGCATTGAATAAACGAATCCGCTGTAGAAGTCGATGTTGGCAGATACGCCCTTATAGATCTTGCGCTCTGCGGCGATAAGCTCTGCTGAAAGTTTTTCGACTCTTTCGTAGAACTCGAATTCCTTGGTGCGGCCCTTCTCTGCAGAAAGATCTTTTACGTAACGCTTGAATATCTGGGCTCTCGGATCTGAGATAGAGTAGATTGCATGTCCCATACCGTAGATTACGCCTGAACGGTCGAATGCATCCTTGTGCAGGATCCTCTCAAGATAAGCGAGGATCTCGTCGTTGTCTTCCCAGTCGGAAATGCTTCTCTCGAGTTCCTTGAACATCTTTACTACCATGATGTTTGCACCGCCGTGCTTGGGTCCCTTGAGTGAGCTCAAAGCAGCTACTACGGAAGCATATGTATCCGTGCCTGAACTTGTAACGACATGAGTCGTGAATGTGGAGTTGTTACCGCCGCCATGTTCAGCGTGGAGCATGAGAGATACGTCGAGGATCTTTGCCTCCAGAGGTGTGAACTTGTTGTCAGCTCTAAGCATGTAGAGGAAGTTCTCTGCAATGGAAAGATCCGGTCTCGGTCTGTGAACTACGAGAGAATCACGGTCGAGGTAATAGCGCATTGCGTTGTAGCTGTGTACTGCAAGGCTGGGGAAGATGGATATGAGTTCCAGCGACTGTCTTAAGACATTCGGAATGGAGATATCCGCAGCCTGGGTATCGTAAGCGTAGAGGTTCAAGACACCTCTCTGGATATTATTCATCAGGTCAGAAGAAGGCTTCTGCATGATTACGTCCCTGAAGAAATTTTTGGGCATCTTTGATCTGGATTCCGCAAGAAGCACCCTGAAATCCCTTAATTCCTGTTCGTTCGGAAGTTTGCCGAACAGAAGAAGATATGTGGTCTCTTCGAACCCGCAGTGCATATCTTCAGGCTGTCCCTTGATCATGTCTTTTACGTTGATTCCGCGATAGTATAATTCGCCGGGTGCGGGAACAGTCTTTCCGTCTACTTCCTTTGTTGCGTTAACTTCGGAAATCTTTGTTAATCCGGTTAATACGCCCTTACCGTTAATGTCTCTGAGGCCGCGCTTGACATCATATTTGGTGTAGAGCTTCGGATCTATGGCGTTAGACTGGCAGATCTCAGCAAGACGCATGATCTCAGGTGTGATCTTCGAATAGTTGTTAGTGGCCATAAGTCCTCTCCTTTCTGAGGCATAGTAGTCATGATTTTATTTGACACAACTTAAATATTCTAAATGATTGAAACACAAGACGCAATTAAATCAGGTATCCGCCGTTCGCGCCGATTATCTGTCCCGTGATGAACGAAGCCTTATCGGACTGAAGGAAAAACATGACTTCAGCGATCTCTTCCGGTGATCCGAGCTTGCCGAGCGGAGTATCGTCGCAGATGACTTTTTTAGCTTCATAATCGTATCCGCTCATCATGTCGGTATCGATCGCGCCCGGTGAGACAGCGTTAACTCTGATTCCTGAAGGTCCCAATTCTTTGGCAAGAGCCTTGATATAAGAATCGACGGCGCCTTTGCTGGCTGAGTATAATGCCTCGCAGGATGCACCTGTCTGTCCCCACATGGAAGAAGTGGCAAGAATAACGCCTTTGCTTTGTCTGACCATGTATGGAATAACTGCGCTTGCAAGGTTAAACAGGCCGCCGAAATTCGTATCCATCACGTCTCTGTAGTCCTGGTACTTGAAGTCTTGTGCAAGTCCGGAAACGGCGATTCCCGCATTTGAAATGAGTACGTCAACCGGACCGTTTTCTCCGACCGCTTTTTCTACAGCGCTTTTGACGGAGTCAGGATCCCTGACGTCGCATTGCAGGTATAAAACGCCTTCTACGGCATTATCAGGTGTTCCGGTACGGCTTAAAGACGAGACTTTATAACCTTTTCCGGCGAAAAGGCTTACACATGCTCTTCCGATCCCTCTGGTGCCACCGGAGATTATAAGATGAGACATAGTTTTATCCCCCTAAACTTGATCCTATCTGCTCTATTGTACACGATTCTGGGAAGCCTTGCTTCAGGAATGGTTTTACAACGGTTAACTTTAACTTTATAATATGCAGGTTGAACCGGAGGATCAGAATATGTCTAAATCTAAGAATAAGGGTAATAAGCCTGACCAGAATAATAAACAGAGCAGTGAAGAGACCAAAGTAAAGGTCGACAAGGAAGTCGAAGAAAAGGTCTCTGAAGAAACCGCTGAAGAATCAGTCGAAAAAACAGCCGATGAGGTTGCCGGTGAAGTTGCCGATGAAGTAAAGACTGAAGAGCCTGCCGAAGAGGACAAAGGTGATAAGGCTGACGAAGCCGATGAGACTGATAAGGCTGAAAAGGCTGAAGCGAAGAAGGAGAAAAAATCCGGATCTTCCAAGAATAAGCCTATGTCCAGAAAGGCTAAGGAAAGGGAAGCAAATGCCAGGTTCAGAGCCCTCCCTTTCTCTGAAAAGTGCAAGAAGGATCCTGTGATCCCTGTCTGCATTGCTCTGGTTTTCGTTGCGATCATCGTAGCTGTAATCTACTTTACTGTTCCTAACGCAATCACTCCTTCTATGGGCATGACCCTTGATGAGTTCAATACAAGATTTAATGATACAGAGGTCATACATTCACTTCTTGGAAGCGGTCTTGACTTCCGTTACGGCAATGTGCCTTATGTTGACCCGGCTGTTGAACCAAGCATTTTGGGAGATCAGGCAACTGTAACAGGCAATCCCTCATATGTTGACTTCTTCTCAGGTCCATCAAAGTCCACGATCAATTCAGGTATTGAAGGAGCTACAAGAAGAAATGACGGTGAACTCGCTTATGTGAGGTTGTACGTCGAATATGGTGAAGATTTCAATCCCGTATGGATGCTTTTGTCTTCCACTTTCCAGGCACTTTATCCCGAGTTGAACATGACACAGGCAATGGATCTTGCCCTGGCTAAGCTCGGTGAGTACAACGGAGATACAAAATTCTACGTAAAGGGAGACTATGGCTTCAGGATCGTTCCCGTCAAGAAGGGCGAGATCACATATATCGTCATTGATGTCGTGCCCAAGAAGATCCTTAACGATGCTGACATCAGAGAATACATTGCCGATACCAGCGCTTCTGCAACAGTTGCGACTGAATCTGTCGATACGGCAGCAACTTCTGTTGCTTCGACTTAAGCGATAAAAATCCCGTTTTGAGGACAAAATGAAAAAGAAAAAGGAGTTTCCGTTTTGGAAACTCCTTTTTAATTCTGGCAGGGGAGACACGATTTGAACGCGCAACCGGCGGTTTTGGAGACCGCTGCTCTACCGTTGAGCCACTCCCCTATTTGCAACGAACAGTTTAATCGTTGGTTTGCACTATGTCAAGGGTAATGTTAAGATTGTCTCGACTTTATTTATATTAAATAAGGAGTGCAGCTCTATGAGATTAGCAGTTATCGGTACCGGTAATATGGGTAAGGCCCTTTTGGGCGGTTTTGTAAATGGCGGAGTCATCAAGCCTGAAGAGGCATGGTGCTTTGATGTATATACGGAAGCATGCACAAAGTGTGTGGCAGACCTGGGCGTTAATGCGGCTTCTTCCGCTAAAGAGGCGGTTGAAGGTGCTGATTATGTCTTAATGGCTGTAAAGCCCATTCATTTCGATGATGCGTTAAAGAGCATTAAGGACAGCCTTAAGCCCGGTGCGATCGTTCTTTCGATCGCCGCTGCAGTTACATGCGCAAGGATCGGCGGCATCCTCGGTGAAGGCAGAAAGTTCGTAAGGATCATGCCCAATACTCCCGCACAGGTAGGACTCGGTGTAGCCGCTGTTTGTCCTGTCGGATTGAGTGATGAGGAGTCCGAATTTGTCCTCAAGCTCCTTGGTACATGCGGAGAGACGATCCTCTGTGATGAGAATACATTGGATGCCATCGGATGCGTTTCCGGTACAGGTCCTGCTTATGTAATGCTCTTTATCGAAGCTATGGCAGATGCAGCCGTAAGCCTCGGAATCAAGAGAGCAGATGCTCTTAAGATCGCTGCTGCCACCGTAGCAGGTTCAGGCAAGCTCGCTCTTGAGACAGGTACACATCCTGCAGTTTTGAAGGATATGGTATGCTCCCCCGGAGGAACAACGATCGCAGGCGTCATGGCACTTGAAGAGAACGGATTGAGAAATGCCGTAATCAAGTCAGTTACTGCAGCTTATGACAAGACTCAGGAGATGAAGGGTAATAAGTAAGCCCTGATCCGGATAATATATGGCAGTAATCAGCGAAGTCACAATATATACCGACGGAGCGTGTTCCGGTAATCCGGGCCCCGGTGGCTGGGCCGCTATCCTTATGGCCGGCGGTGCAAAAAAAGAGATGTCCGGCGGTGAGCGTGATACCACCAACAACCGCATGGAACTTATGGCCGTAATAGAAGGCCTTAAGGCTTTAAAGCGCCCGTGCAAGGTCGACATCTACAGCGACAGTGCATATGTGGTAAATGCTTTCGAACAGAACTGGATAGGCAAGTGGGTCAAAAACGGCTGGAAGAACAGTGCAAAGGCCGAGGTTGCTAACAGCGACCTTTGGAAAGAACTGATCAACCTGACCGCCATGCATAATGTGACCTTTCATAAGGTTAAGGGCCATGCCGACAATGAATTTAACAACCGTTGTGATGAACTTGCCGTCAGGGAATGGAAGAAGATCAGCGAGGGTAAAGGATAAGAATAATGGGTAAGATCAATTGCAGTGATGACATGCTGTATGAGAAGACGATATCTTCGGAAACTGTTTTCGAAGGCAGGGTCTTCAACGTTGAGATAAAAGAGATTACTACGCCTGCAGGCGGTAAGAGCACCAGAGAGATCGTTGTTCATCATGGCGGAGCATGCATTCTGCCTGTTGACGATGAAGGCAACTGCTATCTCGTAAAACAGTTCAGAAGCCCTTTTGAGAAGGTTATGCTCGAAGCACCTGCGGGAAAGATCGAGAAGGGTGAAGAGCCTTTTGACTGCGTATCACGTGAAATAACCGAAGAGACGGGTTTTGTTGCAGATAAGATCGAATGTGTAGGCTCAATTGTAGCCACACCCGGTTACTGCAGCGAGATCATCACGCTTTATATCGGTACCGGCCTTAAGTATGAGGGCGGCAATCCGGATGAGAACGAATACATCGCCACTGTAAAGATGCCGCTTAAAGAAGCCGTTAAGATGGCTGATGAAGGCGCAATTACCGATGCCAAGACACAGGTATTGCTATACAAGGCTGCCAGGAGGTTAGGAATTTGAGCAGAGATACTTCACGCAAAGAGGCAGCGGGAATCGTACTGTTCTTCGTTGCGATTGCAATAATCCTCATCTTCTATCTTCCTGTTACTCTTACGGGCATAATAGGTGCTGCAGTTAAGAGCTTTTTCTTAGGACTTATCGGCGTTGCTGCTTATGCAATACCTGTCTATATCCTCTATGTCGCATTGGATGTCTTTTTCGAGAAGAGACAGGGCGTATCGGGAATCAGAGTCAGAAGTATCATCCTTCTCCTTGTATCCGTTTCGGCCCTTCTTGCGCTCGTTTCAATGGACATGGATTATTTCGAGAAGATCTGCGAAAACGCGGAAGGAAAGACATCCGCTCTCAAGGCTCTGTCGCTTTTGTGGGAGTCAGGTACCGAATCAGCAAAGATCACCAATCCCTTGAGCACCGGACCGGTACTTACAGGCGGTATCATCGGAGGATCTATCGCAGTAGCTCTTTTCCAGGTTACCGGTAAAGTCATCAGCGTTCTTGCGATCGTTGTTTTCCTTCTTACCCAGATCCTTCTTGTATTCAGAGTATCTCTCAAGGCTACAGCCAAGAAGACGGCACAGGCTATTGCCACTACTTCCGGTAAGGTTTACAGCTCTGTTGTAAGCCATAAGCACCAGAATCAGAAAGATCCGAATTATCAGATCTATTCCGGCAACGGCTATGGCAGCCCGAATCCGAATCCCCAGAGACAGCAGAGAAAACCTGCCGGTACTACTGTCATCACATATGGTGACAACGGCATGATCTCGCCCAATAACCGCACAAGCGGATCGTCTCCTTTCGTTCAGAATCAGATCCATATGTCTTCCGAGAAGCAGGGTCCGTTCATGACAAATCTCCCGATCGACGGAGCAACCGGATTTACGGACGTCGAGAAGCTCACCGGAGGCCAGATACACCCTGCATCACAGGAACCGGGCAAGCTCACATTCAACGAGAAGGAATACGATGTTACGAAGGGTGCCGATGCTGATGCGGATTTTGCTTATACGACAGATCCCGTAAGCGTTCCTGGTTCGGCAAAGCTAAAGAAAAAGAGAAAAGGACTCTCATTCCTTGAAAACGATAAGGAACAGGATTTCTACGATCTTGATCCTTCTGCTAAAAAGGCATCTGAACCGGATTACGACGGTGATATTTACAGCGGTACTGAAGATCCTTATGAGATCAGTGAAGATGCTGAAGGTTCCGGATACGATTATTCCGAGCCTGAGCGTTCTGTCAGAGAACCCAGGATCAAGCCTTCAATGTATGACAAACTTACTGAAGGCGGAGTACCTCAGGAGGTTCCCTATACGGCACCTGTTGCTCCTGCAGCTGACAACAGCGGAATCACCATCAATGCTGGTAATGACAATACGGAAAGCTTCAGCAGAACTGAGGGCAGGATCCTCAAGACTTCATCTCACGAGAAGGCTCCCCAATCTACATCCGGTATTGAGTTTGCCGAAGAGACCAAAAAGCATGAAGCTGAGCGCCGCAACCAGATAAGAAGACTAAGAAACTACAAGCCTGCACCGACATCGTGTCTTGCTCCTGATATCAAGCAGAAGACAGATGCGGATCTTGAGAGAAAGCTTAAGGCTAAGGCTCACAAGCTTGAAGAGGCTCTTAAGAGCTTCGGTATCAGCGCTGAAGTCATTAACATTACACATGGTCCTTCAATCACGAGATTCGAGTTAACGCTTGAGACAGGTACAAAGGTATCAAGAGTAACGGGACTCCAGGATGACATTATGCTCGCGATGGCTGCGATCTCAATCAGAATCGAAGCTCCTATCCCGGGTAAGAGTGCCATCGGTATCGAGATTCCTAATGATTCGCCTACGGCAGTACAGCTCAGAGGTCTTGTAGAGACAAAGGAATTCAGGGCAGCAACACCTCTTACTGTTGCACTCGGCAGAGATATTCCCGGCAGACCTATCTATTGTGATCTTGCCAAGATGCCTCACCTCATGATCGCCGGTTCAACCGGTTCAGGTAAGTCAGTATGTATCAACTCGATCCTTACGAGTATCCTCGTTCATTCTTCGCCTGAAGAAGTGCGAATGATCCTTGTAGACCCTAAGGTCGTTGAGCTCTCGATCTATAACGGCGTGCCGCATCTTATCATGCCGGTCATCACTGACCCGAAGAAGGCAGCAGGTGCACTCAATTGGGCCGTTACAGAGATGCAGAGAAGATATAAGCTTTTCGAAGAAGGCCAGGTAAGAGACATCAAGGGCTTTAACGAGAAATATAAGAATAATCCTGAAGTTGAGCATTTGCCGTTGATCCTTATCGTAATCGACGAGCTTGCAGAACTCATGATGGTTGCCGCTAAGGAAGTAGAGACATATATCTCAAGACTTGCCGCGCTTGCAAGAGCCGCAGGTATCCATTTGCTCATCGCAACACAGAGACCTTCAGTTGACGTCATCACGGGTGTAATCAAGGCCAACATCGGTTCGAGGATCGCATTTGCCGTTACGTCAGGTGTTGACTCAAGAACCATCCTTGACCAGATCGGTGCCGAGAAACTTTTGGGTAAGGGCGACATGCTCTATGCTCCTATGACGGCTCCGCAGCCGGTAAGAGGACAGGGTGCGTTCCTTTCTGATAATGAAGTTGAGACCGTCGTTGAATTCCTTAAGAAGACATACGGCTCAATGTACGATGAGACCATCATCAAGGATATCGACAGAGTTACTGCAGGAGGCGATCAGGCTTCAGGTTCTTCTTCGGGCAACGGTTCTTCAGGCGGCGGATCTGATGCAGACGATATGTTTAACCAGGCAGTTCAGACCGTAATCGAGAACGGCAGCGCAAGTGTATCCGTTCTTCAGAGAAGATTAGGTATCGGTTATCCGAGAGCCGCAAGACTCATAGATGAACTTGAGAAGGCTAAGGTCATCGGACCTTTTGAAGGAAGCAAGCCCAGAAAGATACTGATTACAGAGACTGAATGGCTTGAGATGCAGGCAAGGAACAGCAGCAATGATTGATAATACAGAAATTTTGAACAGTAAAGCATCAGCACTTGTTGAGCTTTGTAAGGAAAAAGGTGTATCGGTTGGATTTGCCGAAAGTTTAACGGGCGGAATGATCTCATCTTCCGTGGTTAATATTCCCGGCGCCTCTGCTGTTTTTAAGGGGTCTGTTGTCTCTTATACCAATGAGATAAAAGAAAGAGTCTTAGGTGTATCTGAAGATATTATTTCTTCCAATACTGAAGTATCCGGTGAATGCGCTGAAGCCATGGCGATCGGCGCTGCAAGAACACTTGGTGTTGAACTGGTTATTTCAGTTACGGGTATTGCCGGTCCCACAGGTGAGCTTCCGGGTAAACCTGTCGGTACAGTCTATATGGGTTATTACTATGAAGGTCCTGACTTCTTCGGTGAATTAACAGGCTCAGTAAGATTAAATCTTACAGGTGACAGGGATGCCATCCGCACCGGAACAGTTTTGGCTGCATTAGACCTTGCCTCAAAGCTTGTAAAGGATGGTAGAGCTTAAGTGGCAGAAAATAAGACTGTGGAGAATAAACCTGCTGAAACCCCTCGTAAGAAAAAGGGAATGAGTTTTGCTTTATCGGCCATTATTGTCGGTTTTGGTGTAATACTGGTTAAGTTTTCAGGACTTATTCGCGATATCGTTGTGTCAATGAAGTTCTCGGATGTATATCGCGACAGTTATATTCTGGCTTTTAATATTCCTGATCTTTTCTATAACCTTCTTGTCGGTGGTGCGATCTATTCAACTATTGCACCTTATCTTAGTGCTCACCTTGCTATAGGAAAAGAGAAGGAAGCCATTAAGACGGTTAGCAAGTTTATTACTGCGGTTTGCATTGTTATGCTCGTTTGCTGTACATTCGGTTCGCTGTTTTCTGAACCTTTGTATAATTTCTATGCATTGTTTCACAAGGAGAATGCAGAAACGATCACTCTCGCTGCCCAGGCATCCAAGTTGCTGTTTCCGCAGATTTTCTTTATTATGCTTGCAGCACTCTGCAATGGCATCTTGATCTCATACAGAAAATTCACGATTACATCATTTGCACCGATTTTTTATAACATCTTTGTAATTGCTGCCATTTTTGTTTTCGGTGGAAACTCACTTAAAAATCTTATGTGGACTACAGGCGGAATACTTATTGCATCAGTACTGTATTTTCTGTTCCAATACATATTGGGTTTCAAACAGACCAGGAAATTCAAACTGGATTTCCATTTGGCTGACAGAGAGTTTGGTAAGCTGGTTTTACGTGCAGTGCCGATTCTGATTTCCGCGTCTGTTATACAGATCAATACTGTTGTTCTTAACGGTTATGCTTTAAAGTTTGATGCGGGAAGTGTATTCGGATTCAGAAATGCATCAACTATCTGGCAGATACCTTATTCTGTATTTGTCGTTGCCATAACGACTGTAATGACTCCTGAACTATCCGGTGATTACAAGTCCAAAAACTATGAAAAAGCTTCTGAACTTGTTTCACATTCTATGAAGAGTGCACTATTCATGACAATTCCTTCAGCTGCTTTTATTGCAGTATTGAATCTGGATGTTGTAAAGGCAATATACCAATGGTCCTCATCATATACGGACCAGAATGCCCAGACGGCAGCAACATTCCTTTTGGGATTCTGCAGTGCCATAGTTACTGCGACCGTTATTCATGTATTTAACCAGGCGTTTTATGCCATCGGCAAGAACTGGTTCCCGCTTATTGCCGGAGGTATAGGTCTCGTTGTAAATCCGGCTGTTTGTTCCATCCTGATTTCGCTGGGTGCAGGACCGTTATCTTTGTCTCTGGCTTATTCATATACCAATATATGCCAGATGATAATGCTGTCGATTGCATATTGCAGACAGAAGGAAATAGCACCTCACGGTATATTTAAATTCCTTCTCAAGAGTGCTGTATGTGTTGCGGTAATGACAGGCATTGTTTACCTTGTAGACAGATTTTTCCCGGCTCATGGCGGCAAGGTTACCCAGCTCGCTATTGTTGCGGTTAAGGGTGGAATAGCACTTGTTGTTTACTTTGCAATGGCTTTGGTCTTCCGTATGGAAGAAGCCACTTATTGGATTGCAAAGATCAAGCGTATGTTTAAGA
>CADAIP010000014.1 GCA_902787975.1 Oscillospiraceae bacterium
TCTTCCAGAGATGCTATCAGGATTCAAGAGATCGTTATGCTTCTTACGTTAAGAAGGCTAACGAGGCTTAATCCTTAAGCTTTAGATCTAACAAATCGAAAACGGGGCTGTCCCATCAGGGGCAGCCTCTTTTTTGTCCTTATAACGGGAAAGTTTGCCCCAAACTGTACCCAATCGCGTACATAATCCATGCTATAATTAGCAAAGCAATTTAAGGAAGAGAGTTCTTATTTGGAATGAAGAGTAACAAGGGCATGGAAGATTATTCAAAACTGCTTATTAATGACAGTCTTCTGCCTGACATTTTCCTCGTCAGATACGCACAGGAACTGAGCAAAAACGCTTTGCTCGTTTACCTGTGGCTTAACATGACTGATAAGAATGACGGCTTTGACGAGAAGGACATTAAGGCACTTAAGATCATTCGCGAAGAAGACATCGCGCCGGCTCTTGCAGAACTCATGGCAGCAAGCCTTATCAACCGCAAAGATAAGACATATGCATTCGAAGATATAAAGGCCAGAGAGATCGGCGATTATATCTCAAGCGCCATCGCACGCGGCAAAGATCCGGAACTTACGGGTCTCATGAGCAACGAGAAGGACAGGAAGATCCTTGCTGATTCCATCTCCTCAACGTTCTATCAGGGCGAGCTTCCTTATATTTTCTACAGACTTATAGATAAGTGTCTCAACGATTATAAATTCGATTCGAGAGTGTGCTATAAGCTTTTCGAAGAGGGTTACGAGCAGTCCATCCACAGGTCTTTGCAGCAGATGGAGAAGATGGCGCGTGACTGGTATGACAAGGGCTATACGGATATCAAGAGTCTTGAGAAGCAATTGGAGATCAACAAGAGAACTAAGAAGATCATTAAACTTTGCGGCAGTCTTTTAAGAAAGAGACTTAACGGCCTTGATATCGACCGCGTTACAAGCTGGGTTGAAGAACTCGATGTCACGGAAGAGCTTGTAAACCTTGCTTTTAAAGAGAATGAATACAGAAGCAATCTTGCTCTGGTACATGTAGGAGAGACTCTTAAGAAGTGGCATGACCAGGGAATTAAGACTGCTGAAGATGCTGCCAGATTCAGTGAGGAAGAGCACAAAGAGAACAAGCGCAATGCTACCAGAAGGAAGACAAAAGCAGGTTCCGTATGGCGCACCGGTGAGGAAGCAGGCATTGCAAGTGCAGCGGCAGCAGAAGTTCCGGCAGCGAAGGCTCCCGAAGAGACAAATAACGACGACGATATTCCTGACGATATTCTTGATATGTTTGGAGACGCAGATGAAGACAATTAAAGAATTGATCAGTGAGAGTCTGACAGAAGTTGCAGCATCAAGAGAGATTAACCGCGAAGAGAATATCAGACGCGTATATAAGGCATGCCCGGAACTCAGGGATATAGATGACCAGATACTTAACGTTCGCAATAACAGATTTATCGCCGTAATCGATAAGGACGAGCGCCTCATAAAGAGATTCGATATAGCTGAGGAAGAGCTTCAGGCCAAGCGCGATAAGATAATCCTCAGAAATAACATTGATCCTGAGTTTGATGTTATAAAGAACATCTGTGACAAGTGCGGTGATACGGGCTTTACAAAGGGTTCCGACGGCACGCTCAAGGTATGTTCATGCAGGAAAAGGGAGCTCGAGACATGCTATGAGAACAGCGGTATGGCTGATTTCACTTCATATAAGATGAAGAATTACAGAGATGATTATCTTGGTGATGCTTCAGGCAGAAAGAAGATAAAGAATGAGCTTCTTAAGGTCCTTCTGGGACTTTCCGAGGGCGATGAGAAATCATCCTTGTGGATCTATTCTGCAGCTCCCCAGTCAGGTAAGACTTTCCTTTCCGTATGCGTATGCAAGACTGCCATAAACCTCGGCAAGAGTGCGTACTACGGCAAGTGTGAGGATCTGGCTGTTATCGGTACGGATACATTAGATGACATCAAGAGGATCGATTTCCTCGTGCTTGATGATTTTGCTGATTCGGTAACGATGACAAACAACATCGGCTCGATCCTGAACAGCATTCTCGAGATAAGGGCGGCTTCGAAGCTTCCCACAGTACTTGTTACGCCTTTCCCGAAGACGGAGCTTGTAAACAAGTGTGACATGAGGATCAGCGGCAAGTTATCCTCTGCCAAGCTGATAACTAAAGAAGGCAGGTAATGATCCAAAAGATGGACGTTCGCTGCGGAATCGATATCGTGGATATCTCTAGAATCTTAAAGAAAGTAAATGACGGTAATACGTCATTTTTCAGTAAGTGCTTTACCGAAGATGAGATAAAGTATTGCGAGGCAGTTAATAATGCGGGCAAAAAAGCCGAGCGTTATGCTGCCAGGTTTGCCGCCAAAGAAGCTGTCGGCAAGGCTCTGGGCACAGGTCTTATGAGTGAAGGTGTCGGAATGCACGATATA
This sequence comes from Oscillospiraceae bacterium, assembly GCA_902787975.1. Classification (GTDB taxonomy): domain Bacteria; phylum Bacillota; class Clostridia; order Saccharofermentanales; family Saccharofermentanaceae; genus Saccharofermentans. Next base: position 2,436 of record CADAIP010000014.1, read on the forward strand.
GAAGTAGTTAAAGATGAGAGGGGCACACCCGGAATAAGACTTTCCGGCGGTGCTCTTAAGCATGCAAATGAACTGGGCATGAGTTCCATTTCGATAAGCTTGTCACATGACGGCGGAGTTGCCGCTGCTTATTGCGTGATGTTATTGGAGAAGTAATTATGAAGAGGCGCGATAAACAGGAAGAAGGCAGCAACAGTATCTTTAAGATTTTCGAGCGCAAGAAACCCAAGCAGGTAGTAGGCGAGGAGGTTGCGCCCAAGACGATAAGGCACCTCGAGCGGCCCGTTAAGCTTCCCTTCCTCGCAGATATGGATGAGGGCAAGGAACAGTACGGCAGCGCCGAAGACATGCAGGATAAGTGGGGTCTTTCGGAAAAGCAGGCTACGCTTGGCGGAGCCAGAAAGAGAAAGCTTCTGGGCCTTGCGATCGCATTCTCTGCATTTATTTTGCTCCTTACGGGCATTTTCTATATTCTCCCGAGAGTATTGCCTGACTTGTTCCGAGGAACGAACATCGAACTCTTCGTTGAGCCTGTTATCAATCTTGAATATGATGAACCGGATTACAGGGTCGTCATCGACAGTACCGTTGCCCTTATGAAAGCGCCGCAGCCTGATTCCACAAGAATAGCTGAAGTTCTTTATAACGAACCTGTACGTTACATCAGCGACAGCGATAACGGTTATTGCAAGATCCAGACAATGGACGGACTCATAGGTTATGTAAAGGCTTCAAGTCTTCTTGAAGACATGGATTCTGTCGAGCCCGATATCCACCAGTATAAGCTCATCGTATCTGACCCTTCGAAAAACATAATGACTCACGCAAGTAACGGTACCTTGATCAAGAAGGTCATGATGAACACCGTGCTTTATGCGGATATTAAGAGAGAAGGCGTTTACCAGGTAGCTCTTCCGGGCGGAGATTCCGGCTGGATTGGTTCTTCGGGTGTCATCGAACTCTCAACAAGAGGTGATACAGAAGAGGTATCAAGCCGATATTTCGTCAGCTCGGTCCTTACATTCGTTAATGCGAGATACATTGAAAACGGCATGTCCATAGACGGAGCTTCCATAAACGGTGCCGTATACGTCAGTGCCGAGATCAACGGCATCGATATTCCCAGGACCATGGAAGGACAGGCGCAGGCGGGTATAGAGGTTATTCCTGAACCCGACGCGGTTACGGGCCAGATACGAGTAGATCAGATACTGCCTGGTGACATAGTATTCCTGTCGAGCCCCAAGAAACCTGGTGATACAGAGATATATGAAATGGCCGTTTGTACCGATACAGGCACGCTTTTCATGCTGTCTCCTGCAAGGACTACGGTACGATTACGCAACTTTAAATCGGGCGATGAGATATGTGAAAGAATAATAACCATAAGGCGTATTTTCAGCGCTAAAGTTACAAACTGAAAAGAGCCTAAAAAGTCTTGAAAATAATGTTGCATACTCAAATAGGTTGTGGTATTATTCATAGGCATTTGAATTCTAACAGGAGGTGTTTGCATGGCTAAGTGTGAAGTTTGCGAGAAGGACATGTTCTTCGGCAGAAAGATTAGAATCACGCGTTCACAGATTTCAAGACGCGCGCTTACTACGCAGCAGGCTAACGTACACAGAGTTAAGGTTGTTGTTGACGGCACCCCCAAGTCAATGAACGTTTGCACACGTTGTCTTCGTTCAGGCAAGGTTGAAAGAGCGTAAGACTCAAACTTTAACGGTGATTCAAGAGGTTGTCTCATATGAGGCGACCTCTTTTTTATTTGTGATGGTAAATAGAGAAATCCTCAGTACGATCTACAAGTTGATAGTTCTGTGATACAAATTCCGAAAAACTGGGCCATGTGTATTCATCATACAAGACTATTATGTCAGATTCGCCATAATACATATTATAATATGCTGACAATTTTTGGATATCCTCAGGTGCCCATAAATTTGCAGTATTTGGCTTCAAATCAGTCATAAGGTAAAAAGCCATAGCTACTTGTCCACAAGTAATAGTTTTATCATTAACATCAATAGATTCTTTTAGCTTTTTTTCAGCCAGTTCGAAACGGTTTGCCTGAACTGAAGTTTCAAACAAGCCTTTATATATGCCTGATTTGATCTGTGTATCACATTCATACGGTCTGGAACAAAAATCACCAAAAACCACATAATCAGTTGATGAATAATATAAAGAAAAAACATTCATTGCAATTAAAATTGTTGAGAGAGAATTAAAAATATATTTTCCTATTCGTTTATTATGTTCTCTGATAACTTCTCCCATCAGTAGAATAGTTAATATAGCAGCAGATCTAACACCGGCAGAAAACTTGAACGGCCCATAAGTTGCTGTAAAAAAATATGATAATCCCGCAACATAAGACGAGATCACAAGAATCATTGTCAGATTCAGATAACGTTCGCGTTTTTTCGAATCTTTTTTTAGCAGATGATACAGAGGAACAGAGTAGATAGACAAATACGTCATTAAATTATTCAGACAACTGTTTTGTTCAATGTTTTCCAGCAGAAGAATTACACAACCAAAAATCATTATAGAGCAGAAAATAAGAATTCGGTTCTTGTTTTTGCGTAATAGAATACACAATAAAACATCAACAGCAAAAATAATAATTGATTCCAAATAGTACTCTTCTAAATTATTAATAAAATCAGCTATCCTATTAGAAGTTTCCGACAATGAAGAAAGATAAAAATATAACGTTCCACCGGATTCTGAGTTTGCCTCAGCAAAAACAAAAAGATTATTTACACCTACTTTTAATACATATAATAAAAATATACAAAAAACGGATAACGCTCCAAGAATATAAAAGATTACAAACAAATTGTGTTCTCTTTTGGCTTCCTTTCTTTTATATGCAAACAAAAAAATAAGGAAATACAGATAAACAATAATCATTGTGGGATACGCATATACCATACAAGCATGTGATACGCCAGCAAGAAATATAAGAATAAAAGATAATTTATGCGATACATTTTTATATGAACTGATTACATAGAAAATCAGGAAAAGACCAATTAATCTGAAAAATGATTCCCAATTATCGTACCACATGTGGAATGAAAGGAATGAAACTGCCGACACATATATTAAAACCGCGAATAATACATGTGTACGGTCAAACTGGAGAGAAAGGATCTTAAAAATATATATTGATAAAAGAATTTGCAGAATAATAAATATTAATCGTGAATAAAGAATAATACCTTCTGAAGATCCTGTAATCTTATGAAAAACAAAGAGAAACGGATATAAGAATATATCGCCTGTTTGGAGATAATCCCAATTTTCGACAAGATATTTATTGCCTTGAATTGTTCTATATGCTTGTGCTACATTATACGCTTCATCATAAAAACTGATACACAAGAAACTTCTTATTATGGTCATCAAAATCAAAAACAGATTGATGACCATAAATATTCTAACGTATCGAATGTGTTTTCTGTTTTGGATTTCCGCCTTGATCATAATATATTAATTGGAAATCTTTATACTCCGATAACGGACTTTCCGCCCATGTAAGGTCTCAATGCCTCAGGGATCCTGATGGAGCCGTCTTCATTAAGGTTGTTTTCGAGGAAAGCGATGAGCATTCTCGGAGGAGCAACGCATGTATTGTTAAGAGTGTGGGCAAGGTATGTGCCCTCAGAACCTCTGATCCTGATCTTAAGACGTCTTGCCTGTGCGTCGCCCAGGTTGGAGCAGGAACCTACTTCGAAATACTTCTTCTGTCTGGGGGACCATGCTTCAACGTCGCAGGACTTAACCTTGAGGTCAGCGAGGTCGCCGGAGCAGCACTCGAGTGTTCTTACGGGGATGTCGAGTGAACGGAAGTAATCTACTGTGTTCTGCCAGAGCTTGTTGTACCATGTCATGGAATCTTCAGGCTTGCAGACAACGATCATCTCCTGCTTTTCGAACTGGTGAATTCTGTAAACACCACGCTCTTCGATGCCGTGAGCACCGACTTCCTTACGGAAGCAGGGAGAGTAGGATGTGAGTGTCTGGGGGAGCTGGTCCTCTTCTGTGATCGTATCGATGAACTTACCGATCATGGAGTGCTCGGAAGTACCGATGAGGTAGAGGTCCTCGCCCTCGATCTTATACATCATGTTCTCCATTTCAGCAAAGCTCATAACACCGGTAACAACGGAAGATCTGATCATGTAAGGTGGAATGTAGTATGTAAATCCGCGGTCGATCATGAAGTCGCGTGCATAGGAAAGGCATGCAGAGTGAAGTCTTGCGATGTCACCCTTGAGGTAATAGAAGCCGTTTCCTGATGTCTCTCTTGCCTGGTCGAGCTCGATGCCGTCAAGCTTTTCCATAATGTCTACGTGATAGGGAACTTCAAAATCAGGAACGAAAGGCTCACCGAAACGCTCGATCTCAACATTCTCTGAATCGTCTTTGCCGATCGGAACGGAAGGATCGATGATGTTAGGGATAACGAGCATGATCTTTCTGATCTCTTCTTCGAGTTCAGTCTCCTTGACTGTAAGAGCCTCAAGCTCTTCAGCCATATCTGTGACCTGCTTCTTGATCTCTTCAGCTTCTTCCTTCTTGCCCTGTCCCATGAGAGCGCCGATCTGCTTACTTACCTTGTTGCGGTTAGCTCTCAAAGCTTCCGCACGGGTCTTGCTCTCGCGGAATTCTTTATCAAGTTCGATAACCTTGTCTACCAGGGGGAGTTTCTCGTCCTGGAACTTGTTCTTGATGTTCTGTTTTACGATGTCCGGATTGGCGCGTAAGAATTTAATGTCAAGCATATTGTCACCTCTTAATTAATTAACCTCAATATTGTATTCTTTGAAACCTCAGGTTTCAATCTGTCTCGACCGACATATTGCCGTCGTAAGCACCTGAAGGATATCTGCACGAAGGATCCCATAGGATATATTCCTGAATTCCGAGATCGTGGATCGCCTTAATTTGGGAATTGATTTCCCTGTAACCGTATTCTATGTAGTTGCCCTTGCCGATGTAAGAGGCCGTAAATGCCTGAAGATAAGGTCTTACAGCCGTAAATCCGGGCTGCTTGTAGATGGCCTGGCATTCGTGAAGCACGCTATATACCATGAGGTAAGGCTGTTTGTCCGGATAATCGAAAACATGACCGCCGAGCATTGTTCCCAATGCATAGTGGGAAGGGTAGACCATCGGGCAGCAGGAGTCGATGCCTGTCATGCCGAGTGTCTCAAAATCCTGTCCGATTATCTTTGCATCATTGGGAGATGTTAATACGATACCGAAAATATCTGCAGATACCGCAACACCATAAGTATCCTGGATCCTGATCCTTGCTTCCTGAAGGAATCTGTTTACTGCTTCAGACTTCTCGGGATACTGGCCTTCTTCACCGAAGTAAGGCTTAACCTTATTCTTGGTGGGGCCTGCCGGGAAACGCACGTAGTCGAACTGGATCTCGTCAACGCCGTGTTCAGCGGCTTCGATACCGATCTCAATTAAGTAATCCCAGTTTTCGACGCAGTAAGGACTTAAGAAGGGCTTGTTACCTTCGTTGCTGAACTGTACAACATTGCCGTCAGCATCCTGGATAGCTCTTTCGGGGAAGTGCTGGGCAGCGACCTGGTCATTGAAGGATACGATTCTTCCAATGACTCTGATGTTGTTGGCGTGGCACTTCTCGATGACTGCATCAAGATCGTACGCATCCCAAACATAGCCGATCTCGTTGGCTGTGGGGACCTTGGACATGTAGGGAAGGCCGTATTCGTTCTTAAGATCGATAACTATCGTGTTAAGCTCGCTGTTGTTGCAGAGCTCAATTGCCTTGTCGAGAGCCGAACCGGAACCGATATATAAGCCCTTTACTTCGAAATGATCGGGAACCTTGACCTGGTCTTCGGGAAGCTCGGGGAGCGGACGCCAGTAAGAATCTGCAAGAGGAGTAGCCTCAAGCAGTTCGGAGTGATAAACGGTAGGTTCGGTAAAAGTAGCTTCAGTTGAGACGAGAGTCGCAAAGACGGGAGTGCTGTCTGAAGTCTCTGCCGTTCTTGCATAGTTAATGATCTTGGTTATGCCCAAAGTGATAAGGATAACTGCAAGAAGTGCGGAAACGGATAAAAGGATCGTGATGATCTTTTTGAGTTTCTGGATCTCAGCATCATTAGTATTAGTATTTAAATTACTATTATTAAGCATAGGACAATTATACAGACCTGTCTTCAAAAGAACAATCGGAAAAGGGACACGTGCGCAAAGAGTATCAACCTGTGATAAAATCTGATTATAAATAATTGACTTTTTAGCAGGTTGGAAATGATAGTTCGTAATTGTGCCGGCGGAATAGTATTTACAGGGGATAAGGTACTTCTTGTCGCTAATGACAAGGAGGAATGGGGTTTCCCAAAAGGCTCCGTTAAGACAGACAGCGATCTGAGTTTGTCTGAATTTGCCAAAACGCGTGTAAAGATAGAGACATCTGTCGATGCCAAGGTCATTGCGCCCTGCGGCAAGACAAATTACGAGTACTATTCGATATCAAGAAGAAAGCCTGTCCATAACAATATCTCCTGGTTTGTAATGAAGGCCGACAGCGAGGAATGCAAAGCCGATCCCGAATCCGGAACGGTAACCTGCAAGTTCGTCGGCGTTGCCGTTGCACTTAATGAGATCACATACAGCCAGGATAAATCTCTCCTCATGATGGCTTATCAGAAGTACAGGGAGAGCATGAAGGATTGAGCCCTAGCGTAACTCTCAGCAAGACCGGTGATTCCAAGATCGAAGTCAAGAAGTCGGTCTTTATCGGAAAGAGCTTTCATATAACATCACCCGAAGAAGCCGCTAATTATCTTGCCGAAGAACGCAAGAAGTATCCTGATGCAAGGCATCTGTGTTATGCGTGGGTACTGGGCGGTGAAGTGTCCAGACAGAAATCCAGTGACGACGGCGAGCCGCAGGGTACGGCAGGCCAGCCCTTGTTAGAGCTTTTGACTTCAAACGGTTTTACGGATTCGCTCATCTGTGTCACCAGATATTTCGGAGGAACTCTTCTCGGCAAGGGAGGACTTAAGAGAGCTTATACCGACAGCGGCAGAGCGGCTCTTGAAGCAGGGGAGCCGGTTACGTTGATCCAGGCTCTAAAGTGGAGACAGAACTGTTCTTATCCGGTTTTCGAGATGCTCTCGCGCAAGGCTTCCCAGTCCGGCTGGACCCTCGAAAATGTGGAGTACGGCCAGGATGTTGCATTTGATATCATAGTTCCGGAAAAGAGCGGGGACGAGCTTAAGAGGGTGTGCCTTGATCTTTCGGGAGGCGCGCTCGTGCTTGGGGATTCAGAGAGCCTTCTTATGATGGGAGAGAAAGCTTCCGTTTCCTGACTTGCGATTTGGACCAAAATCGCCCAAAATATGTGAGATGTCGGGGGTAGAATATCACCTGACGGACAAGGGAGACGTGATCACGCATGGAAAACGACAATAAGGAAATGAACGAAAGACAGGAGCGCATTCCTCAGAACTCAAAGGAAAAGAGCTACCGTCTGACGATATTCGTCTTATCAGTGATCCTTTTGGCATGCGTAATATTCTCCGGTTTCCAGTCCGTATATATCTTCAAGCTCAACAGCGGCCGCGAAGGAATACTCTCATATACAAGAACTGGTTCGACTACCACAGAGACCACCACCGGTGAGGTCCCTGAAGAAACAGAAGATAAGCCTGCCGAAGAACGTCCCGAACCATGGTTCTCACTGGAAGATGCAGCTTATGTCCCTTCAGCTGACAAGACCAGGATGACCACCGTGGAGATCGCAAAGCAGGTAAGTCCTGCTACCGTGTCCCTGAAGGTAATAGGTGTTGATAACGATACTGAGACGGTCATAGGATCAGGTACAGGATTCATTATCACGGATGACGGATATATCGTTACAAATAAGCATGTTGTCGTTCTCGCTGAAGAGGCGGTAAGCACATATTACGTAACCGTTGTACTGCCGGGCGACGAACTCCCCGTCAGGGCAGAGGTCGTCGGAAGTGATACGCAGACAGACATTGCGGTCCTTAAGGTGGATACTGACAAAAAGCTGCCCTGTGTCAAATTGGGCGACTCCGATCTTCTTCAGGCAGGTGAGCTTGCAGTGGTAATCGGAAATGCTCTGGGATCTTTGGACGATTCCGTTACGGTCGGAGTAATCTCGGCGCCTTCAAGAGAGATCAACCGCAACGGATACCGTGTTGAGGTTATCCAGACAGATGCTTCGGTAAATCCGGGAAGCAGCGGCGGACCGCTCATCAATTCATATGGCGAAGTAGTCGGCATCACTAATTCCAAGATAGTAACATCCACATCCGAGAATGTTGGATTTGCAATTCCTGTCAATGCCGTTAAAAAGGTAATCGAAGACATCATCAATTACGGCAAGGTGGTAGACCGCCCTTATCTCGGTGTTTCCGTAAGATATGTTCCTGAAGGTTCTTATTATGGCGCTGAGGGCGGAATCTTCGTTGAAGAGATAGTAATGAACGGACCTGCTTACAATGCCGGGTTCAAACTCGGAGACAAACTCATATCGATGGACGGTGTTGAAATAAAAGAGACCGGTGATATTATTAAGGTGCGCGATTCACATAAGGTCGGAGATACGATAGAAGTCGTAGTCGAACGTGACGGCAAAGAAATGACACTGTCACTTACGATAGCAGACAGTGCCAATTTCCCTGATTAAGCGCAAACTATATTTAAGGATGTTGATTATATGAGCAGCGGAAACAATAAGAAAATCGGAACCAAGGTTATGGCTTGGATATTGATCGGAGCTATGCTCCTTACTTTTGTTTTCGCGATCGTTGTCGTATTGGTCCAGCAGTTTTCGATGGGCGCATAAGATAAAGGGGATAAACCCTTTACCTTACGGTACGTCCTTTATCTGAGCCAATCCGTCTTCATGGAATTCCCAAACATATTCTGAAGCTTTTCCGCTGATGAACTGCTGATAGTTGTTCATTCTGAGGAAGCTGTTTACCCTGTCATACCATTCGGGGTTGGGCGATTCTGAAATGAAGTAGATTATGTAGAATGTTCCGTTGACCTCGATCATGGTCTTATCACCGAGTTTACGGTCAGGCGAGAATATCCATTCAGCCATGGCCCCTGTATATTTAGCCTGATATATCTGGCTGTCGTGAACTATCGCGAGTTCTCCGGCGAGGATATAGTCGTTATAAAGATTTTCTACCTCATTGCAGCTGTCGGCATCTTCGATGTAGTCGAAGATCTCCTGGCCCAATGCCTGTGTAGCGGCGATGTCGGGCTGCATGTTCTCGTTCAGCTGCTGGTTAGCAGTGATGATGTAGCAGTTGCGAAGATGCTCTGACATACGGTCTCTTGATACGAATACAAGAATGATGGGGAAGCCGTCTTCGTCAGGGATTATGGTCGCATCGCCGATTTGTCTTGTCTCGTCAAAGAGCCATCTTCTGAAATCGACATGTGTTACGTCCTCGAAACGGCAGTTTGCGATAAGCGTGGAGTCAGGCTGTGAAAGCGTGTTTGCGGCAACACCTGAAAAGTACTTGGCAGCGCATGACTCGAACTTTGAAGGATCGCCGTTCATTGCGTCAATGATCTTCTCGGCATGGAGGTTCGCCGTATCGATAAATGCCTGGTCTCTCTGCTCGTAGGTGATCCTTAAGATCTTGTAACTTACGAGGTCATAGATCGTTCTAGACTGTTTATATGCATGCTCGGCCTGCTCGTCTGAAGCTGAGAGCTGGATGAGCTTCTCACCCTCTGCGTAGTCTTCCGTGAAGTATTTTTTCGCGAGCGTGTTGATGATTATCTGCTCATCGACCTGGCTTCCGAATACACCCTTTATGTATGTGTCGAGAGGCACACCGAGTTCATCAGCCTTACCCTTGAGCCAGTTGATGTATGCATTGGCTCTGTCATAGTGAGCCTTCTCAATTACAAATCCCTGGGCTGTGGCATCGTCGTAGAGGATCTCGATCTTCTGGAGATCCTGTGCAGTTACATATCTGAAGTAATCTCTGTAAGTCTGGAAGTTCTCATCGTCAAGATAAGGAGATGAGAGCATTTTTTCCGTGTCCGCAGCGAAAAGGTCGACACCTTCATTCAAGAGCTCATAGTGGTACATGAAACTGAATTCGCCGCTTGATATGTCTCTTCCGTTAATTGTAAGAGGGCTCTTGAATGATTCATCCATGCCCGTATCAAGTGCAAAAGAAAGGATCGCGATTCCGGCTACCATTAAGATTCCCAAAAGGACAAAGAGGATACCGGCATTTTTTCTGTGCTTGACCTGCTCAAGTGCATCTTCGTTCCTGTCGAGGTTGATCTCAGTAGGGATCTCCTCTTCCTTGGGTTCATCCTTGACCTTGCTGTTCTTGCTCTCGGGCAGGGAAGGCAGGTCGGGAACTATTGCTGTATCAGCGGGCTTACCGGTGAGAAGTTCGGGATCGATCTCTGCAAGATCGTTTAATGTGACACTCTTCTTGGGCTCTTCAACCGGGGAGTCCATGAAATCATTGGTCGGATTGCTCTCTGAAGAAGCAAGTACCTCTGTCGTTAAAGCATTCTCGTCAACCACCGGCTTACGGGCTTTTTTATCGTCATTTCTATTCTGTCTGTTTTTACCCTTCATCAAAATTCCCCTTCGATTAGTTACAGGTTAAAGACACTTTATCATAAAAGAAGAAACATATAAGGTAAAGTGTGCTATTATTAACACGTTTGTAATCTAAGAATAATAAATACCAGGGGTATTATGTGGGAAAAAATAGTCCAATACTGAGAGAAAAGAGTGGCACTTTGGGTGTGCTTAAGGAATATTGGCCCCAATTTCTTCTGGCATTTCTGTTCCCTACGCTTACAGTGCTAGCTGCTTTTGCGGTAACAGGTTGTTACCCGTTCGGTGACAGGACGATGCTTACTGTCGACCTTTATCACCAATATTGTCCTTTCCTTGTGGCGTTCAGGAACAAAGTTCTGTCCGGAGAGTCGCTTTTCTATACCTGGAATGACGGTCTGGGTCAGGAATACTATGCCGCTTATGCCAATTATGCGGCAAGCCCCCTCAATATCTTTGCGATTTTCTTTAACGCAAAGACCATGCCCATATTTATCGAGTTCATAACATGTCTCCGTGCAGGTCTTTCTTCGGTCTTCATGGTGCTGTTCCTATCTGCCAATGACAACAAGAGGATAGACAATATAACTGTCGTGTTCAGCTCATCCTATGCGCTTTGCGGATGGTTCATATCCTTTTTCTGGAACATTATGTGGTGCGACGCCGTCGTGCTTTTGCCGTTGATAGTGCTCGGCCTTCGAAAACTCCTTCTCGAGAAAAAGTGCGGCCTTTATGCCGTAACTCTTGCCATAGCCATCATCAGCAACTACTATTCCGGCTACTTCCTCTGTCTTTTCCTCGTTCTTTTCGCGCCGGCATATTATGTCTGCCTTTTTTCCCGCGAGAAGCCCAAGGGCGATCCCGGAAGGCTCTGCTTTAAGACGTTTATTGGAAGTGCCGTCCGTTTTGCCTTATCAAGTATATGTGCAGCAGGTGCTTCAGCGGTATTGTCCATACCGACATATCTGATCCTGAGAAACTGTTCAGCCACGGGCGACGAACTGAAGATGGATTATGTTCTTCAGAATAATCTGTTTGATTTCTTCGGAAGACTGATGGTATCCGCTAACCCCAATATCAGAGACGGTATGGCCAATGTATACAGCGGGCTCGTAATTAACTCAAGCATAAGATCGTATTCGGATCGCTTTTGGGCATCCTGTACTTAAGTTTTTCAAACCGTACGCTCAATTTCATCTGGCACGGATTCCATTTCCCGAACCAGATCCCTTTCAGAGAATCCTTCCTCATGAGCTTCCTTCTAGTGTTTGTCGGATTCCTCACCATAAGACGCATACGCAGTCTCGGTGCTAAATACATCACCGGAGCTGTATTGAGTTCAGCTGCTTTCCTGATCCTTTTCGAAAAGTTCGGCTCCGGCAACGAGGGATATATCCAGATAGGCACAACGCTTCTTTTCCTCATTATCCAGGGTGCGGCTCTTCATACGGTAAGCAACATCAGATCCGGAAAGAGTGAGTTTTATTGCGAGACTCTCCTTACGGTCACAATGATGATCGAGATGTTTGCGGCATCACTTACGACGATCGGCCTTGTCGCTTACCACGAAGGTTTTTCAAGCTATGCGCCTTTTGGCAAGAACAAGGACTCGGTAACCTATTATGCTATGCAGGTCGAAGGAACAGAAGGCCACATGAATTTTGAACGTTCGGAGCTTTTCCCGAACAATGTCTGTGACCTCCAGTCACTTTATGACGTTAAGGGTCTCTCGATCTTCTCTTCAACTACCAGAGAGAGCTTCGTCAAATACATGAGAAACTACGGTTTCCACAATAACGGGATCAACGGACTCCGCAATGCGGGAATCACGCGCGTTACCGCGACACTCCTTAATGCCAGAAACATGATCGAGATAGATAAGACACAGGCTGTTCCGGCTCTGTTTGAACAGGAATACAAGGACGGAATAATCACTGCCTGGGGTAATCCTGATGCATTAAGCGTCGGATTCATGACTGATCCTGCAGTAATTGATTATGCGCCTGACTACGATAAGAATCTTGATGTTTTCGATAAGACAAACGGATGGGTAAACAGCATGGGCGCACCTGACGTCTACAAGCCGGTAGTGATCACGACCAATTCTTCGAGTGGTCTCTCAACAACTGACAAACACGATGACGTTATTGTATACAGCGCTGCTGGAAGTGCTCCCAATGACGGTTATTCTTTCAGCATTACGGTTGATGATGCTGACATGGGAGCAGATATTTACATCTATGCAAATGCCAAAAAGGGCGGAAATGTCACGATAACCAATAATGGAAGTGTCCAGAAATTTGAGATCAGAAGTTATCAGATAATCTGCCTCGGAACATATCAGGGAACTCCCATCGAGCTTACCGTTAAATATTCCGAGAATCCGGGTTCATCGGTCTTCGTATACGGATACCAGCTTGACCGCGCAGGCTATGACAAGATGCTTGAGATATTAGGAGATGAGCAGCTTGAGGTAACGGCTTACGATTCAACATCTCTGTCCGGACACATTGATGTCAAGGAAGACGGGCTCCTTTTCCTGAGCATTCCTTATGCTGAAGGCTGGTCGGCTGTAGTTGACGGCGAGCAGGCAGAAGTAGTATCCATCCAGGATGCTCTCATGGGAATCAGACTTGGCAGTGGAAGCCACGATATTACAATCAGATACACTCCCGCAGGCTTTAAAGAAGGACTTCTGATAAGTGCTGTATCAGTATTTGCCATCGCATTGATGTTTGTGATACCGGCAATTACAGGAAAAGCGAAAAAGAATAAGGAAACTGTTGCTGCTGCCGGTGTTTCAGATGCTGCAGCGGAAATGGACAAATCTGAAGAAGTCATTGAAGAAGTGCCTGTCACTGAAATAATTGAACAGACCGAAGAAGCATCTGAACAGAATGATAATAGTGAAGAGCAGTCAGAACCGGAGGACAAAGATGATTAAATCCCCGGTGAAGCTCAAAACTTACGACGGATTAGTCTTTTGTTTTATAGCCTCAGTCATTATTGCCGTTCTGGCATATAACATCGGTCTTGTGACAGAACCGGGCAAGATCCTTCCTGTCGGAATATCCATGAGAAACGGAAATATGGGCGAAAATATCCTCCGTGGCATAGATCTTGCAATGGAAGACCTTGAACTGATCAGATCAGGCAAAGCCTATAACGAGGCGTGGAGACTTCTGACATTTATCCATTTGGATATCTTTTTCTATCTTGCTTTGCTTGCGCCAAAGGCTGCCAGAACTATACTTCTTATCGGTTATTATCTGAGATTCGGTCTGTGCTGCTCTGCGATGTATTACTTCATGACTGAGCATATCAAGCTTTCCAGACTGCCTTCAGCACTTCTCGGCGTAATGTACACTTTCTCATCCCAGATTGTCTTTACGGCTCAGTCGGCTTCGCTGATGAATATGGCAATAATGCTGCCGGTTGTGCTTTCTGCGTTTGATTCATATCTTCAGAAGAGAACGTGGAAGTCGTTCATAATCGCATGTCTTACTTCATTCGGCCTTGCGATCACCGGCGGTTACGGACTGATCACAGGTATCCCTTTGATGATACTTGTATCTCTTCTGATGTGCATCAGCTTATACAGCACGTTCAAGATGGCAATTACCTCATGGCTCAAGCTTCTGGGCGGAATGGTTACGGGAGTTGCTTTGTCCTCGGCTTTTGCTATACCGGGACTTCTTGGCATGAATATAAGTGTTGATGTGGCCGAGAGTTTTAAAAATGCAAAAGTAAATTACACCGTTTTTGATCTGATACGCGGCACGTTCCTTTTAAGGTCCGGCAGTGTCTATCAGAATGCCGTTCCTTTGTTTTACATCGGAATATTTACTCTGGTCGCGGTTATTGCCTTTGCTCTGAATGAGACGATACCGATAAGATTGAAGGCTGCTTCAGCTGTAATTATCGCAGTCATTCATATAACCTGCAGTTCATCTTTCGTAAATGAGACGGTCAGTCTTTTCGGCACATCATCCATGCTTCTTGCTTCAAGACTTATCTGCCTTGAAGTCATTCTGTTTTTCATTGCAGGAATCGGCATCAGAAATGCGAAGAGCCTCGTAAAAGGAGACTTCGTTGCTGCATGTCTCATTCCGTTGTTTTTACTTGTTATTTCCGGCAACAACACTTCCGGTACGACTTTTGCCAGTCCCATCGTCATATCAACGTTTCTTGGAATCGTGGCCGAAGCATCGTTGTTTTATGCGCTTGCAAAAGACAAGCTTTCCCATAAAGGAAAATATGCTGTGCTTTTCATTGTTTTCTTTTTTGTCGGCGTAAACACCGCTTTCATATTCTTTAACAACACGATTCAGAAAAAAGCAGTCGATGAATATTTTAAGGTCGATTACGGTGACAGCTCTTCTGAAAATCTAATTTATGACAGTGATTTTGAACTTCCGGGAATTAACAGTGGAGACAGTTACCAGCTGATTCCGGGGGATCTTCAGAATGCTGAGGCCGGCGATACCGTTATTGATGAGATCAACTTTGCTTCAATGAGAGTCTCGGGCGGGAAACTCTTTGAAGAGATCATCCTTGTTCCTTCCGACAAGAAGGAATTGAGAAGGGAAGGCCTCAACACTTACCTTTTGAGAGAGGGTACAAATGATTTGACATTCTATCCATTTACCGCATCAGAAGACGAAAGGATGTTTATATACTGTAATGCAACGGATGGCGCTACCGTAAGCTTAATAACGGAAAGCGGAGATTCTGTAAGAGCATTTACCGGTCCGTTCTTTACAGAACTTGAGCCTGTTACGGGAGAAGTTAACATAGAGTTTATGATCGTATCCGGCAGCGATGATGCATGCCGCATATCCCTCTACAGTCTGAATGAGTCTGCTCTCAATTCATTAAAGTCATTGTCAGGCACTGCTACTGATCCGAGATTCATGATAGATGTTTCCGGCATTGAAGGAACCTGCACAATTGTTTTGCCATATGCATATGATGATACAAAAATCAGGATTGACGGTATCAGTTGTGACACTTTCGATTATTGCGGTAAGCTGGCTACGACTTTTGTCTGCAACAACGGCAATCTTATGGAAGTTTCAATTGAAAGGAAAGACATGGGAATACTTCCGGGCATACTGGTCAGTGTGTTTATCGCAGCATGCCTTGTCGCAATTCCTGTTGCCCATATGTATAATGAAAAGAAGAAAGTAACCGGTGAAGGGACCGAAAGCAATGCTTAGCAGGAAAATTACAGACGGCACTGAATTCGTAGTTTTTGACATGGAATGGAATCAGCCGATGCCGGGGAAAGAATACCCTTTTGATGTAAGCAAGCTTACCGGCGAGATCATCGAGATTGGTGCTTTCAAATATGTTTATGACAACGGCGAACTGATCTATAAGGATTCATTCTCAACCGACATTATTCCGGTGAAGTATACAAAGCTTCATTACCATGTTAAGAAAGTAACGCATAAGAAGAACGCTGATCTTTTGAACGGTATCCCGTTCAGAGACGCTTATTCACAATTCAGGGAATTTTGCGGTGATGCGATCCTGGTAGGATGGGGCAGTTCAGATCCGTCCATGCTCAAGATGAATCTTGAATTCTTTGAGATGGATTCCAAGCTGAATATGTTTTTCCTTGACCTCCAGCCGATTTTCTCGCTTTTTGCCGGCCTTCAGGGAACACAGCGGAGCGTGGAAGCTGCCGTTGATTTTTATAATATTGATAAAAATGAAATATTTCACAGTGCTACGGCAGATGCTCATTATACCGGTGCCGTATTTGAAGAAATCTTCAAACACAACAAGCCTTCTGCAGTAATATCTGCTATTTCAAGCTCTTCCATTGACCCGGATGTTCCGTCTGATTTCAGCTTTGTAGGTCCTGAGTGCCTTGACGGTACAAGTGCGTTTGCAACTTCGGTCAGTTTTATGAGAGATTGTCCGTTGTGCGGAAAGAAGCTGTCAATAAAGATACCTTCATTCAGGATCCGCAAATCACAGTATGCACTGCTTGAGTGCAGGGAACACGGCGAACTCTTCTCAAGAACAAGAGTGAAGAAAAATAAAGCCGGAAATTACTATGCGGCGTCGGTAATGCGCTTTGCTACCCAGAACGATTACTGGCTTGTTGCATCTAAAAAAGAGGAATTCGATAAGTACGGAGAGAAGGGTAAACCCGCCGAAAAGACTGAAATTGAAGAAAATGTAACGTAAATTGTAAACGGAATGTTAACAAACTATGTAAAAAAAGTTAGCAAAGTTCGAATTTTCTGTTGAAATTTGAATGGAGATGACTTAAAATAGGCTTAGAAAATAGGGTGAACTGTGCGGGGTATTCTCGCCGAAGCCAGTAAAATAAATAACTTTAGACCATAATGAAGGAAGGTGCTTCTTATGATTAAAAGATTAGGTAAAGCTAAGAAGAGCAAGCAGGGCGCGTTGCTTATATTCGTTGTCCTCATTCTGGCGCTCGCAATAATCTTTATTTCGGCAGCCATGATGCTCACCAATGCTACCAGAAGCCGTTTGTATGAGAGTACAATGACCACGCAGGCCAGACTTACCTGTACATCGGCAGTCGAAGTTTTCCTTGAGGCTCTTGAAACTCAGGAAATCACAGATGAACAGCTGGGAGGAAACATTAAGACAGGCCATGGCGGACAATTGATCCGAATGGTAGTTGAGGGTGTTCCCGGCATGTCGGCTACAGGTACTGACAACTGCACATTCCTTGATCTGTATTATCCGAATCACCCGGATCATAAGATTGTTAATGCTGACTTTACAACTACTATAGGTGATGAGACAGAAAGCATAAGAGTTGTGCTTACTGTTGATAGCAGTGGACCTAATTATGGTAGTCGTTTCAAGAATCAGATTGAAGTTGATTCCGATGTACAGACAGAGACAATGCGTTTCTTCTTTGGTGAAGGTATGACGAATCCTGATCTGCCGCAGCCAACAGATAATACAATCCTCTTAAGAGGTCACGGCACTGATTCTGCCGGCGGCGGAGTTTTCTATTCTGATATGGTATTTGCTCCCGGAGAACAGTCACATTGGGGATCTGACAACAGGTTTGAGGGAAACACGATTTTCCTTAATGGTGCAACGTTCTATTCATCTCATGATATGGTTCACTATTCTGGTGATATCTATTTCATCGGTGCAGCAGGCGGTTCAGCAGCAGGCTTTTTGTATGATGGTGGTGATCGTGCGAATGAATATAAAACAGTCAATTTTTCAAACAGTAAGTTTGTATTCTTAAACAGATCTGCTCAGGTCGCTACTGAGGATGCCTATAAAGATGACGGCGAACACATAGAGAGAGTTCTTAAAGGATTGCCTGCTGAAGGAAATGTCAACGAGGTTTCACCAGTATCAACAAAGTATTGCTATTTTGTTACAGAGGATACTGAAGCAGCTAATAACGGTCAAGAAATAGTCTTTAAGTCAACTGGTGAAACTATTTCAACCACCAGACAGCACAACAACGGCTTAACTTCTTATAATTTAAGTAATGCTTGGGCAAGTTCAATAGACTATTCAAATCCTGGTGATGATATAATTGAGGTAAATAATAACCTCAGAAGATATTCTGCATCTGATTTCTGTAACGTAAATAAAGCTTTCCCTGATGTCGTAGAGAAGGTGTTCTGTGATTTCAGTCCTGACGGATACGAGACAGCAGGTCCTGGTGGAGTAGTTTTAGAGTATGATACTTATCTAAAGAATGGTTCAGTAGTTACTAAAGGTACTACAATTGCCGCAGGTACAGAGTATGAAGCAACACCTCTTACAGCAAGATTCCCTTCTTGGTTAAGAACCGGACATGTAGCAGATGGTGCTATTCCTAATACATACAAATTGGCATTGACTACCTCTGCTCTTAATCAAAAGGCTTCACAGCAGGGACATGCTGGTTATGTATATCTTGCACCCGGCTATTACTATTTCACTTCGGGCGACACCGCGTATCAGAGTGACACGGATCCGTTTGTAATTACTATTGATGGAAGTCATGCAAGCAGCTATCGTTTCTATTTTGCAGAAAACACAACATTTAATTTAGGTACTCTGGTATTCGCTGTATATAATGTTTCTGATGACACTACCCCGATAGTGTTTATCATGGAACCCGGTGCACGTATCAATTTTGGTGGAGCAAACTATAGAGAAACAGGCAATATTTGTAACGCAGGCTTCATTTCAGTACAACATGTTGACGAACACGGCAATGCGTTGTATGAAGGCAATGATAATGGTGCATCTATGGCTAGCTGGATTCGCAATAACGCATATACATCTGAGCTTTCTGATTGGGGCGGCGGATATTATACTCAGGAAATAGAACATGCTACACATACTATCAAGTATCCATATGCTTATGATGGTGTTAGAAGACCGACAGTTTATATGTTTGGTGCCGGTAATAACATTTTGCAGATTGGTGACCGTAATATGATCGAAGCTTATATCGGTTTGTATGGATCAGGAAGTACTTTCGGATTCAACAACTGCAACCAGGCAACTGTACCGATTTATATCTATGGTAGAATCGAAACAAATAACTATGGAATTAGTGGTTCTACCGGTTCACCTGGAGGCTTGTGTATGCCTTATTGCCCTCAGCCTGGTGGAGTTGAAGAGAGTGAGAAGCAGACAGGCCTTGCTAAGTCAAAGTACAGCGTTGCTGACCTCATCTACTACAGAGTATTACCTTCAACGTAATCAGTAAAACAACAAGAAAATAGGCTGTCAGATGACAGCCTATTTTTTTATGTTTTTTCATTCAAGGATAAGTATGTTTTGAAGAAAAACTAAATCTTCGGAAATTGAATTGAATGATTGAATTGACAATTTTGAATCGGTAGTGCAGCTGACCTCATAAACCGAAATGCTTTCGTCATCAGCTATTACCATTTCAGATTTAGATATTAGTGGGCTGAAAGCATCATATAAAGGATTATTAGCATCAAGGAGTCTGGTTCCCTTATCAGTCAGATAAATTATGAGGTTCTTAAAATCCGAATGAGCAAGAACATTTAGAAATGATCTCATAAGTTCTCTGCCGTGATCAGAATCTGATGAATAGAAGTCATGCTTAATTAGAACATATTTTGAAGACACATCATCTTCAATCTTATGCTGCATTACTTCCATGACTACATTGTCTGAATATTGTTCTATAACTGGTTCTGAATACTCAAGACTGTTTTTTGGTTTGCTGTTCATCAAAATCCCTCCCGTCAGAAGATAAGAAACGCATGGAGCGCTGAATTGAATTTTTACTCGTGCCCCATGGTTTATCCGTATTTCTGTAGTCGAATTTCAAAGTGAAATACTCAACATCGGAGATTAGTGAATCAAATGTATTGGTATTGTTGGTGTAAAGAGCCTCGACAAAATCAGAAGCTTCATTCTGTGAAAGCTTTGAGGCCTGTCTTAAAAGCATGGAAGTATGGGGAAGACAATGAAACTCTGATTTAAGGAACTTTTCCTTAAATTCATTATCATGCGAAAACATCCAGCAGATGACCTCAATATAATGCCCCATGGCTTCATTGAGATTGTCACAGATAGGGCATGTGTTGATCCTTTTATCTATGAGGTCGGCTACAGAATTAAGCTTCTGTTTGTAATCAGGATTTCTTCCCTTTAACAAACCTGCTTTGGCCGGAATAGCGGCCTTCATTTTAGGATTAAGATCTTCGTTAAAATCTTTCAAATGTGTATGCATAACAAGACCGAGTCCAAGCCTGTTGGTAACAGCTTTATTGAGTTTCCCCATATGTACAGGGCAGAAACCTGTCTTGTTTGTAATCTTTCTGGTATCTGGTTCCATCAGTGAGGGACCTAGATAGTATTCCAGATAATTCATTTCAGCCTTATCTCTGAGTCTGCATATGGGACATCCGCAAGACTCATTGTAGGCATCGTTAACGGGAATCATGTATATTTTTTCCATCAGGCACCCTCCGAATCAGTATTTCTTGGCATATGTATAAGACGGCTGGCTCTGACATTCACACTGTTCATAGTGATCGATGTGAATTCCTCGACAGCGCTTCCTACACGCTGTTGGGCTTTTACAAGCACCTTTTGCGCATCGTAACCGTAGTAGAGAGCCAGATCAAGACTGATCATAACGCCAAATGTCTGCTTCTCGGTTTTGAATGAAGTCACTTCAGCAAAACCGGGAACATCTTTAAGAACTATCTTAATAAGATCTAATATGGCTTCATCAGATATAGAATAAGAACCCAGGGAAGAGAATGTCGGTCTGACGACAGTCCTGTCTGAGTCAGGAGCGAGCGGGGCAACTCCACGCTCACGGTCAAACCTTTGTCTGAGTTTGCTGAAAGGGTCTGAAAAGTAGCCGGAAAACTCATGCTTTATCTCCATGCTTGGAACAGGGATCGTATGCATGCCTTCATTCATTCTGGTACTGCGTGCAAGGCGTCTTTCTTCCTCGGTCGAGACATCTTCAATCCTGATAAGCATAGCAGGCTTATTAAGCCAAAGGTTATTGCAAATCTTATCAAGCATTGAATCAGAAGTGCCGAGAATCATCAATGCTCGCGGCATTGATTCAACAAGTGCACGCCTCATTACAGAGGATCTCGTGGGATCGACAAATATGGCCTGTCTTACAGACTCCATCTTTGTCGGAGCCTTCTTAGCTGAGGTTCCTGCAACGATACGGCTTCCGTTAATAAGAAGACCGTCATCGATTATGTAATGAATGTTATTGTCTCTGGCAACTTTTATGGCACGGGTACTTTTACCCGTGCCTGAAGGTCCGACAAAAGCAATTACAGCAATATTAGATAATACTTCGCGTGTAAGCTGTTCATTAGAAAGAACCAGCTCAATGCTTCGCTCAAAATTCTGAGTCGAATAGTCAGAACTGGTATTCTGGGCTGAAGTGCCCGATCGGTCAAAACGCTTAAGTGTACCGCGAAATTCAGACAGAAGAGTCTTGCGCGCTACCGTAGCGCTTTTAGCTGAAATTTGTTCCTGCTTTGATTCTTCGCGGTTGTCCAAATTACTATGTCCTTTAGCCGTTCCAGTTATGGAACACTTCCTGGATATCCTCGTTCTCGTCCATCATGTCGAGCATCTTCTCAAGCTGAGCGATGGCATCGGGATCAGTTACTTCAGCTGTTGTCATGGCAACAGGGCCGAGTGTGGAATCTGCAATGACATAATTCCTGGCTTCAAGAGCATCTCTGACATCGTAATAATCAGTTGTTGAAGTTGAGATGATGTAGAATTCGTCATCGCTGTCAAAATCAGCAGCTCCGCAATCTAATGCATCACCCATAACCTGATCTTCATCCTCATAATCCTCTTTGGAAATAAGGATCGTACCCTTTTCGTTGAAAAGGAAGGAAACGGAACCGTCAACACCGAGGTTGCCGCCATTCTTATCAAAAATGTGTCTAAGATCAGCTGCTGTACGATTGCGGTTATTGGTCAGAGTCTTGACCATGATAGCAACGCCTGCGGGACCGTAACCTTCGTATGTGATCTCCTCATAATCGTCGCCTTCGCCTGCCTCTGCAGCCTTCTTGATAGCGCGGTTGATGTTGTCATTAGGCATATTTGCAGCCTTGGCCTTTGCAACAACTACTTTCAGCCTGGAATTACTGTTGGGGTCAGGACCGCCTGCCTTGACTGCTACTGCTATCTCTTTGGCAAATTTAGTGAATACAGCGCCCTTTGCTGCATCAGACGCTTCTTTCTTTCTGCGGATATTGCTCCATTTTGAATGACCTGACATTGGTGTTCCTCCAAGTTGAATTTCGTATTATAATAACCATAATATTATACAGTTTTCGGACTGATATATAAATATGGCTATCGGGTTCATTTCGTGTAATCTTGCCGACATCTGATTGTCAAATTTATTTTTTGTGCAGATTGTCTTTTTATCTTGTTATTTACCTCATTCTGTTGTATAGTTCTAACATCTATGCTTGGGCGAAGTGCGCCTGTTTGTTTGTGTGCATTACTTAAGTGTGAATTTTTATAGGATTGTCGGGAGGGTTCGATGAAGAGATTAGGTGATATTCTGGTCGAAAGTGGCTTCCTAAATGCTACCGAACTTGCAGAAGTACTTAGTATTCAGAAGGAAACCGGTAAACGTCTTGGTGAGGTTATCGTTGAGAGTGGTTTGATGTCAGAGTTTGATATCTTGAGAGCGGTTTCAAGCCAGTACAATTATCCGATCATTGATCTGTCAGGTATTGATGTAGATCCTAAGGCTACAGCACTGCTTACACAGAAGTTCTGCGAAGAGAATGTAGTATTCCCGATTGGTTTTGATAACGACAATCTGGTTGTTGCTATTGACGACCCGATGAATATTACGATTGAGGATGAGCTCCAGTTCCAGACCGGATATCAGGTATCCCTGATGCTCGCAACACATTCCTCCATCGTCGATGCCATTAAAGTTAATTATGGTAGAGATAGCGCCAACAAGGCCGCTGAAGAGCTTGGTGCAAGTTTCGAAGAGGAAAGCCTTGATGATAATTCCGAGCTTTCCGAAGCAGTCAACAGTGCACCTGTTGTTAAGCTCGTTAACTCCATGATCGAATACGCTATCCGTTCAGGCTCATCCGATATTCATATTGAGCCTCTCGAAGACCGGGTAAGAGTCCGTATCCGTATCGACGGTGTCATGCAGGAAGTCATGAGCAACCCGGTTTCCGCTAAAGACGCCATTACAACGAGAATTAAGATCCTAGGCGGTATGAACATTGCAGAGAAGCGTATCCCGCAGGACGGCCGTATTACAACTGTAATCAATGGCGAACCGGTCGACATGCGTGTATCCATTCTTCCTTGCGTTACCGGTGAAAAGACGGTTATCCGTATTCTCGCCAAGAACGACGCAAACCTTAACAGATCTTATCTTGGTATCAGCGCACGCAATAACGAGATGATCGATAAGATGATCAAGATCCCTCAGGGAATCATTCTTATTTCAGGTCCTACCGGATCAGGTAAGACAACTACGCTTTATACTCTCCTTGCAGAGAAAAACACAGATGAAGTTAATATCATTACCATTGAGGACCCTGTAGAAATCAGGATCCCGGGTTTGAATCAGGTTCAGGTTAATACTAAGGCAGGAATGACATTCGCAAGCGGTCTGAGATCAGTTTTGCGTCAGGACCCTGATATCTGTCTCGTCGGTGAGATCCGTGACGGTGAGACTGCTGAGATCGCTATGAGAGCTGCAATCACCGGACACTTGGTTTTCAGTACTATCCATACAAACGATGCGGTTTCATCAATCAACCGTCTTATCGATATGGGCCTCGAGCCTTACATGGTTTCGTCAGCCTTGGTCGGCGTTATTTCTCAGCGTCTTGTTCGTCGTATCTGCACAAACTGCAGAGAGTCATATGATCCTGATGAGAATGACATAGCTTATCTCAGACTTGATGCTGGTCAGAAGTTATATCGTGGTAAGGGATGCACAGAGTGCAATGAAAAGGGATTTAAGGGACGTATTGCTATTCATGAGATTGTAACTATTACAAGAAAAATGAAGGCTTTGCTTGAGAAGAGAGCAAGCGAAGATGAGATGCGCGTTCTAGCTGTTGAAGAAGGAACACAGATGCTCCAGGATTCAGCTAGAGACCTTGTACTTGAAGGTATTACGACGGTCTCAGAACTTAACAGAGTTGCTTACACGATTGACTGATAAGGAGGTTTATTAACGTGGAAGGATTTAGTTTATCGATCGAATCGATCTTGGCTGAATCGGTAAAGATGGGGGCATCCGATACCCATATTACTGTAGGATTGCCGCCGATGATTCGTGTAGACGGTATGTTGATGCCGTTGGGAAATCAGCCGCTTACAGCTGCAGATACCGAGTATCTTTGTAAGTCAATGATTGACAAGTCAAGACAGCAGTATCTGAACGAGAGAGGTGAGATCGACTTCTCTTACATTGTTGAGAACTACAGCCGTTTCAGATGTAATGTCTTCAAACAGCGTGGTACTTATGCACTGGCTGCAAGAACTATTACAAATGAGATTCCTACTTGCGAGCAGTTGGGTCTGCCTAACGTATTCAAGGAACTCGTTATGAAGCCTCGTGGACTTATCCTTGTTACCGGTCCTACGGGTTCAGGTAAGTCTACTACACTTGCTGCAATGATCGGTCACGTAAACATGACCAAGAAGTGTCACATCCTTACATTGGAGGAACCTATCGAGTATCTCCACATGCATGGTGAGGCTATGATCAACCAGAGAGAAATCCACGAGGATACACTCTCATTTGCAAACGCACTCAGAGCTGCTCTTCGTGAGGACCCTGATATTATCCTCGTCGGAGAGATGCGTGACCTCGATACTATCAGTACTGCTATTACAGCAGCCGAGACGGGTCACCTTGTTCTTTCAACACTCCATACGTCATCTGCAGGCGATACTGTTAACCGTATCATCGACGTTTATCCGCCTCATCAGCAGGATCAGATCAGAGTTCAGCTCGCTACTGTTCTTGTTGCAGTTATCTGTCAGACACTCGTTCAGAGAGTCGGCGGCGGTAGATGTGCTGCTTTCGAGATTATGATCGCCAACGATGCTATCAGGAACAACATTCGTGAAGGTAAGACGTATCAGATAGACAGTGCTATCGCTACGAGCCTCCAGCAGGGAATGTGCCCTCTCGATTTCTATCTTGCAGAACTGGTTAAGCGAAACATGATCACTAGAGACACTGCTATCCAGAGATGCAGATTCCCCGAAGATCTCAAGCGCTTCATTAACAATGCCGGACAGACCCAGAGTCCGTTGTTCGGTGATTTGGAGTATGCCTGATTACCGGGTAATTATTGTAAATCTAATAAGGAGGGAAATAACAGATGGCTAATTTCAGATATCAGATTATCGATTCCAAAGGTAAAATGTCTGAAGGCATCATTGAAGCTGCATCCATCGGTGAAGCATCTAGAAAACTTAAGCAAGACGGCAAATATATAGCGTCTTTGTCCTTGGATAAGGGCGGTGGATTGGCTAACATCAACATTGGCAGCCCTAAGTTGAAGACAAAGGATCTTGTTGTAATTTCCAGACAGCTTGCTTCACTCTTGTCAGCAGGTATTACAGTCGTAAGATCACTTGACATGTTGTATCAGCAGCTTGAATCAAAGAAAGCAAAGAAGTGCATTGGTGAAATTTATGAATCAGTGCAGAGTGGTAGATCACTTTCGGAAGCTTTCGGAGAACAGAGGGGAGTCCTGCCGAATATCATGGTAAGTATGATTTCTGCAGGTGAGGAATCAGGACGTCTCGATGAGATCATGGAGAGACTTGCTGACCACTTTGCTAAAGAGGCAAAGGTCAAGAATAAGGTTTCTTCTGCGATGGTCTATCCTAAGATCCTTGCTGGTCTTACGTTGGTCGTCAGCGTCAGCCTTTTGACATTCCTCGTTCCTAAGATCGGTGATACGATCAAAGAACTCGGTGGTGAATTGCCGGCTCTTACAAAATTCTTGTTGAATTTGTCTGATTCGCTGGTTCACTATTGGTATATTTATATTGCCGTAGCAGGTCTTCTTATCTATGGCTTTAAGTTTTGGAAGAGTACCGATAAGGGTGGTGAGACTTGGGCTAAAATCATGCTCAGGGCTCCGATTATCGGTAAAGCTACGAAGATGAGCGCTTCGGCCAGATTTACAAGAACGGTTTCAACATTGCTTAAATCCGGTATCTCTGTACTTCAGGCTGTAGAGATTACTGAGAAGTCGCTTGATAACCTTATTTTGATGAAAAAATTGTCTGAAGCTCGTGTAGAGATCAGAAAAGGTACATCATTATCCAGAGCAATCAGAGATATCAAGGAATTCCCTCCAATGATCTATGCTATGACTGCAATCGGTGAGGAGTCCGGTACTTTGGATATGATTCTGGAGAAAGCGGCAGATTACTTTGAAGATGAAGCTGATGCAGCTACAGCTAAAATGGTATCTGCTCTCGAGCCTGCCATGATCATTGTCATGGCTATCATCATCGGTGTCGTTGTCGGAGGTATCGCAATGCCTATCTTCACAATGGCTCAGTGGCTCTTGTAATCCCTGTAAAGAATGAAAGGAGATAAATAAATGGATTTTTCAATAGGTAGAAGCGGAAATGAATTGGTTATCGATTGTTCCAGTTCTGACCTCAAATTAGCTGTCGGAAACTACAATCCTAAGACAGGCAATATTTCAATCGAGAAAATGGGCATTGTTCCTCTTGAAGGCGATGCAGTTAATGATGGTGCAATTTCAGATTCATTCGGTATCGTAATGGCTCTTAAGCATGCTATTGCAAGACTCGACATCAGAATGAAGAGTTGCATAATCACAACAGAAGGTGCTTTCGTTCATACAAGAGACCTTGAGCTCCCTGTTGTTAAGGAAGATCAGCTTAAAGATATGGTTAAATACGAGATCTTGGGTCAGGGTTCCAACAGAGATATGTCTATCGACTATCTTGTATACGGAACTACTAAGGACGCTGAGACAAATGCTGATAAGCTCCAGGTAAGAGCTACAGCAATCCCTACAGACGTTATCAAAGATTATCGTGAATTCCTTAAGAACATGGATCTTAACCCTGTTGCTCTTGACGTTAACCCTAATGCAGTAAGAAAACTTTTCGAGCAGGGTATTATCAACGGCAACGTAAATATTAAGCAGTCAACGATTCTTTTGATCGAACTGTCAAGCAAGACAACAACTGTTACGGTTCTTGATAAGGGTTTCCCGGTTCTTTCAAGAAGACTTCAGTTTGGACACGGCAACATCAGACAGGTTGCTGATTCTGTTAAGAAACTTCAGAACGGCAGCCAGCAGTCCTCTCTTGCAAGAAGACTTAACATCACAACAGCTGAAGCTGAAGCTAGTGTACCTGTTGAGGATATTGATGTTTGGAATGAGACTGTTGCAGAGACACCTGCTCTCCAGAGTGCTGTCAATGCTTACTTCAAGAGCCTCGTTGATGCAGTATCCCGTACGGCACAGTTCTCTATTGCCAAGTATCACATTGATGCGATCAGCACCTGCTTCCTTTATGGTTCCGGGGCAGGCTATAAGAAGATTGACAAGGAGCTTGCACGTCAGCTCGGAACACAGGTTGAGATTCTCAAGGCTCTCAGCACTGTAAGTGGTCCTAAGGACTTCGAGATCGGCAAGTTCATAAATTGTTGCGGCGCTTTGATCCGCCACGATTAAGGAGGGGTATACTTTATGGCTAAGGCTAGTGGAATTAACAAAAGATTATTGGCTAAGAAAGATGTAAACTTCTTTGCCGAGTTTACAGCCAATGCAGCAAAGGCCGCAAGAATGTTAGGTTACGGTGTTGCTGTAGGTGTTTTAGTAGTTTTTGTTGTCCTTGCATTTATCGTTGCTTTCTTTATTAGAAATACGATCATCAAGGGTCAGATCAAAGATTTGGAGGCAATCCTTGCAAGTCCTGATTATGCTTCGCTTGAACAGGATTATGCTATGTTGACTGAGCAGTTAAACGAAATGACAAATTACTATTTTGCTCTTACACAGATGCGTAAGACAGTTGATCAGATCGATGCTGCTCCTACAGATCTTCCTGACGTAATTGCTAAGTGCATTCCCAGTGATTCATTCATTACGAATTACACAATTACAAATTCTACTTTGGAGATGGATGGTTATACATTTACATATTACAGCCCTGTAGATATGGTAAATATGTTAAATGATAAAGGTGTTTTCACTGCAAGACCTACGATTACGACAACTAGAGTAGAGATGGCAACTATGGTTTCTGTTGAAGACCTTATTAGCGGAAATGTAGTTGATGCTATTAATAACTACTATACTTTTAATATTTCCGGCTTACTTGTAGGAAATGTTCATCTTTCTGTTACTCGCTATGTTGATGGTGCTGAGACTGCAACTGTTCTTGGCGGTGTTGACACTGTTGATGTAAGAGCTGGTGATTCTTTCACTCTCAATGGTATTTCCGAATTCAATTATGCAGGAATTACTTATAGACTCACTAGAATTCTTGTAGATGGTGTTCAGGTTGATGATGTAAGCTTCAATCAAGTTATGACAACCGGTAATTATGTTGATGTTGCTCGTGCCAACAGCGATATAAGATTGTATTACACACCTGTAGCTGCTGCCGAAGCACAGGCTGAAGGCTGAACTTAAGGGAGGTAATAAATATGAATAATCTTAGTGCTAGAGAAAAAGGATTTATGTACGTAATCACGCTGTTGATTATCGTAGTTCTCGGTTATTTCTTTGGAATCAGAACACTCAACAAAAAATATGCTGAATATCAGACTGAATTGCAGACTCTGCAGGAAAGAAAAGCTTATCTTGATCAGTTAAGAGAAAACAATGCCAGCATGGCTACAGAGATCGAGGTTCTCAAGGCTTCCTGTTCAGATATTGAGTTGTCTTTTATTGATAAGCTTGAGACAGAAGTCATCGAACAGTATGTTCTTAAGACATTTGAGGATGCAGGTTGTCCTTTCCTTATGAATGTAACCACTACAGATGTTGGAATGTCTGCAGTTACATATCCTGATGGAACAACAGCACCTGATAGTCTTGTATGTCTTCAGATTCAAGTTACTTATTCATCAACAGATGGCTATACTGTTACTCAGTATAACCGCAATCCTGACTTTACTATCGGATCCAAGACACCTGTTGCTGAAACAATTGAAGATCTTAGCGGACAGATGGGACAGGGTGATTATGCTAAGAGACGCGGTTACGATGAGTTTATTAATGCACTTAAGAAGATTAATGCTGAAAATCCTGGTTGCATAAAAGTTAATAGCTTATCTGCCGAAGAAAATGGTGGAGCCATGACTCTTGTTGCTACAATTAATTTCTATGGTACAAGCCTCAGAAACAGAATCTCTGTTGATGAAAGCCACGCTCCTTATACATACTGGACCGGTCACACCAATGTTGATACAAAGGGTGGATTTATCGGATTCCCTTATGTTTGCGATAATGTAAACAGCCTCTGGTATGGTGTTGTTAATATGAATGCTGATGCACCTGCAGTTGACAAGCCGTTTGCACCTTATTGGGCTAGCGCATTGTTCCAGCAGCAGTTGGGTGAAGTTGGCGGAGACATCAAGGTTCTTCTTTATGGAGAAGAAGGTGCGAATGCTGAAGCAACTCCTACTCCGGCAGCTACATAAAACAAATTGTGGCAAAAAAATGAAAAAAAATGAAAAAAGTGTTGCAATTAAATTCTGAGTGTGTATAATAAGGCTACAAACTCAAAAACTTACAGGAGGAATCTAAAATGAAGAAGATTCAGAAGTCAAAGAAGGGTTTCACCCTCGTAGAAATGGTACTCGTTATCGCTATCATCGTTATCCTTGCAGCTGTTCTCGTTATCGGTATCACAAAGTATATCGCAGCAGCTAAGGCAGCTAAGCTCTCACTCTCAATGCACAATTCTTCTATCGGTGAAGTTAACGCTGCAATTGCAAGTGACACACCTCTTAACTGGATGGGTGGCGGCATCTAATCTAATTAGATTAAGTACTATCACAAGGCGGAGAACGAAAGTTCTCCGCTTTTTTTAGCCCGGAAAATATATTAAAATAGTTTGGTCAGTACCGTCAGATCGTGAGTATTACCGGCCAGAATTAACATTTTGGACAAATGTTAACAAAATGTTACTGATTTTAACAAATTATTAATTTTGATGTTGAAATTTGCACAGAAGAAAGTATAATAAGCATATAGGTAAGTATTCTTTAATTGGAGGGACTTATGCGCAGGTTAAGTAAAATGTACAATCCCAAAGGATTTACGCTTGTAGAGATAATCCTTGTTGTTGCTGTTATTCTCATACTTGCCGCTTCTGTATTTACGGGTGTCACTGATTGGATCAATAGGGCACGTATTGCAAACGAACAAGTTATTGTTCAGTCTTCCTATGTAGAACAACAGATTAATGACAGCGAAGCAAAACTTGCTAACTACGGTTTTTGAGGTATAAGTTATGAAGAAGATTAATAAGTTATCCGGCGCAAAGGGTTTTACGCTCGTTGAGACCATGTTGGCTGTTTTCATCCTTGTTACTGTTTCAACTATGTTAATTAACGGCTTTGTTACTACAATGGCTTATTCATATCAGACTTCCATTTATAGTAAGTCAAGTGCCAACAATTACAAAGCTTGCATGAATAGTGTATCTCGTTGGAGCCATATGGGTAACCAGGGTACAAACGGTAGAGAAGCTGCAGCGATCGATAAGGGTTATTACGGTTCAAACGTGCAGAAGAATCTGGTTTTTGTTACCGGCGGTAATGTTATTGACAGTTTGTATGTAGCTGAAGTAGCAAGAACAGATCTTAGTCTTACAGTACCCGGTACAGTAAGTTACGGTTCTACAGATTTCACACCTAACAATGCATCTTATGCAGATAATCATAAGGCTATAGTTTATTATCCCGAGTATTGCATGAATGGAAGCGATGAGGATACCAAAGGTAAGATCGTAGTTAAATACGATGCTGATTCCAAAACGTATTCTTGGGTAGTAAATAATAATCAGCCTAATCTTGCAGGTGCTACAGTAGTAAGTGGTTCATCATCATTTACTTAATCATAGTAAATTGGGAGGAGCATCAACATGAAGAAGATATATAGGAGAAAAAAAGGTTTTACCCTAGCTGAAATGGTTCTTGTTTTAGCAATCGTTGTAATGCTCGGCGGAATAATAGCTGGTGTATGCGCTTCTATTTCGAACTCTTTTCTTTCCACTTACAATATTGACGATTCTACTGACTATGCAATGCTTTATGCAAAAGGCTTCGAGAACTCATTTTTAACTAATTCACAGATGGATGTTGAGGGTGCTTCCGGTAAATCCTTAAAATGGACAATTGTAAATCCGGGCGGTGAAGTCGGTTCCGTACCTACTCTTACAATGATTACTTTAGACGAACATGGAAATGACGGTGCAGGTACTGCAGTATTTGATCCTGCAAATCTTTATTCTGTTTCCTCTACCCAGAAATCCAAGTGGTCAATAAGCATGTTCTATAAGTATGATCCTGCTAACTGTTATGTAGATTATCGTATTTTTGTTAAGGACAATTTGGGTAATAGCAAGTATGTTACCAGATATGACGGCGGTTTTTGGATTCCCCGCTTAGAAGATTGTTCTAAATATGATAATGTAGAAGGATTAAGAACAGTTGAAGTTGTTGGTACATCGTTAACAAAGACTAACCTTACGGATCCTTCGGGAAAGTATAAGTTTACAGACGAAGAGTGGGCATTGATTGGCGATGGTGCTATGGATCCGGATTATAAGGATACTATTGTTTTCTATTACGGCTAATTAAAAATATGTAATACTTTGAATTAAATTACAGGGGTGTCGCATAAGCAACACCCCTTAATATTTCATAATGGCATTCCATCTGAACGAGAAGGCTCAAAAGTTGAAATCATAAATGTATTTTGCTATATTCACTTTGTAATATTAGGGGAATTAATAGCATTTCCGGGTTAACTGATTTGAAATTATGTATACAACAAAAAGAATTCAAACAAATCAAAAGACTAATAATGAAATATCTTTATTCTCAGGTTCTATAAAGATACCCTATACATTATTATCATTCTTAATACCTTTTTTCCTCATTATAGTAGTTTATGTAGCAGCTGATATAGCTCCGTTTGGCGATAATACGCTGATCATAGCTGATGCCAGTTCTTTGTATATCAGTGATCTTTCATATATCTCGAGAGCTCTACTAGGGAAAGAAGATTTTTTCTACACATTCCAACAGGGAATAGGTTTAAATGCTTTTAGTGCAAACGGAAATTTATGGAATCCGGTTAACCTGATAGCTGTTTTCTTTAATCTGAAGGACTATGCTACATTGTATTCGCTTGTTATGGCAATTGATATGTCACTTTGCGGACTGACAATGTATTTATTCCTTTCAAACAACATAAAGAAAAAGGCTACTAATTTAATTTTCTCAACATGTTATTCTCTTATTGGCTTCAATATTGCCAACTGTTTTCAATACAGTTTCATGTTAAGCGTCGTGTTGCTTCCGTTAGTTGCATGGGGAATTCAGAATATCCTAAAAGGAAAGAAACCCTGGCTCTACCTGTGCTCACTTAGTTTCGCAGTATTTACTAATTCATACCTGACTTATATGATCTGCATCGGATCGGTTGCCATGTTCGTAACGTGGTATATAAAGGATGAGCCAAATTACAGACCAAGAAGAAAGTTAATAATCAGAGACTACATTCTCTCATCAATTGTATCAGGATTACTTTCTACTGCATTCTGGTGGCCTGGATTGGTTGCTATAAGAGGAGGCCGTCTGGAACAGACGACATCATCTGAATTCTCATTTGCTGAAAACATGCCGATACTGGACTTTTTTGCTAAATTCTTTGTTGGAGCAAATGATACGGATCAATTGATTAACGGATTACCAAATATCTTTTGCGGAACGTTAGCCCTTTTTCTTGTAATAGCCTATTTTATAGACAGAAGAAATACCAAGCGTGCTAAGTACTGCTATGCATCTATATTAGTTTTCTATTTTCTGACCTTTTACATAAAGGCTTTATCGATGGCAGTCCAGGGTTTCTCAACTACAAACTGGTTTAATTTCCGCTACTCATATATTTTCTCATTTCTTCTCCTGATAATTGCCTGTCTTGAGTTTAATGGCATCAGGGAGATTCACAAAGAAGATCTGAAACGTTCGGTGATAGTTTTCGGTTTGATCGTAATAGCTGTTTTCTCTAAGAGTTACAGTTTTGTAAGCGGCGGAGAAATGCTTATAAACGTAATTGTCTTAGTTGTAATCCTGGCATTGTTTGTATTGGGCCGCAAAAAAACAGATGATAATGCACGCAAACTGATAAGCATGCTTTTGTTAATAGTTTGTTCGTGTGAAATGGGTTTGAATTATGTGATCACATATAACAAATTCATCAAAGAGGATAATTGGCAACTTAGAAATTCAGTATTAAAAGCATCAGTATTAAATGAGGAAGCAATTATCGGCACGATTCAGGAGAATGATAATTCTTTCTATAGAATCGGGAACGAGTTTAATCTTAATGGCCAGTGCCTCAACGACCCAAGACTGATAGGTTATAACGGAATCAGTTATTTCGGTTCATGCGAGAGATTATTCGTATTCCAGGGAATGAGCAAGCTTGGTGCATCATGGAAAACAAACCGGATGTGGTATAGCAGCGGTGAACCAATGGCATTCGATTCGTTATTAGGAATAAAGTATGTTGTTGCATGGCGCGATGTGACTGAAGAAAAGGATCAATACCTTCTAGTAGAAGATACTGATGTTAATGATGCTTATTTGAATCCGTACGCGCTCCCTGTATCCATGGTATCCACATCAGAGATTGGAAACGTGTCTTTAGGAAATGATCCTTTTGCAAACCATAATTCAATCTGGCGAGCTCTTAGCGGGATTGATGAAGATGTATTTACTCCGGAGGAAAACATCACATTTACGATCCACAGCGGGATAAATGGTGAAAGCATTACATACGACGAAGCAATTGCTTTCTCAGAAGCTGAACAACAAAAAGAAAATAGCGAGTATTCAAGCGATGCTGCCGGAACAGACAAGGCACCAGCTGAATCAAACTATATTGAATGTAAGTTTATAGCTCAAAAAGACGGAGCCGTATATTCATATAACGGTTGTTTCGTTAATGAGATATACGGATATCCGAAAGAGACCATGAGATATCTCGGAGTATACGAAAAAGGTGATGTAGTTGTTGACTATATTCTTGTTAATGATGATTTAATGACATCAAATGATCTGAAACTGGCATGCTCAAAATACCGTGCAGCTTATGCCAGTGACGATGCGCTCGCAATTCACAGCAAAGCTTTGCAGGAAGGTGCCGGAACAATTGATAAGATAACGGACAGTCATTTAACAGGAACTTTCACCGCCCCTGCAGACAGCCGTATTTTCTTTACGATTCCATATAACGAGAGTTGGACACTTAAGATAGACGGCGAGATCACTCCGATAGATATAACGGCAGATTTATT
This sequence comes from Oscillospiraceae bacterium, assembly GCA_902787975.1. GTDB lineage: Bacteria > Bacillota > Clostridia > Saccharofermentanales > Saccharofermentanaceae > Saccharofermentans. The sequence continues at coordinate 37,180 of CADAIP010000014.1, forward strand.
TATGTCTGCTCCGGTATCTGAAGGCAATCATACATTTGAATTGACGTTCTTCCCGAGCGGAATGAAAACCGGAATGATCATTTCCGGTTGTGCAGTATTGCTCTTAGTGGTTTTATGTGTCCTTAATATTAATGACAACAAAAAAGCGGCAGTCAAAAAGAGTGTTGCGGTTCAGGCATCTGACGGAAAAGAATAAAATGTTGAATGAACACCTGTTTGTTTGATAGAATTGCGAATAAAAAAGGATAAGTAATATGAGAATCAAAGTTGGTCTGGATATTGGCGGAAGTACGACAAAGATCGTAGGCATGCAGGACGGCAAGATCATTGCCAGGGAAATCGTAAGAGCTGCAGATCCCGTTACATCCGCATTTGGTGCAGTCGGAAAACTCATTAACGATCATTCAATTTCTGTTAATGACATTGAGCAGATAAACATTACGGGTGTAGGATCTGGATATCCCCAGGCACCTATTTTCGGAATCAAGACAGTTGTTGTTGAAGAGTTCAAGGCCACAGGTCTTGGTGGTCTCTATCTGTCAGGATTAGAGCATGCAGTTGTAGTAAGCATGGGTACAGGTACTGCATATCTAGATGCAACAAAGAACAGTGTAAGACACATTATCGGTTCGGGTGTCGGCGGCGGTACGCTTGTCGGTCTGGGCCTGGCTCTGACAGGAACATCTGATGCAGTAAAGCTCTCGGATATGGCAACATCAGGCGATATCTTAAAATGTGATCTAACCATTGGCGATATTACTAAGAACGGCGTAACAGGACTTCCTATGAATGTTACGGCATCGAATTTCGGTAAGGCTGCTGACGATCTTTCAAGAGAAGATAAGATGGCAGGCGTATTCAACCTTGTTTATCAGGCTGTTGGTACTGTTGCCGTCATGGCATCAAGACAGTGCAATCTGAAAGATATTGTTTTCACCGGCCAGCTGACAGATCTTAAGGAATGCCAGCAGTATCTGCTGCCATTTGAAGACCTCTACGGAGTTAACATGATCATTCCTGAAGATGCCGTATTTGCCACGGCACTCGGAAGCTGTCTTGCAGAAGGGCAGGCAGATCAGTGAGCAAAAAGAAAACATTGGCAAAGGACCGTGCCTGGGAGCTCGATTTCTTAAGAGGCATTGCCCTTATCATGATGCTCTTCATGCATATGTCTTGGGACGTCAGATATGAATTCGGGGCAGATATATTTTCGTATCTCGAAAAAGACTGGTTCTGGTCTTTTGTTCATCCAATAATAGTTGTTCTGTTTGTCAGTGTATCCGGAATCTGCTGCACACTGTCACGCAATAATGTTAAGAGAGGTCTGAAGCTTCTTGGAGCGTCTCTTGTACTGACTCTCGTTACATTTCTCATAACGAAGTTTGCCGGTATCGAGTGCCTCATCATTTTTAATGTACTTGCTGTACTTACTTGCGGCGTATTTCTTTATGCCCTCATTTCTTTTATTGAAAAGAAAACAAAGGCAAAAGCAAATGCAGTAAATCTGATAATGGGACTTGTTGGTCTTTATATTGTTATCTGTGGATGTAATATCAGTTATATGGATTATTGTACTGATAATCTTCTGTTCCTTCCCATAGGTTTTGAGATATCTGGAGCTCCATGGATGGCAGATTACATGCCGCTTTTCCCGTGGCTCGGAGTATTCCTTATCGGATGCGTTATCGGAAGGATCTGCTATAAGGATAAGAAGACTTTGTTTGCCGGCAGAGGAAAGGTAATGAAGGCTATAGCAAGACCTGTGGAATTCATCGGAAGACATTCACTCATAATCTATCTTGTTCATCAGCCGCTCGTATATGCGATCTTATTCCTGATCTTTATGTTGATTAACAGTGCGCAATGAAGATACAGAACAAAGGAAAGAAAAGAACGGCGCTCAGGATCACGGCGATTGTTATATTACCTGTACTTTGTATAGCTGCAGTTTTCTGCAATGCGTTTATTCCGCGAAATGTAGCTGATTACTATTGTACGAATATATTTCCTTATCTTTCCAAACCGATGCAGAGCATCAACATGTTTTTCCATTATTCGCTTACGGAAAATTTTGTTGTTGTCCTGGCGCCCCTGCTTGCTATCGGACTTGTGGTGTGGTTCGTATTTCTTATAAAGAAATTCACAAGTCACGGAGCACTGACATATCTATATAAATCTTTCAGGAACCTTTTCATACTGATACTTATCGGTGCAATAATCTTTCAGACTATGCACGGGTTTAACTACAAGAGAACACGTGTGACAAAGGCCATGACGCTTACTGAAGAGGAACTGACTTTTGAAGACTACTGCGCTGCGCTTAAATGGGCTTATATGGGCATGATCGAAGCCAGGAGCCACTTGGGTGAAGACTATAACGGCGTTGCCCACATGGACGAGAGTTTTGAGAATTCTGCTTTGTATGCATGCTCGCTTCTTGATGCTTTCAGTGATGAATACAACGTTCCGCTCAGTGAGAATTATGTACGCGCAAAGCCTGTGTCAATGAGCCACTATTGGAGCTATACGCATATTGTCGGAATGTACGATCCGTTCCTTGCTGAAGTAAACGTTAACACCGATTACATGAGCATTAACGAATTCCCGATCACATTGTGCCACGAGCTCTGTCATGCAAAAGGTTATGCGAGCGAGACGGACTGCAATACATTGGCAACCCTTGCATGCTGTTCGGCTTCAAGAGCAGATTTCAGATATGCGGGTTATTACGAGATATTCTGGAATCTTTATTATGTTGCCGACGATATAGCTGAAGCAACAGGCGAGGTTGTTCCCGAGTTCCCCGTTACTCCCGAAATGAATCCCGTATACAGGGACATGAGAGCTTCACATATCTATTGGAGACAGATCGATAATGAAGTAGACCATATCAAAGAGATCCTTGGTATCGACATCACTGAAGCAAGTGACGTGGTTAACGATACTTTCCTTAAGACTAACGGAGAGTCAGGTGTCGATTCTTACCATGTGCCTGACAGTGTCTATGTAAGATTCTATCTGACTTATGCAGGAGCAGAAGATGCTTGAAGTAATACTTAAAGGTCACGATAAGTTTTATCTTGTATCTGACGTGGTCAGAATGTTTTGCGGTGTTCCGGAAGAACTGAAGGATGAGAGCAAAGTCATTGCTCCCGAAGGCCCCGACATAACACTTGTTAACGAACTTTTTCCTGACGGACGTTCGGTTACTCATTTTAATGGCAGAGACTATGAATTTGAAGGTGAATTGCTTGAGCCCGGACGCGAGATAAGAAGATCTCTTTACATGGCTCTTTCAGATATCACATCGAAAAACATGCCATGGGGATGTCTTACCGGAATAAGACCTACACTTGTTGCATGGGAAGAAAACAGCGCCGAAGATCTCATGACAAAGTATTTTGTTAGAGCCGATAAGGCAAAGCTTGCATATGAGACTTCAAGAGAAGAACAGAGGTTGTTATCCAAAGTACCTGAGAACAGCCTGGGCGTTTATGTCGGAGTGCCTTTCTGTCCTTCAAGGTGTGAATACTGCTCATTCATTTCATCTGATATATCCTGTCACATGGACAGGCTTGTTAATTACGAAGCTGCTCTTGAGCGCGAGATAAAGCTGATGGCACCTTCGATAGGCAGACCTCTTTCTTCATTATATGTCGGAGGCGGTACGCCTACGGTTTTCGAAGAGAGGGAATTTGCTGCGCTGCTTGATGCGATCTATTCAAATCTCAAGATCACTCCTGATTGCGAAGTGACTGTTGAAGCAGGAAGACCTGATACGATAACCAAAGGAAAACTTGAAGCCATGAGAGATCACGGCATCACCAGGATATGCATCAATCCTCAGACGATGAAGTCAGAGACGCTTTTAAGACTCGGAAGAAAACATACTGCAGAAGATACTGTCAGGGTATTTAGGCAGGCGTGTGATATGGGATTTGATCTGATCAACATGGATCTTATTGCAGGGCTTCCTTATGAGAATGCCGAAGAACATGTTAATTCGACAAAGAGACTGATCGAACTTGCTCCCGCGAACATTACTGTCCACACACTTTATAAGAAGAGAAGAGCTGCCATGAGCCGCGAGAAAGTAATGGACTATGAGAAGAGCAGGGGAGAATTAGATGCGTGTGTAGCAGAGAGTTATAGGCTGCTGCAGGAAGCAGGATACAGACCTTATTATATGTACCGCCAGAAAGACACGGGTCACGGACTTGAGAATACAGGTTTTGCAAAAGGCGATACGGGTAGCATCTATAACGTTGCCATGATGAGCGACTGCAGGGACGTGCTGTCTTTTGGTGCAGGCGGAATGAGCAAGAGATGCTTTAAGCAGGAAGGCGAACTTTATAAGCACAGGGTTGAAAGATGTCCCACCATTAAGGATGCTTTGACTTATATTGAGAGAGTAGACGAGATGGCCGAAAAGAAGATCGAATTCTTTTCGATGTGATGACAAGGAGAGATCTGTATGGAAAAAACAGTCAAACTCAAAGTCATGGGACTTTTGTATCTGGTTATTGTATTATTCGGCGCTGCCATTGCATTGTTCTTCCACAGGTTATTCAGATACAACCTTCTTATCGCGTTTGCTATCGTTCTGGTGGCAGCAATTCCGGTAACTTATGTAGTTTTCAAGATCATGATAAGCAAAGAAAAGAACAAGCCTTACGGCAAGGTCTATTCTGAGTTTAGAAAAGAATTATTTACGAATGGTTATACGGAGAAGTTTTTCGAGCTTTCCAATCAGGCGATAAACGCATATAAAAACGGAGAGAAGATAGATCAGGTATATCTCAGGGAATTTGTTCTATTTACGGTTGATTACTATAACGCGTTGAAAAAGTATGATAAGTCACTTGAGCTCATAAAGCTGCTCGACGAAAACAGCTTTACCGGCAAGAGCACCATTTATATCGATCATGGAATGTCTGCTTTGACTTACTATGGCAGCCTTATGGAAATCTGCCGCGGCTTAAATGATAAAGGCAGCGCCATAAATCTTTTAGAGCGCGCCAAGCCCATAATGGAAATGAATCACAAGTATGAAGTGTTTAATATGTACGTAGATAACATCTACTATACTTACTACATGCTCATCGAAAACTACGAACGCGCCGGAGAGTATGCTGATAAGCTTGCATCGTATACTTCACCTGACTCTGCCAGATTCTTTACCAGATATATTGTCGAAGCCGAGTATAAACTTCACCAGGGCAAAAGACAGGAAGCAATCGAGGCATATAAAAAGATGAAATCCATCATCGAAGGTGAACAAAAGAATATATACGAATTCTATTATTCGGTGTATGCAGATCGATTAGGGATCAAGTCGGAACTATAACATAGAATAAAAAACGATCGGTCATAAAGCCGATCGTTTCTCGTTCTGGTCGAGGTGACAGGATTCGAACCTGCGACCCCATGCTCCCAAAGCACGTACGCTACCAACTGCGCTACACCTCGATGCCGACGACGGTAATTATATATGTTTTGATTATTATCTGCAAATAAAAGACCTGCACCATATGATGCAGGTCTTAAATCTTGTCTTAACCGAAGCTATTACTTAACGATCTTGATCTTGTCGCCAATAACAGGAATCGTGAAGTACTGAGTCTTAGCTGCAGCAATGATGCCCATGATTGCGCAGATGATGCCGCAAACCCAGCCGACGAAGGGAATGCACTCCATGATGGAGATGATGATTCCGTTGTTAACGTGACTTCTTACGAAAGGTGATGTCTTTTCAGGTGAGATCAAAAGACCCAAGAGCCAAAGGATACCTACATAAGAGAGGATAGAGAACAACTTAGCGTTAGAGGGAAGCTGCTCAGAGACGTTCTGATTTTCTGACATACAGATTGCTCCTTTACTTATTTGAGATAAAATTATATTAACATAGTTGAATTGATATAGGGAGATTGCAAATTGATTAAAGTTACCAGCTATAAAAGCGACAATATACATACATACGGGCTTGGCGCGACGGTTGCGATGGAGTATCTTCTCAAAAATCGTGATGCCGTAAAAGGAATGATCCTTCATCCGGGATTCAGATCTGAAGAGACTATCGCGAAGATAAATGACATCTGTGGAAACGATATACCAGTATCCATAGAAGAAAAGCCGTTTAACATCCTCTCAAAAAAGGATAACTGCTTCGTTATCTGCGTTATCGAAAAAAAGAAGGCCAGGCTTAACGACGGCAACCACATGGTTCTCGTTAATCCTTCCAACTGCGGTAACCTCGGCACGATCGTAAGGAGTTGCCTGGGTTTTGGCGTAAAGGATATTGCGATAGTGGGAAAGTCTGCGGCAGATCCGTTTGATCCGAAGACGATCAGGGCGTCCATGGGGGCATGTGCAAGCGTGAGGATAGAAGTTTTCGACGAGTTTTCAGAATATGCTCAGAGATTTCCTTCGAACAACCTTTATCCGTTCATGCTCGACGGCAGCACAAAACTTCAGAAAACCACGATAAATAAGCCGTTTTCGCTGATCATGGGCAACGAGGCGACAGGACTTGATCCATCATTTCAGAAGATAGGACAGCCCATAAGAATAGAGCATACTTCGAATATCGACAGCTTAAATATTACAATTGCCGCAAGTATCGGACTTTATGAAGCAACAAAGACTTGCTAATAAAAATATATCGTGATACAATTCTTCGGTAATTTGAAGATATAACTCTAAAAAGGAGAAAAAAGATGCCTAATATTAAATCAGCTATCAAGCGTGTAAGCGTTTCCGAGAAGAAGGCTGCTGCCAATAAGAGCAAGAAGAGTGCTATCCGCACAACTGTTAAGAAGGCAAAGGCTGATATCGCTAACGGCGAGAATCTTGATGCTACAATCAAGTCTACACAGAAGGCATTGGACCAGGCTGCTGCTAAGGGCCACATGAGCAAGAACGCAGCTTCCAGAACAAAGTCCAGACTTTGGACCAGGCTGCTGCTAAGGGCCACATGAGCAAGAACGCAGCTTCCAGAACAAAGTCCAGACTTGCTAAGTCTGCTAACGCTGCCAAGGCTTAATTGACCTAACTAAGAGAATAATTGAGCCGTCTGTCGGAATTTCCGGCGGACGGCTTTGTTCTGCGTTTATTTAACTATTACGGGGATCGATTCCCATTCGGAAGCGGTGTTTTTACCGTAAAGCTTCCAGCCGAGAGAAGCAGCTCTCATGTCGAGCTCAAATATCTTTTTAAGATCCTCATTTTCAGACTGAAGTTCCAGACAGTCGGAAGGTCTGTTGATAACAGGGATCTTCGCGCATTTACCCATTATCTTAAGACAATACTTACCTTCGGAATTAAAGCCCAGCACTCTGATGTAGGGAGGTCGCTTTATCTCAAGATAAGATCCGTCCTGGTCTGTCATCAGGCTTGCCAGGGCACGCTGGATCCTGGAAACCGTATATCTCTTTGTTGATATCTTTTTCTCGAAAACCTTAAGGTCGTGATCGTCATCAGGTATGGTGTCAGGTCTGATATCAGATGCAAAGTTTTTGATATAGCCTGACAGGTCGTCGCTCATGTAAGCGATACTGTCAAGCCCGGAAGCATTTGCCGTAAGCATAGCATTCCTGATGTAGCCAACGTAATCAGGATATCTGAAAACTCCTGAAGAAGCAGATGACAGCATTACGCCGAGCGAACGGTCAGGCATGTGTCCGTTAAGTTTGCCGGCGATGGCTGACTGGCTGAAATGAGGTGCCTCTGATAAGATCGCGTTGCGGATAGATGTCGCACTCGCAAAGTCCGCACTGATGTCAGAAGAGTGGTAGCCTTCGCCCTCGCGCCTTAGCATGATCACGTTGATCCTGTGTTTCTTATCGATCTTTTTAAGTGCCATCAGATAGTCTAATGCGAGTATGGAATTAGGACTTGAGAGTACCGGATCCAGATCGCCTCCGATACCATTTTGGGATGCCAGATCCTTTATGGCTGCAGCTCTTGCCTGGGGGAAACTGATCCCCGTGGAAATATATTCATTCAGCTTAGTGTTGAAAACTTCATCGTTTGCGAAATCCATATCCGCAAGAGCTTTAAGGACATCTGTATTATCCGTATCAACACCGAAAGCGATGTCGGTTACGACACCCGTGGAGATCAGTTCGGAAACGGCCCCTTCCGCAAATCTCGAAGAAGGTGCACATGAAAAACTGAAGGGGAGTTCAAGAACAACATCCGCGCTGCAAAGAAGAGCCTGTCTGGCACGTACTGCAGGAGGACAGATTGCAGGAAGACCGCGCTGTGTGAAAAAGCCGGACATGACGGGCATAACGATAGCCCTCGGATCATTTACGATCTCACGGGCCTTTCTGATCAGGTATTCGTGACCGTTATGGAATGGATTAAATTCCGCAATTATTCCTATGACCCGCAATTTATGTATATCCTCTGCTTTTGGTATAATCTGTGATTGTAAAGATTATATTTCATAAGGCGGAGTTTATGCAACGCAAGGAGATAGCCGGTGTCGGCATAGGAAAGATCGTAACTGGAGCAATAATAATTGCACTTGCTCTTGGCGTGACAATATTCTATCTGTTTTACACCGGCAGGTTCGGAGGAGGAACAAAGCTCAGGCTCACTTCTCCTACTCATGTCGGTTACGAATACAGCCACCTTGCTGCCGATAACAATATCGTAAGCGATTATCTTTTCGGAAGGACAAAAAAACTGATCGTTGCAAAGGGCGGTGACGGAATCCTTGCAGCTACTTCATATACGATTGAAGGACGTCTCGTTACCCAGGAAGCTGAAAACTCCGGAATCTACGGTCTGTCAGATCAGGCGCTGCTCCTCAAGTGTTATGTAAGGGCGGGAGACAGGGCAAACGCCGTAGCCCTCAAGGAAGAGGTCGTGAAGCGGTTCAGACTTCCTGACGGAACTTACCGGGCATTTGTTTATTCCGATCCTGCAAGACTTGAAGATGTCGTCTCCGTATCAGCATCAATGGACTGGCTTGATGCCATGATGGAATACTACGTCTCATACGGAAGCGAAGGCGATTACAAAGAGATCAGGACCATGGTCGGCAATCTTTTCGACAGCGAGGGAAAAGTGGTTACGGAGAAGATATCCGTTGCTAAATATGTTGAATCACTTTATGTCAGCCTTGAAGATACTAGCATCTATGATGAAGATGACGAAGGCTCAATGGAGCAGCTCTACGGAACCCTCACGGGAGATTCTGACAGCCTTGAGGTCGAGAACAATGAGATATCCGAAGAAGTCGAAGGCGTACTGCTTTCAAACATCAATTTAAGACTGATTAGAGACCTCGAAAACAATGGCCTTATCGCTGCAGGCGCATACGAAAAGGCGCTTGAAGCAGTGAAAAACGGCTTTGCGGGCGCGGGATATTCATTCTATGCATATGCTACGGCAGGTGCCATGGACTGCGGCGCTTATCTTTACAGCGGCCAGAGCACCGGAACCATCGACATCGCGCAGAACGTTAAGACGATGAAAAACCTTGCTGAAGTCGGCGAGCTCGACAGCAGTTCATATGCCGAGTTCAAGGGCCAGGTCATGAATACCGGAAGGATCTACACCGAATTTGTCCTCATGACAGGAAATTACTCCGGAAGAGAAGCGATGAGCGCTTATTCCGACGGCCTCATGATTGCTTACTATCAGGGCGATACGGACCTTTATAACAAGCTCTCGGATACCCTCGGCAAAAGGGTTGCGACCAAATCGTCGAGTCCTGCCATTTACATGATCTTCAGGGAAGAAAACGACAGATATGTCTTCTATGCAAGGGAGAATCTGAGCGCACGTCTCGCTACCTCGTAAATACCATATTTCTTATTTGAAATAATATAGGTTTACGAGTATACTTTTGACGACTAAAAATTCCAGAAGGAGATTAATATATATGGCATTTATTGATGACATCATGGCCAGAGCAAAAGCTGACAAGAAGACCATCGTTCTTCCTGAGTCCATGGACAAGAGAACATTCGAGGCTGCCGAGAAGATCCTTAAGGCAGACATGGCTAACCTCATCATCATCGGTACACCCGACGAGATCGCTAAGAATTCCGAAGGTTTTGACATTACAGGCGCAACACTTGTTGATCCTTTCAACGATCCCAACAAGCAGAAATATATCGATAAGTTTGTTGAGCTCCGCGGTGTAGACACCATGGTAGCTGCAGCTAAGAAGAAGGCAGAGAAGAAGGGCCTTTCCGAGGAAGAGACAAACGCTCTTATCGCTGACGCTCAGAAGAAGGGCATCACACCTGAGAAGGCTGAGGAGAAGATGAACTCCGACTACATGTACTATGCATGCCTCATGTGCAAGTGCGGCGATGCTGACGGTGCTGTTTCCGGTGCTTGCCACTCAACAGGTAATACTATTCTTCCTGCACTCCAGCTCCTTAAGACAAAGCCCGGCATCTCTTCAGTATCCGGCTTCTTCCTTATGGACGTTCCCAACTGCGACCTCGGTGAGCATGGTCTCTTCATTTTCGCTGACTGCGCAGTTAACACAGACGTAGATTCTGCAAAGCTCGCTGAGATTGCTAAGCTCTCCGCTGAGTCTTTCGAGCAGTTCATCGGCGCACCTGCTAAGGTTGCCATGCTCTCATATTCTTCATACGGTTCAGCAAAGCACGCTGACGTTGATAAGGTTTCCAACGCCGTTAAGATCGCTAAGGAAAAGTATCCTGATCTCGTAGTTGACGGCGAGCTCCAGCTCGACGCAGCTCTCGTTGAAGAGGTTGGTCAGCTCAAGGCACCCGGATCACCGGTTGCAGGTCACGCTAACACATTGGTATTCCCTTCACTCGAAGCAGGCAACATCGGTTACAAGCTCGTTCAGAGACTTGCAAAGGCACCCGCTTACGGACCGGTTCTCCAGGGTCTTGCACTCCCTGTAAACGACCTCTCAAGAGGATGCAACGCTGATGATATCGTCGGAACAGTTGCTATCACAGCAGTTCAGGCTCAGGCACAGGGCTGATTTAATTCGTAAACTTTAAAGACAGGAGTAACAGTCTAATGAAGATTTTAGTAATCAACTGCGGAAGCTCTTCCGCGAAGTTCCAGCTTTTCGACATCGATACAGGTGATGTCCTCGCTAAGGGTAATGCCGAGAGAATCGGAATCGACGGCAAGCTCACATACAAGCCCACAGGCAAGGATGAGTTCGTTTCAACAGAACCCATGCCTGACCACAAAGTTGCTGTAAGAATGATCCTCGACGCTCTCGTTGACAAGGATCACGGCGTTATCGCCGACGTTTCTGAGATCGCAGCAGTAGGTCACAGAGTCCTCCACGGCGGTAAGTACTATAGCGAATCAGTTATCGTTAATGACGACGTTAAGAAAGTTATCAGAGATTGCTTCCCCTTGGGACCTCTCCACAATCCTGCAAACCTCATCGGTATTGAGGCATGCGAAGATGTTCTTCCTGCAGGCACACCCCAGGTTGCAGTATTCGATACGGCATTCCATCAGACAATGCCCGCAAAGGCTTACACATATGCTCTCCCTTATGAGATCTCTGAGAAGTACGACATCCGCCGTTACGGTTTCCATGGTACATCTCACCGTTATGTAAGCCACAGAGTTGCTGATTTCCTCGGCAAGAAGTATGAGGATCTTAAGATCATCACATGCCACCTCGGCAACGGTTCTTCTTTCGCAGCTGTTAAGGACGGCAAGTGCCAGGATACATCTATGGGTCTTACACCTCTTGCAGGTATCTGCATGGGTACAAGAACAGGTGACATCGATCCCGCTATCGTTCCTTTCCTCATGAAGAATGAGAACCTCACACCTGACGAGATGGATACACTGAGATCTTGAGAAGGCAGCTAAGGAAGGCAACGACAGAGCTCAGCTCGCTCTCGACATGTTCGCTTACCAGGGCAAGAAGATCATCGGTTCCTATGCAGCAGCTATGGAAGGCGTTGACGTTATCGTATTCACAGCAGGTATCGGCGAGAACACAGACCACATGAGAAAGGCTATGTGTGAAGGCCTCGAGTTCATGGGCGTTGAGTTTGACGACGAAGCCAACAACGGTCTCCGCGGCAAGGAAGCTATCATTTCCAAGCCCACATCAAAGGTAACAGTTTGCGTTATTCCTACAAATGAGGAACTTGCAATCGCTCAGGAAACAGAGCGTCTCGTAAGATAATTCGGGTGATATAACAAATATCTGATAAGAGGGTGCCGGTTGGTGCCCTCTTATTGTTTGTTCTTATGATTTTCCCGAAAAACATAAACCTTGAGAACCCTGATCAGCATCTGTAATTGTTCCTCGTTTTTTACGTCAACAATTACAGAAAACCGCGGATTTCTGTAATTGTCGTACTGTTTTTGATCAAACAATTACAGAACGGCAATGGAGAGGCATATAAAAAGGGCGCCTCTATTGCCTGAGACGTCCTGTGGTTTTCTGCATTATCAAAGGATCAATAGTTAATATTGAGACCTTTTCTGATATCCTTGTCGGCACCGAAGATCGTTACCGTGTCACCTTCTTCGAAAAGGAAGTCGGCAGGAAATTCAAGTACAACTTCGCCGTTTCTCTTGATCGATAAAACGTTGAGGTGGAGTTTTTTTCTGATTGCAAGTTCAGCGAGGCTCTTGCCGATCCATTCCTTGGGCACCTTGATCTCAAAAATTGAGAAGTCGCCCGGATAATCAAGATAGTCGACGACTCTTCCGGAACACCAGCGGATCGCCGCCCATTCTGCAAGCTGCTTTTCAGGGAATACAACTGAATCCGCACCGTTTGCAAGAAGAAATTTCTTCTGGACTGAACGTGCTGCTCTAGCTACGACATACTTTGCGCCGCACTCCTTGAGCATTGAAGTGGTCTCAAGTGAAGCCTGGAAATCGTCACCGATGGCAACGAAGCAGACGTCAAAGTTTTCGACGCCTAATGATCTTACGAAAGACTCGTTTGTAGCGTCGCCGATAAGTGAACTTGTGACCATTCCCAGTACGGGTTCCAGACGCTCTTCGGAAGCATCAACAGCGAGGATCTGGTCGCCGGCTTTGTTGAGCTGGTCGATGAGATGATAGCCGAAACGTCCGATTCCGATTACGAGTATGTTCTTCATGTTGTTTCCTTTCTGCCGGATCAACCGACCGCTATGTTATCAGCCGGGTACTGCCTGTTGCCTGTCGATTTTCTGGTTATTGCAGCGAAGACAAGCGTGAGGCCGCCCACACGTCCCATGTACATAGAGAATATTAGAATGAACTTGGATATTGTTGAAAGACCGGGAGTGATTCCCATGGACAAGCCGACGGTAGCGACGGCGGATGCGCTCTCGAATAATGTTTTCATGAACGAAATGTGCTCGATCTTTGAGATGAGCATGGCACTGATGAGAGCGATCATGATATCGAGCATGAATACCGCAATGGCGCCATAGATTGCTTCGGGCTTGATCCTGCGCTTGAAGACAGCAGGTGATTTCTCATGCTTGAATACAGAGACCATGGTAAAGAAAAGCACAGCGATCGTTGTGATCTTCATACCGCCTGCAGTGGATCCCGGAGCGCCTCCTATGAGCATCAGGATGTCAGTAAGGAGTATGCCTGTGCCTGAGAAGGAGTTGTAGTCAGTTGTGTTGAAACCTGCCGTTCTCGGAGTGATTGCCTGGAAGAGAGATGCCAGGAATCTGTCACCTAAAGGAAGTTTACCGTATTCGCCGAAGAACAAATAGATCATGGGCACACCGATCAGGAATATCTCCATAACGATGATTATCTTGCTCTGTGTACTGTATCTTGAGAACTTTAATCCGTGTCTTCTGATGTCGAGCCATGTAAGGAATCCCAAACCTCCCGTTAGGATCAGGAAGAAAAGCGTGATTACGATAACCGGATTATCTGCATAGGGCATCATTGAAGAGAATTCACCATGAGAACCATTAAGATCAAAGCCGGCATTACAGAAAGCTGAAATTGAAGAAAAAACGGAAACCCAGATTCCCTTGAGAATACCATATTCGCTGATGAATACCGGTGACATGGCGACGGCTCCCGCAGCTTCGAAAATAACCGTTCCGATGCAGATGAATCTTGTGTATTTTAGGATCTCGCCGAGGTTAGGCGCGGAGACCGCTTCCTGAAGTGTAGTCCTTGCCTGAAGGCTGATCTTCTTGCCGATGAGCCTTGATAAGATGGTTGTCATGGTAACGACGCCCATACCGCCGATCTGGATCATGGTAAGTATTACGACCTGCCCGAAAATGGACCAGTGTGAAGCTGTGTCATAGAGTACAAGTCCGGTAACGCAGCTTGCCGATGTTGCCGTAAAGAATGCGTTGGTAAAGCTTGTCCATTCCCCTGTCCTGGTGGAGATGGGGAGCATGAGGAGCAATGTGCCTGCGAGGATCATCGTGAGGAATCCCAGGAGTATGCTCTGTGAACCGCTTAATCTGAAATGTAAGACCTTCTTATCACTCATTCTGTTATTATAACAATGTTGAAGCAATATTTTATAAATATTATAATAGCAAAGAAAAATGCGGATTCAGCGCATTAATGTTGATAATTCAGGAAATAGACTCAGGTGTATTTGGTTAAGGAATTATATATAGACCCGGGCACCGGCGGAATGCTTTTTACCGTCCTGTTTGGAATCGTCAGTGTGGCAGTGTTTTCGCTTCGCGCTTTACTTTTGAAACTTAAATTTTCTTCCGGCGGCAAGGGAGCCAAGACAAATAAGAAAAAGATCCCGATAGCCATATTTACCGATCACAAGAGATATTGGAACGTCTTTGAGCCTCTCCTCAATGAATTTGAGAAGCGCCATCAGAAAGTCGTATATTTCACATGTTCCAAGGATGATCCCATTTTCGACAAGAAGTATGAATATATCACCGGAGAATACCTTGGAGAAGGCAATAAGGCTTTTGCCAAGCTTAATCTTCTGAATGCTTATGTTGTAGTAGCATCCACTCCGAGCCTTGATGTATTCCAGTGGAAGCGCTCTAAGAACGTGGATTACTATATTCATGTCCAGCATGGTGCAAATGACATATCGATGTACCGTATGTTTGGTACGGACCACTTTGATGCATTGCCTCTGTCGGGTGAATATCAGGTAAAACAGGTAAGACAACTAGAGCAGATGCGCGGCATAAAAAAACGCGAGACGCCTCTTGTCGGAATTCCATATATGGATGAAATGAAGAAGAGACTTGAAGCAGCCGGCGATGTCGGTCCTCATGAGAAAACGGTACTTCTGGCTCCATCATGGGGAAAGAGCGGCATTCTTTCAAGATTCGGCGAGAAACTGATAGATGCACTTATCGATACAGGATATAAGATCATCGTAAGACCGCACCCCCAGTCTTTGATCACGGAAAAAGAGATGATGGACAGACTTATGTCCAAATATACCGATGAATCAAAGGTGATCTGGAACAGAGATAATGACAACTTTGAAGTACTCAGACAGGCAGATATCCTCATATCAGACTTCTCGGGCATTATCTTTGATTTCACGCTGGTCTTCGATAAACCGCTGATCTATACAGATACAAAGTATGACATCGGACCTTACGATGCTTACTGGATAGACGAGAAACCATGGACATTCAGGATACTTCCCGAACTTGGTCTTGAACTTAATGAAGAAAACGTCAGCAACGTTAAAAGTCTCATAGACAGATGCTTAGAAGACCCGTCGTTTGCAAGGGGCCGTGACAAGGCACGCGCTGAGACCTGGGTGCCTATGGGCGAAGGAACGAAGCGAACTGTTGACTTCATAATGGGAAAATATAATGAGGTAGTTGCCAAAGCTTCCGAAAACAAAAAACAGGAAAAGCCGGCCAAGAACAAGAGATTCAGGCTTGAACTGAAGAAGGGAGCTTAAAGAAACATGTCTTTTCTTTCTTTTATCAATTCATTGTTCATAGCTCCTCTTAAACTTTTGTTTGAGCTGTTCTATTACTATGCTTATAAATTTACCGACAGTGCGGGATTATCCATTGTTGTAATCAGCCTTATCGTTAATTTCCTGGTATTGCCCCTGTATAAACGGGCAGATGAGATACAGGCGGAAGAACGTGAGATCCAGGCAACGATGGCACCGATGATCAAGCATCTTAAAAAGACATTCAAAGGTGATGAACGTTTCATGATGCTTCAGGAATACTACCGCATCAACAATTACAAGCCGATTTATGCTTTGAAGAGTACTGTCTCACTCCTTTTACAGATTCCGTTCTTTATTGCGGCTTATGATCTTTTGTCAGGATTGAAGGTCTTACAGGGAGAGTCATTCCTTTTCATGACTGATCTTGCCAAAGAAGATGCAATGTTTTCCATCGGAAGTTTCCCTGTAAATGTCCTTCCGATACTTATGACACTGATTAATATCGTATCCGGAATCATCTATACCAAAGGACATTCTTTAAGAGAAAAGATCCAGGTATATGGTCTTGCCGCCGTCTTCCTCGTGCTGCTTTACCGTTCACCTTCAGGTCTTGTTTTCTACTGGCTCCTGAATAACGTATTCTCCCTTTGTAAGAACATCATTACAAGTTTAATGAAGCCTAAGAATAAAGCGGAAACCAAAGCAGAATCAAAGCCACAGAAAGCGGTTCCGGCATTAGGAAAGAAGAACTTTTCTCTGATAATGCTTTCGTGTTCGGCACTTGCTGTCCTTACAGGCATTATGATTCCTTCTGATGTTATAGTCCAGAATCCTGCGGAGATGACTAATATGTTCAGTTCAGATCCGCACAACCCACTTCTTTATCTTGTGATCAGTGCATTAATAGCCATAGGCGCATTTGTGATATGGGTTCCTGTATTTACATATCTTTCAAGTGAGAAAGCGAAAAATGCAATTGCTTATATCCTTCCGGGTCTGACAGTATCAGGCATAGTTAATTACATCGGATTCAACAAGAATTTCGGAATGGTATCCAACAAACTTACCTTCGACTATAAGATGGAATATGGATTGGGTCAGATCCTCTTGAATCTTCTGGTTGATGCAGTGATTTGTGCAGTTTTGGTTTTTGTAGTGAAGAAGTGGCGAAAGTTCATCAGACCTTTGCTTCTGATTTCCCTTCTGGTTGTATCCTTCCTTTCAGTTATGCGAATAGCTGCGATAGCTATCTTTGCCACCGACAACAATTACTATTACGCTAACACGGAAGAAGATGTCAGCGTTCCTCTTTCTACTACAGGTCAGAACGTGGTAATACTGATGATCGATAAAATGAACGGTTCCTGTATTCCGTACATTTTTAACGAACGTCCTGACGTTGCCGCCCAGTTTGACGGTTTTACTTATTATCCGAATACGGTTTCTTTTGGTAAATATACAAACACCGGATCAGCATCTGTTTTCGGCGGTTACGATTACAGACCGCAGGAAATGAACAGGCGTTCGGATACGCTTTTGAAGGATAAACAAAATGAGGCACTGCTTGTGCTTCCAGTTATCTTTTCGAAAAATGGCTGGAATGTAACGATAGGAGATCCTACTTATGCGAATTACCAGTGGAGACCTGATGTCAGTATCTACGATCAATACGAAGGCATAACCGCATACAACATGTCCGGTGTGTTCAATAACAGAATGCCTACTCTTGTAAATGCCGGTGAAGATCTTGAGACAAGACTTAACCGCAATATGTTCTGCTACGGAATAATGAAATCCCTGCCTTACGCATTGCAGCCGGGCTTTTACACGGATGGAGAGTATTTCAATCTGAATCTTGTTAACTATTCATATGCCGGAAACTCCCTGCATACACAACAGGGTCTGTTTGAGTGGCACATTCAGGAATATGCAGTCCTTGATGCGTTGTGTGACGTGACAGATGTAACATCTGATGACACTAACTGTTTCTTTGTTTTATCAAACGGTTCGACACATGACATTTGTCTTCTCCAGGAACCGGATTATGTTCCTGCGGTCAGCATTGATAACACGGAATATGATGCTGCCCACGAGGACCGTTTTACTGTTGACGGAGTAACAATGCATATGGACAGAAATTATCTTTCCTATGCGGCTTATCAATGCAGCATGGAAACCTGCATAGCTCTCGGAAACTGGTTTGATTATCTTCGTGAAAACGGATTATACGATAATACAAGGATCATAATAGTCGCCGATCACGGCAACAGTTTGAAGCAGTTCGATGAACTTTTGGTTGATGATATTGATTTCGATGCCGAGGGCGTTAACCCTATTCTTATGGTTAAGGATTTCAACAGTACGGGATTTACCGTAAATACGGAATTCATGACCAATGCAGATACTCCGTCTCTGGCACTTAACGGAATCGTAGATGATCCTGTTAATCCGTTTACAAATAATCCTATCTTCCAGGATTGCAAATCTAACGAGCTCTATCTTTACATTTCTGAAGAAGTCAATACCGGCACAAACAATGGTACTCAGTTTGAGGATCCTGAAGCCTATTGGGTTTCAGTCCACGATAATATCTACGATGACGAAAACTGGGCTCTCTGCCCTGATGGACCAAATTGACCTTTTTCCGTTAGTTAAAGAAAAACTGTCCTATTATTTGACAGCCATATCTCTTTATAACTGATATAATCTCTTAAACTTGTTTTCAGGGAGTAATTTGTTTTGTCAGACGATAATTTCAACAATTCAGAAGAGTTTTTCAAAGAACTCGAAGGTATATACGGCCAGAGTAACGATGCGGCCTTTGATCAGGATGCAGACCAGCTGCTTGTTGGACTTAACAATGAGCAGAGACAGGCCGTAACCCACCTTGACGGCCCGCTGCTTATTCTTGCAGGAGCAGGTTCCGGTAAGACCAGGGTTATCACTTACCGCATTGCCTACATGATGAGGAAGCACAACGTTGCTCCTTCATCCATTCTTGCGATTACATTTACCAACAAGGCTGCAAATGAAATGCGCCAGAGAATCGAGGGCTTGGTCGGTGAACGCTCCAAGTATATCTGGTGCGGCACGTTCCACAGCATTTTCGCAAGGCTCTTAAGACGACATGCCGAACTTCTGGGCTATACGAAGAACTTCTCCATTATCGATACCGATGACCAGTTGAAGCTCGTCAAGGAAGCTATGAAAGAGCTTGATATTGCCGACAGCCAGTTCAAGCCCAAATCTGTACAGAACGAGATTTCAAATGCCAAGAACAAGTTCATCGATGTTGAAGAATATTCTCTTCTTGCCGGCAAGGAATATTTCCTTGGTGTCGTTGCAAGGATATACAAGAGATACCAGGAAAAACTTCTGGCCAATAATGCGATGGACTTTGACGATATCCTCGTCAACATGGTAAAGCTTTTGGAGAGCAATCCTGACATCAGGGAGCTCTACAGAAACAAGTTCAGATACATCATGGTCGATGAGTATCAGGATACGAACATGCCGCAGTACCGCGCAGTAATGCAGCTTGCTTCAGGCAACGGTAATATCTGCGTCGTAGGTGACGACGACCAGTCCATCTATTCTTTCAGAGGCGCAGACGTAAGACTCATCCTTAAATTCGAGAAGGATTTCCCGGGAGCGAGCGTCATCAAGCTCGAAGAGAATTACCGTTCGACCAAGACCATTCTCGATGCGGCAAACTGCGTCATCGCAAACAATACGAAGCGTAAGAGCAAGCGCTTAAGGACTGAGGGCGATGCGGGCGAGAAGATCATCGTAATGAATGCCGATACGAGCAACGGCGAAGCCGATTTTGTCGGAAGGACCATTAAGATGATGGCCGATAAGGGCAAGTTCAAGTATTCAGACTGTGCAGTGCTTTATAGAATGAACGCCCTTTCACGTAACATAGAAACGACGCTCCATAATCTCGGCATTCCTTTCAGGGTCTATGGCGGAATGAGGTTCTATGACCGTAAGGAGATCAAGGACATTCTCGCTTATCTGAAGCTCATTAACGATCCTAAAGATAACATCGCATTCGAGAGAATAATCAACGTTCCCAAAAGAGGGATCGGCGATACCACCATCGAGAAGATCAGGCAGTATGCCATTACTGACAATATCAGTATGTTCGAATGTGCGATGCATGCGGTGGATTATCCCGAACTCGTCAGGTCAGCATCGAAGATCGGCGCTTTCACGGATCTTATCAATTCGATGAGAGACAAGCTCAAAGAGAATGAGATGGATTTTGCGCAGTTCGTCGATTATGTCGAGAACGAATCCGGAATCATCGAAGAGATTACTGAACAGCGCGAGAAGAAAGGTGACATTATCGACAGAGTCGAGAACCTCAAGGAGCTTTTGTCTGAAGCCAAGGAATACGACAAGGCGCACCGCGCCGAGCCCGTTGACATGGATAACCTTGAGATAGACGAAGGAGACGGCTTACCGGTCGAAGTCGATGACGACTTCTTCTTTGATACAGCCACTGCTGATACCACGGAAGGAATACTCGGTCTTTATCTTGAGAATGCATCTCTATTTACCGAAGGTGATGACTACGATGATAATGACGACTACGTAAAGCTCATGTCCATACACAGCGCAAAGGGACTTGAGTTCGGTGCCGTATTCATTATCGGTCTTGAAGAAGGCGTATTCCCGAGCTACAGATCCGTCCAGAGCGTTGAAGATACGGAAGAAGAGAGAAGACTCATGTATGTTGCGATCACGAGAGCAAAGAAGAACCTGTTCATTGTGCTTTCAAGACAGAGAATGCTCTTTGGTCAGACAAACTGCAACCAGCCTTCAAGATTCATAAAAGAGATCAATCCCGAACTCCTTTACCTCATGGGTTCCAAGAGGGAGACTCCCAAGGAAGTTCCGGAAGGAGAGAGCAACAGGGAGAAATCCAAGAAGTCGATCGCTTCCGCAATCAAGTCACAGTTTACGAAGGAGAAGCCTTCTGGCGCACGCGAAGGACAGCTTAAGCCTGATGAGATCGTTGTCGGCATGAATGTTATCCATCCGAGATTCGGCGAAGGAGTCATACTCAAGGTCGAACCTGTCGGAGGCGATGCCCTCATAACGGTCGATTTCGACGGAATGCGCAAGAATATGCTTGCCAATGCCGCAGGACTAAAGAAAGCGTAGTGTGTAATGTAGTATAATTACATAATGTGCTTTATAAGGAGACCATAACTGATGTCAGATAATCTCAGCTTTCAGGACCTTTACGCCGACAGTATAGCCTGTATCGGAAAGTCGGATAAGATATCAGAGGCTACAAGAGCCAAGATAAAGATGCTGCAGGATCAGAAAGACAAGATCCTCAGTGTCAATGCGACCAAGTGTTCAGAATCCAGGGGCAGGGTCGATCCTGAAAATGACGGTGACATCAGGAACTGCTTCGAGCGCGACATGGGAAGGATCATATATTCACAGGCCTTCAGACGCTTAAAGCATAAGACGCAGGTCTTCTTCAATCCCGCGAACGATCACATCTGTTCCAGACTTGAGCACGTTATCTACGTTGACTATATCGCTTCGACCATTGGAAACGCATTGAACCTCAATACGGATCTCATTAGGGCGATCGCATTGGGTCACGATGTCGGACATACGCCGTTCGGTCACAGCGGTGAGAGAATACTTAATAAGAAGCTTAAAGAGGTCGACAGCAAGCTTTATTTTGAGCATGAATCCAACGGTCTGCGTGTACTGAATATCCTCGAAAAGAGGAACGGCAAAGACGGTCTTAATCTCACATTTGAAGTAAGGGACGGAATCATCTCACACTGCGGTGAATACTATTCCGAGAGAAGACTTGAACCCTGCAGGGATAAGACCGAAGAAGACCTCTCATATCTGATCCCGAAGAAAGACCGTAAGGGTCCTGCAACTTTAGAGGGTTGTGTCGTAAGATTTGCTGATAAGATCGCTTATGTCGGAAGAGATATCGAAGATGCTTTGAGAACAGGCGTTATCGCTAATGAATTTGATGTTCCTGCAGTTGCTGACGGTGTGGGCAGTTCTAATTCCGAGATAATCAATTTCCTTGTTCAGGACATTATCGAGAACAGCATGGACAAGGGCTGCATCATGATGAGCGATCACGCGGGAGATGCGCTTGAGCACACGCTTAAAGAGAACGTATCAAAGATCTACAGGGCACAGAAAGTTCAGACGTATGAGAAGTACTGCGACGTAATGCTCGAAGGCCTTTTCGATGCTTTCTATCAGGCTGTCCTGAATCTTGAGAAGGCAAAAGAATCCAAGTCGTCATCGATCAGGAAGTTTGCCGAATTTGTAACTAATCATCCGGAATATAAAGCAGGCATCGACACACCGCTCCCGATCTATGTATCGGATTATATTGCGGGAATGACTGATTCCTTTGCGGTAAGCTGCTTTAACGAGATGTATAAGAGCTGATGGAGATAAATATGGATAATAAGGAAGAATTCGGATTTTTTGCGATGCTTGACCGCATGCAGTACATCGAAAGATGGGCGCTGATGCGTAACAGCAGAACAGAGAACATTAAAGAACACAGTTTTGACGTTGCGGTAATCGCACACTGCTTAACTATCCTTCACAACAAATTTGAGAAGGATAATGAAGGTGCTATTATGCTTGACCCTTATAAGGTCCAGGCATATGCGCTTTATCACGACTGCACGGAGATCTTGACAGGTGATCTCCCGACGCCGATCAAGTATCGCAACAAAGAGATAACAAAGGCTTATAAGGAAGTTGAATCCGAAGCAGCTGCAAGCCTTGTTGAGCTTCTGCCCGATGATAAGGAAATGAGAGACATCTACCTTGATCTTTTGGCTCCGTCATTTTCCACAGAGGAAGAGAAGCTTACACATAAGCTCGTTAAGGCTGCAGATAAGATCGCAGCTTATATCAAGTGCTTAAGAGAAGAGAGCAGTGGCAACGCAGAATTTTCTGCCGCAAAATCTTCCACTGGTAAGATCATCAGAGAGATGAATATGCCTGAAGCAACGTATTTCATGGACCATTTTGTTCCTTCATACGGATACACCTTGGATAAGATAACCGGGAGGGACGAGTAAGAGATGTTTAAAAGACGTCCTGAGTATTTTGCGGTTGCCGTAATAGGCGGGCTTCTCGCAATAGCGGCTTCCGTGATAACGGTGATGAGCCTTGATACCGGAATAACGGAACCCGACAAGAAGACTTTGAAAACAGCGGACGATATTGTTGCCCGCGCAGGTTTACTGACTGCCTGCACCGATGATGAGATCAAGATCGCCAAGGCGCGCGTGGAAGATGGTCTTGTATCGTGCGGTGACTATGTCATTTCCGTAATGACTTCACCCGAATATCTTCTTACCGGTGTTTCCGATGAGAGATTTGCGCAGGACTTAAGTTATGTAATTTACGGTGAGACCAGACAGGATGAAGTTCAATACATCCTTGATGATCTTAAGAGCACGACAAGAGCTGCTGCCATAGACAGAGCCATTTCTTCTGAAAACAGCAATCTTAAGGCTTCATCAACACCTACAAGAAAGGGCTCCGTGATCTCAAATGTCAGCCTTGCATCAACCATTGATTCTCCCGAACAATACACTGTTGGAATTAGAGAAGCGGCAGGTTCATATTCGGCTACCGGAGATGAAGTCAGAACGGACTTTTTCGTTGACGGTTCACTCTATTACGGATATCTGAAGTTTAACGATAACAACGGCAATTCCGATTACCGCGAGTTTGTTCTGTCATGGGATACAGCAGACTGCGCTCCCGGAAGACATGAAGTTTACGCTCTCATCAGAAGTTCAGACGGAAGAGGAACCGTAATCTCGGGAGGAGAGATAACGATCCCTGAGAAAGTAACCATCTATCCGAATTCTGTTGCCGAGGGACTCATACCCAGCGGAAACAATAACGCATGGTACATGATCGATTGCGGTGAAGATGACTGCTACATCGATTTTGCAGGACTTACCGATGACATCAGAGTAACTCTTTACGACCTCAAGGGAAATATTATCGGAAGCAACGAAAACCCCGGCATTCCTTACGCGATGCTCAGAGGCAAAAAACAGGATACTGCTGCTGTTGCAGAAGAGACTGGCATTGCAGGAGTTTCCAACTGCTATTATGTCTGCGTAAGCAGAACGGGTTCGGGCAGTGACATCGAGAAAGACATCGACTTTACGATGATACAGTCCAGAGAGTGTGCTTATTTTGACGGCAGTTATATGGCTGTTACAGGTGACGACGGCAATGGAAGACTCAGACTTACAGACAAGAACATGGTCACTTATGATGTCGAGAGAAAGAAGGCCGGAATCATTCCGATCAACGGAGCACTGTCCGGTTGCTACATCAACGATTCCACACCTGACAAGTTCCTGAATATCTATCCTGACTTCGATTACTTTAACCGTAATTACGCTTACTATATGGACAGCTCAAAGGACATCGCGATCAGATGTACGCCTCTTGAAGGATATTCTGCAAGCGTAACGATCAAGGCTAATTCCAATGGAGTTGAAACGGTATTGGATCAGGGCCAGCTCTACACCATACCTTCGGGCGAGACTGTAATCACATGTACTGTTACGGGTTTTGACGGTACATCCGACAGCTATTATTTCTTCCTGCTCAACGGTGATGATGAGGGTGATTTCAGAGAAAATACACTTACTAAATTCCCGACAAGTTACTTCAGCGGATTGTGGCTTATCCACAGCCTCAAGCCCAACTATATATTTACGCCATACTACACGAATCTGTCGTTTGATACGGCAGTCGTTGCAGAAGACAGCAAGGCAAGAAGCCTCATCCAGTATTCGTCTTATCCGGCTTTTGTTAAGCCCAACAGCGAAGTATACGATAAACCTGACTGGATGATGTGCAAGACTGATGTAGTAAGTTACTTCTTGGATCCGAGAAATTTCCTCACACCTGAGAAGATCTTCGCATTTGAGCTCCTTGGGTTTGACCCTAATGTCCACACAGTGGATGGTGTAAGAGAGATCATCAGAGGTTCGTTCATGGACGGCGATCCTGAGTACGATTATGCACAGATAATCTACGAAGCCGGTCAGAATGCGGGCGTATCGCCTTACTTCCTCGCGAGCAGGATAATCCAGGAGATGGGATACTCCGGTGAATCCGCATTGTCCAGAGGTGATCTTACAGGTTACGAAGGTTACTACAACTTCTATAATATCGGTGCTTATGCTACGACTGAGCCGGGTGGTGCGGTTATCAACGGCGCGAAGTATGCACAGTGGGGAAGAGACTGGGAAGGCCAGGAAATAACGGATACAGAAGCAACATATCTCCTACCGTGGACTTCTGTTGAAAGAGCGATCATGGGCGGTGCAATCTGGATTGCTACAGGCTATATCGATAAGGGCCAGAATACTCTTTATTTCCAGAAGTTTGACGTGCTTGATGATGGTACGGACAAATATGATCACCAGTATGCACAGAACATCATGATGGCATATTCTGAAGGTATGAGATATTACAGAAGTTACGATTCAATAGGCATGACTGATGCAGGTTTTGAATTTGTCATTCCTGTATACAACAACATGCCGGAAGCTTACGGGTATCTGCCGGAATGAGAAAGCTCTTTGACAGGAAAACAGGTGCATTGATAAAAAAGACCGCAGCGTCTTTGTTTGCGTTCGTCTTTGCTTTTGTTTTCTGTCTTGCTTATTCGGACGGCGTAACTGTTAATGCTGATTCGGAAGTTACCATTTCCGCTGTTACGAAAAAAACAGATGCAGGACCCGGCGACATCATTATAGTCGATGTCGTTGCAAACAGTTTCCCGAATATTTCCGAGTTCGGACCTATCGAGTTTAATTTTGATGCCGATAAAGCCGAGTATGTTTCGTTTGAGCAGGGCAAAGATCTGTCAAATTATGTATTTACCGAGACCCAGACTGTCGGTGTTCTGAAGGTTAGCGGCATGGACCAGCTGATGAACGTAACTACGGACGATAACGGTGATGAGATAGTAACAACCTCATTTTCATCTGACAGCCAGGTTACATTGTTTTCGATCGTTTTGAGACTTTATCCTGAAAGCTATGGTGAGATTAACTGCTGGATAGGAAACACAGGAACTTTTATTTCAGTTGATGATACCGTTACTGCAAAGCCGGGAACCGGAGTTACACTGCCGATCATCAGAACGGGATTATCGAGCGATGCCACGCTCGCTTCTTTGAAGATCAGAGGAACGACGATTACTCCTGAGTTTAATCCCAACATTACGGAATACAGCTGTTCCGTTGAGCGTTCCGTTACGGAAGTTCAGGTCTCGGTACTTGCGAACAATCTATGGGCTGCGGTTATTATCGACGGCAACCAGTATCTGAACATGGGCGACAATATCGTCAATGTAAATGTTACTGCCCAGGACGGAATCAGCCACATGCATTACACGATCCATGTATTGCGAAAAGAAAGTAACGTTCCTGAAGATGCATCGCTGGTCGATTTTGAAGGAAACACTTACACTTTCCTTGATGCGCCGGATGATATTTCGATTCCCGAAGGCTTTACCCAGACTACAAGATATATCAACGGCTACAGTGTCCCTGCATATGTAAGAGACGGCGTTACCAGCGTTCTGCTTTATCTGTTCGACGGTACACAGCAACCCGGTTTCTATTTCTATAACAGTACTGAGAAAACGGTTCTCAGATACAATCCCGAGAATACGTTGATCGAATCATCGGCTATTCTAAAGGTCGTTGATGTTCCGAGTAATTCGATGCTCCCGGATGAATTCAAGCCGGTTGATCTTGATATGGGAACGATAATCCTGCACGGCTATCAGAATGCTGACGGAGATTTCATCTGCTACATGGCTGATGAAGGCGGAAATGCGGACTTCTACTACATCGATAAGACGACAGGTTCCATCAGTCTATACAGATTTGCGGATAAAAGAGCCGAGCTTTTGTATTCTTATCTGTTTGACGTTTTCCTTGTTATTGCTATTATTGAGGCGGTCATTATTACTATTACCGTATATATTGTAAGAAAGATGGTCTCCGACAGAACAAATCCGAGACCAAAGAGAGTTTAAAGCAAATGAATCTTAAGACGATAATTGTTGGCGGCAAGGGTCTTACGGAAAAGCAGGAAAAGATCCGTAAGCTTTTTATGTATCTCGTAAGCGGCGGACTTACCACTGTCGTTAACTGGGTTTGCTATATCGCCATTGATAAACTCGTCCAGGTCGACATGACCGTCAATCTCTTCGGAAAACCGGTTTCGCTTAAATACATAATCAATCAGATCATCTGTTGGATAATTGCGGTGCTGGTCGCATATTTCCTTAACAGGATTACTGTATTCAGATCAAAAGGAAATATTTTAAGAGAGCTTTTGTCCTTTACCGGAGCCAGAATACTCTCATTTCTCGTTCTTGAATTAGGCGTTTATTCGTTGATGATCTGGGGCTGCGTTGCGATCACAGGCCTGCCTATAGATACCACTATGACTACTATCTCGATCTTCGGATTGTCATTCGGATTTACATACGAATATCTTGTAAAGCTCATTAATTCCGTCTTTGTCGTAATTGCTAATTATGTAGAAAAGAAAGAGCCTTCAGAGGATAAGGCCGATGTCTGATTCAAAGGTGCCGGACCTCTTACAGGGAGCCTTGAAATTCGGCATCAAACCCGGACTTGAACGCATTACCAATCTCATGAACCTTCTGGGCAATCCCCAGGACAGCTTTAAGTCTGTCCATATTGCGGGAACAAACGGCAAGGGTTCCGTTGCGACTTTTATCTCATCGGTAATGGCGGCTAATGACATGAAGGTGGGAGTCTTTACTTCACCTTACCTTGAACGCTTTACCGAGAGGATCAGGATCCTTGACGGTAAAAAAGGTCTTATGGATTTTATTGCTGATGACTCTACGGGCGAGATATCACAGGCAGATCTTGATAAGTATTCCGGCATGGTTAAAAAAGCCAGGGAGAAGATGGTATCAGAGGGCCTTTGTGATGAGCCTACCGAGTTCGAACTAATAACAGCCATCTGCTTCCTTTACTTTGCCGACATGAAGGTTGATGTCGCAGTACTCGAGGTCGGACTTGGAGGAAGATTAGATTCAACCAATGTGATCAAAGATCCGATGGTCACTGTCGTTACGGCAATGGGACTTGATCACACGGGTGTTTTGGGAAATACCATCTCTGAGATCACGGCCGAGAAGGCAGGAATCTTCAAGGAAGGATCACCTGCTGTGTGTTTTGATCCCGACTTCATGATCCTTCCTGAAGAGATGAAGGGTGATGTCAGAAGCACTCTTATCTCCAAGGCCTCCGAAAAGAATATCGACATTACATTTGCCGGAAATAAGGATAGCTTTAACAGCGCGCGTTTTACCATGGACGGCATGATGGAATTTACCTATGACGGCATTACATACAAGACCGCTCTTAACGGCAGACACCAGATCGGAAATGCGGTAACTTCAATTGAAGCGTGCAGAAAATGCGGCATCCCGGAAGATGCGATAAAGGAAGGCATTGCTCTTGCAAGATGGAAGAGCAGAGCTGAGATCTTAAGCATCGAACCGACAATAATCATAGACGGCGGCCACAATCCGCAGGGCGCACAGAGTCTTGGCGAGACAATGAATGAAATGCTCGGCGGATCTCTTAGAGGCAAACCTGTAAGACTTCTCATGGGAGTCATGGCAGATAAGGATGTTTCAGGTATACTCGAAGCTTATAAAGCATGTGGCCTTAACATCAGGAGTGCCGTAACGGTAATGCCTGATAACCCGAGGAGTGAGCCTGCTGATGTTCTCGCACAGAAAATTAATTATGTGTATAATATCAGCGACGATTTGACGGCCTGCCAAAATGCCTTGGAAGGCACGAAGCTGGCGTATGAGAAAACCGTCAAAGACGGATATGTACTTCTTGCGACAGGATCGCTTTATCTTACGGGTCAGATAAGAGCCACGCTGAAAGGATTGATCGAATGCACGACTATTTAAGCTTATGTATGATGATACAGCCTATAAATGAGTCGAGTCTCATTCTTTTCGATGTCAGCAATGAAGAGAAGGCCCGTATTGTCCGCCAGTATAACAGAGCTTTGCAGAACAGCCAGAGCGACGGCACGGATGTTGCACAGATATTCTTAAAACCTTTGATCTCACAGTATCAGAAGTGGGGCGATCCCGCCCTGATCTTCGGTCTCTGCCTTGCAAGGGAGGGCCAGTTTAAAAGAGCTGAGGGAAGCCTCGCATTTGCTATCCAGGGAGTGCTCGGAACAGAGCAGTATCTGACCATCGCACAGGAAGCATTGAGAATGGTAAGGGAGGACATCAAGAATCCGCCCGCAGACCTTCCGCCTGCAGACATCGCAGGAAAGCTCAAGAATGCACAGATGGCATCAGGCTCATCTCCGGCTGCCAGGGCAAACTTCCAGGCACCGATCCTCACAAAGGCACAGAAGACATCTGAAGCGCCCCAAATGGCTTCAAGCAAAGAGCGCAGGGATATCCTTATGCGTTCAGGCGGAGTAGCTGATGAACTGCCCGATGATTCAATAGATATTGAGGATATCAAATCTCCGAGAGAGAAGATGAAAAGTTTAGTCGTTACAGGCGTTGTAATTCTGTCAATGTTACTAATGACGTTACTTATTATATTTGGTATTATTCCTCTGATAAAACAGATCGAAGCAGGAGCATCTGCCCGTGACAAGATCGAATATCTTGAGGGCGAGTTCTACAAGAACAGATATGATCCTGAAGTATCGGCCATAATGAGTGCCTACGAATCAAGCTATGGTACGGTCTGGACGAAGAATCCTCTTGAAGAGGAGACAACGACCGAGACAACTACGGAAGCAACGACTACAACTACTGAGGAAACTCAGCTTACGGCATACATTGTCGAGACTACGACATCTGAAGAGACGTCTGAAGAAGAAGAAACGACGTACGAGGGAGAGGACGAATGAACTATATAAGCACCAGGGGATATGAAGGAAAGTTTTCTTCAAGCGAAGCGATCATCAGAGGTATCGCTCCCGACGGTGGTCTTTTCGTTCCTGAGTCAATTCCCCAACTCACAAAAGAAGACCTCGAGAGAATGCAGACAATGCAGTTCTATGAACTGTCTGCTTTTGTGCTCTCAAAGTTCCTTACAGACTTTTCCGAGGCTGAACTCCTCGACTATACAAGACAGGCTTATGCTGAAGAGAAGTGGGGTGAGAACCCTGTTCCTCTCGTTCAGATGAACGAATATAACGACAGAGAATACATTCTTGAACTCTGGCACGGACCTACGTGCGCATTTAAGGATGTTGCTTTGCAGCTCCTGCCTCACCTCATGACTGCTTCTGCAAAGAAGACAGGCACAAACAAGAAGATCTGCATCCTTACTGCTACTTCCGGTGATACGGGCAAGGCTGCTCTTGAAGGCTTCAAGGATCTTCCCGGAACAGAGATCATCGTATTCTATCCTACAGGCGGAGTATCTGAAGCACAGAAGCTCCAGATGACGACAACAGGCGGTTCCAACACACATGTAATCGCAGTAAACGGCTGCTTCGATGATGCACAGACCGGTGTTAAGAGGATCTTCGGTGATATGGAATTTGCCATCACTCTTGATGAGCATGACGTAATGCTCTCATCTGCAAACTCCATCAACTGGGGAAGACTTGCACCTCAGATTGCATACTACGTATATTCTTATGTTGAATTAGTAAGAAAGGGAAAGATCGATCTTACCGAGTCGTTCAACATCGTTGTTCCTACAGGTAACTTCGGTAATATCCTTGCTGCATGGTTTGCAAAGCAGATGGGTATCCCTGTTCATAAGCTTATCTGCGCTTCCAACCGCAATAAGGTTTTGTGCGACTTCTTCTCCAGCGGTATATATGACCGTAACAGAGAGTTCTTCAAGACCACATCTCCTTCTATGGATATCCTTATCTCTTCAAATCTCGAGAGACTTCTTTTTGAGATTACGGGCAAGGATCCCCAGAAGGTTACGGAATGGATGCGCCAGCTTAACAATGAAGGCAAGTACAGTGTTGATAAAGATACACTGAAGTCCTTGCAGAGACTGTTCGTCGGCGGATTTGCCGATGAGACAGGCGTATCCAAGACCATCCTTGAAGTATATGACCGCACGGATCATGTTATCGATCCGCATACGGCTGTCGGCTTCAATATCTACGGAAGATATCATCAGAGATCAGGCGACGAGAGCAAGACGGTATTTGCATCTACAGCTTCACCGTTTAAGTTTGCACCGGCTGTAATGGATGCTTTAAGAGGAGCAGGTTACTCCGACAATAAGGAGACACCTGATATCATTGCCGAACTTGCTGAAGAGAGCGGGCTCGAACTCCCGCAGTCAATCGCCGAACTGCCGTCTCTTGAAGTAAGACACAAGGATGTTATCGAGAAAGAACAGATGATGAGCATGGTGCGCAAGATTCTTCTCGGATGATTTGATTTTTAGGCTTTTCTCTTTCGGAAAAGCCTTTTTTATAAAAGGGGGACAACATATATGAAACGTTATCTTGTATTAGAGAACGGAAATGTTTACGAAGGCGAGGCAATGGGTGCCGAAGGGAGCGTCATTTCAGAGATAGTATTCACTACCGCCATGACAGCTTACCTTGAGACACTTACCGATCCGAGTTATAAAGGACAGGCAGTAGTTCAGACCTTCCCCCTGATAGGCAACTACGGAATAATCACTCCTGACATGGAGAGCGACAAGGTCAATGTATCAGGCTACATCGTAAGAGAAGTCTGTGACCTTCCTTCAAACTTCAGATGCGAGACTGATCTCGATTCATTCCTTAAGGAACAGGGCATTCCCGGAATCAAGGGAATCGACACGAGAGCTCTTACAAAGTGCTTAAGGGAATCAGGTACCATGAACGGCGCGATCTGCAGCAGTCCTGATGAGTTCTCATTAGATGAGATCAAGGCATATAAGATCGTTAACCCGGTTGAAGAGGTAACGACCAAAGAGGAACAGATCGTTCCTGCCAGGGACGAAGTGAAGTTCAAAGTCGCAATGTTTGACTTCGGCATCAAGTCGAATATCTCAAGAGAGCTCGCCAAGAGGGGCTGTGAGGTTCATCTCCTTCCTGCAGATGCAAGCGCATCACAGGTAAAAGAGATCAACCCTGACGGAATCTTCCTTTCAAACGGCCCGGGTGACCCTGAGGACAATGTTAAGGCGATCGAGACAATGAAGGAGATCAAGGACTGGGGCACACCCATCATGGGTATCTGTTTAGGGCACCAGATCCTCGCCCTTGCACACGGATTTAAGACATCAAAGCTCAAGTACGGTCACAGAGGTGCAAATCACCCTGTTAAGAATCTTGAGACCGGCAGAGTTTATATCACATCACAAAACCATGGTTACCAGGTGTTGAGCGATTCGATCGACACATCAGTCGCAAAAGAATACTTCGTTAACGTAAACGACGGAACCAACGAAGGAATCAAGTATCTTGATAAGCCCGCTTATTCAGTACAGTTCCACCCTGAAGCATGCGGCGGACCGAAGGATACGGAGTTCCTTTTCGATATGTTTATAAAGATGATGGAAGAGAAGAAGGGGGAGAACTAATATGCCGCTTGATAAAACAATCAGAAAAGTTCTTGTTATCGGTTCAGGTCCTATCGTAATCGGACAGGCAGCCGAGTTTGACTACGCAGGTACACAGGCCTGCAGAGCACTTCGTGAAGACGGCATCGAGATCGTTCTGTTGAACTCCAACCCGGCTACCATCATGACGGACAAGTCGATGGCAGATAAGATCTACATCGAACCTCTTACACTCACAACAGTTAAGAGAATAATCGAGACAGAAAAGCCTGACTCGATTCTCTCAGGTCTTGGCGGACAGACAGCGCTTACACTCTGCATGCAGCTCGCAAAGGAAGGTTTCCTCGAATCACACGGCGTTAAGCTTTTAGGCTCATCACCCGAGTGTATCGACAAGGCCGAAGACCGCCAGATGTTTAAGGATACGATGGAAGCGATCGGCCAGCCCTGCATCCCTTCAAAGGTCGTAACGACAGTTGAAGATGCAATGGATTTTGCAAAAGAGATTGGTTATCCGGTCATCGTAAGACCTGCGTTCACATTGGGCGGAACAGGCGGCGGTATCGCTAACGATGAAGCAGAACTCCACGAGATCGCAAGAAACGGTCTTGCTTTATCTCCTATCACACAGGTACTTATCGAGAGAGGTATCGCAGGATGGAAAGAGATCGAGTTCGAGGTTATCAGAGATAAGGACGGCAACGTAATCACTGTCTGTTCTATGGAGAACCTTGACCCTGTCGGTGTTCACACCGGTGACTCCATCGTTATCGCTCCTGCAGTAACGCTTTCAGACAAAGAGTATCAGATGCTCAGAACGGCATCACTTAACATCATCGAAGCATTGGGAGTTGAAGGCGGTTGTAACTGCCAGTTTGCTCTTAACCCCAACTCATTCGAGTATGCGGTAATCGAGGTTAACCCCAGAGTTTCAAGATCATCTGCTCTTGCTTCAAAAGCAACAGGTTATCCGATCGCAAAGGTTGCTACAAAGATCGCGATCGGTTACAGACTCCACGAGATCGTAAATGCCGTAACAGGCCACACATATGCTGCTTTCGAACCTGCACTGGACTACGTTGCAGTTAAGTATCCGAAGTGGCCTTTCGACAAGTTTGTTTATGCAAAGAGAAATCTCGGCACACAGATGAAGGCAACCGGCGAAGTCATGGCAATCTCCGATTCATTCGAGAGCGCGCTCATGAAGGCCGTAAGAGGCGCAGAGATCTCTGCCGACACGCTTCACCTTAAGAAGATGGAAGAAGTGGCAGACGAAGACCTTATGGAGCGCTGCGTAACTCCTACGGACGAGAGACTCTTCTATGTTGCTGAAGCGATCAGAAGAGGCGTTGATATCTCCGAGATCAACAAAGAGACAAAGATCGACATGTGGTTCCTCTCCAAGATCAGGAACCTCGTTGATTTCGAGAAAGAAATCACTGGCAGGGATATCTCTTTCGATGAATATGTAAAAGCAAAGAAACTCGGCTTCACAGACAAGGCTATCGCAAGGATCACCGGCAAGCCCGTTACATATGAGCTCAAGCCCACATTCAAGATGGTTGATACATGCGCAGGCGAGTTCGAAGCACACACACCTTACTTCTATGCAACATTCAACAGACCTGAAGAAGGCGGCGAGAACGAAGCTGATTTCGAGAAAGCCGGCGATAAGGATAAGCAGACGGTAATCGTATTCGGTTCAGGCCCGATAAGGATCGGTCAGGGTATCGAGTTCGACTATGCTGCCGTTCACTGCGTACACGCATTAAGAGAACTGGGCTACAGAGTTGTCATCGTAAACAACAACCCTGAGACTGTATCTACTGACTTCGATACAGGTGACAGACTCTACTTTGAGCCTCTCACACCTGAAGATGTAATGAACATCGTTCATCAGGAAAAGCCGTTCGGCGTAGTTGTTGCATTCGGCGGTCAGACTGCTATCAAGCTCACGAAAACTCTTTCCGAGAATAACATCAACATCATTGGTACATCTGCAGATTCGATCGACATGGCAGAAGACCGTGAGAGATTTGATGAACTTCTTGAGAGACTCGGAATCGCAAGACCTAAGGGATTCTCCGTTCTCACACTGGACGAAGCTCTTAAGGCTGCAAACACACTTGAATATCCTGTGCTCTTAAGACCTTCCTATGTGCTTGGCGGTCAGAACATGATCATCGCCTTCAACGATGAAGACGTTAACGAGTACATGAAGATCATCCTCGCACAGGGCATCGAAAATCCTGTCCTCATCGATAAGTACATCCAGGGTAAGGAGATCGAAGTAGATGCGATCTACGACGGTAAGGATGTCCTTATCCCCGGTCTCATGGAGCACGTTGAGCGTGCAGGTATCCACTCAGGTGACTCCATCGCGATGTATCCTGCAAAGCATATCTACGATGACATGTACAAGAAGCTTGCTGATACAACGATCGCACTCTGCGACGGACTTAAGTCAACAGGTATCGTAAATATCCAGTACATCGTAAAAGACAACAGGATCTATGTAATCGAGGTCAACCCGAGAGCATCAAGAACGGTTCCTTACATGAGCAAGGTTACGGGCATCCCGATGGTAGACGTTGCCATCGAAGTAAGCCTCGGAACGAAGCTTGCTGACATGGATTACGGCACGGGATTCTACAGACAGTCACCTTATACGGCAGTTAAGGTTCCTGTGTTCTCATTCGAGAAACTCACGGACGTTGATACACAGCTCGGACCTGAAATGAAGTCTACGGGCGAAGTCTTAGGTGTCGGCAGAAACCTCTCAGAGGCTTTGTATAAGGGCCTCGTAGCAGCAGGCTACAAGATGTATAAGCGCGGCGGTGTATTCATCACGGTAAGAAATTCCGACAAGATGGAGATCGTCGAGATCGCAAAGAAGTTCGATTCAATGGGCTTCAAGCTCTATGCTACAAAGGGCACGGCCGAGGCATTGAGACTTGCAGGAATGGAAGTTTCCGAAGTATCCAAGATCCACGAGTCTGATGAGAACAACACGATGTCTCTTATCGAGAGCGGCAAGATCAATTACATCATTTCAACATCAGCTAAGGGAAGACTCCCTGCAAGAGACTCCGTTAAGCTCAGAAGAAGAGCAGTCATGCTCGGTATCCCTTGTCTTACGGCTATCGATACTGCAGATGCTCTCGCTGATTCACTCATGAGCCATTTCTCCGAGATCAACACAGAGCTCGTTGACATCAACAACATGCGTGACAAGAGACGTAAGATCACATTTACAAAGATGCAGGGTGCCGGTAACGATTACATATACATCGACTGCATGGAGAATATGGTATCTTCACCTGAATCTTTGTCAGTCTACATGAGTGACAGACACTTCGGTGTAGGCGGTGACGGTATCGTTCTCATCGCACCTTCAAAGGTTGCTGACTGCAGAATGATCATGTACAACCTCGACGGTTCTGAGGGCATGATGTGCGGTAACGCGATCAGATGCGTTGCCAAGTACATGTACGATGAGCGCGGTCACAAGAAGAGACACATGAAGATCGAGACGAAGAGCGGAATCAAGTCTCTCGAACTTATGACACTGGGCGGCGTTGTCGCAAGAGTTAAGGTAGACATGGGCAAGGCAGAGCTTAATCCGCCGAAGATCCCCTGCACACTTCCCGGCGATACGGCGATCAACGTTCCGGTAAATATTGACGGCGATGAATATAAGATCACTGCTGTGTCAATGGGTAACCCTCACGCAGTAGTATTCACTGACCTTGTAGACGTGCTTGATCTCAATGTGATCGGACCCAAGTTCGAATACTCAACGGATATCTTCCCTGAGAGAGTAAATACGGAATTCGTCAAGATCATCGACGACCATACGCTCAAGATGAGAGTATGGGAGAGAGGCTCAGGCGAGACAATGGCCTGCGGAACAGGCGCGTGCGCAACTGTAGTTGCAGCCTGCGAGAACGGTTACTGCAAGAAGGGCGAAGACATCAGAGTTATCCTTAAGGGCGGTGACCTCATCATCAGGTACACAGATGATGCAGTATTCATGACTGGTAACTGCGCCAAGGTTTTCGAAGGAACGATGGAAGTCTGATGGAGACCATTAACAGGAAGTTTAAAGCAGCAATTTTCGACATGGACGGACTGATCCTCGATTCAGAGAGGACAGTCCTGAAATGCTGGGAAATAATAGGCGAAAAGTACGGCTTTAATGACATCGTCACTTACGGCATCAGCGTTATAGGCAAGAACAAAAAAGCTACCGTTGAAGAGTTCGAGAGGGTCTACGGCGAGCCCGGCGACCGCTATGAGCGCGAGCTCCGTGAGATCTATAACGGACTGGCGGAGCAGGGTAAAGTGCCGCTCAAGCCGCACACGATCGAACTTTTGAGTGCAATGAAAAATGCCGGCATGAAGATTGCCATCGCATCTTCTTCCACAAGGGAAGAGGTTACTTCCCAGATGGCAACGTTAGGTGCGCTGCCGTATTTTGATACATGTGTCTGCGGAGACCAGGTTACCAAGTCAAAGCCTGATCCCGAGATATTCCTTCTTGCGTGTGATGCCCTTGGCGTTAAGCCTGAAGAGGGTGTCGGACTTGAAGATTCATTTAACGGCGTAAGGGCCTGCAAGGCTTCCGGGCTTTATACGGTAATGGTTCCGGACATCATCCAGCCTGATGATGAGATGAAGGGACTTGCGGACGTTATCCTGCCGTCACTAAAAGATGTTCAGGATTTCTTAAACCTCAGGTAATTGTTGTTATAAAGATAGTTCAGAACGGATGCGCCGATAATGATGGCGTATCCTATTATGCTCAAGAGATCAGGAACCTCACCTAAAACAATAAGTCCCAGAAGAGCCGTGAATATAACGGTTGAATAATCGTAGATCGATATCTCTTTTGCAGGACATGCGGCGTAAGCAGAAGTTATGAAGATCTGCCCGAAGCAGGCGGATACACCTGTCATGACGCAGAAGAAGAACTGCAAAAGGGTGATAGGCTGATAAGTGAAGATGATAAACGGGATGAGGGCAATGCATGAGAAAGTAGAGAAGAAAGCTACTACTACGATCCCGCGTTCTCCTTTAAGTGTCGCCTTACGTAAGAATGTATAAGCGATACCGGCGCATATCCCTCCGATGAGCGCTATGACAAGCGGAAAAACGGAGCCGCTGCTGATCCCGAAAGTGCCGAATAAAAACGAAGGCTTAACTACAAAGACAGCTCCTACGATCGCCGTAAGTATTGCTGCCCACTGAAAACCGTCAGCCGCTTCTTTTAATACGATTATGGAAGTCAGCATTGCAAAGAACGGTGAGAGCTTGTTGAGCATCATGGCATCCGACATATTCGTATTCGAGATTGCGTAGAAATTTGCGATAACACCTATCGTTCCGAACCCGGCACGCATGAAGAGGCTCGGCAGGGAACCTTTCTTGATCTTGAATTTCTCTGGACTTCTGGCAAGCATCGTATAGGACATAACGATAGCTACGAGATTTCTGAAAAAAGCCTTCTGGAAAACGGGCATGTCTCCTGCGAGGTTAATGAACAACGCCATGCAAGCAAACGAGAATGACGACAACAAAAGAAATACTATGCCTCTTTTACGGGGCGATAATTTGTCCAGAAACTTAATGGTCACACTAACCCTCTTAACTGATATCTTTGCAATAAAATAAAGCAACAGACTGCGATTGTCCATATTAAACGGCTTGTTCAAAACATAGATTGACACAATGTAAAGCGCTAAATACAATTAGAGAGTTGCACTCTATATTAATAATAAAGAGGTTTGAAAATATGCTCAGAGTCGGTATTCTCGGCTGCGGAACCATAGCAGCTAAAATTGCAGACAGCTTAAAAGGCAATAAGAAGGCAGTAATCGCAGGTGTTGCTTCCAGAGAAAGAAACAAGGCGAAGAAGTTCGCTGCTGCACACTGTCCTGATGCCAAAGTCTTTACCGGTTATGAGAAGCTTGCAGCTTCAGATGAGATCGACCTCGTTTATATCGCAACACCGAACACATACCACTATGAACATGCGATCATGTGTATCAAGGAATACAAGAACATTCTTGTTGAAAAGCCTTTTGCCATGAGCAAGGCAGAAGCTGACAGCATCTTTTTCGAGGCAAAGAACAGAGGCGTTTTCGTAGCTGAAGCTATGTGGACTTCCTATCAGCCCCTTCACCTTAAGGCTCTCGAATGGATCGAGAAAGGCAGGATCGGAGCAGTTAAATATGTATCCGCAAACCTGGGATATGACATTGCCTCCGTACCCAGACTTAACAGTCCTGTTTTAGGCGGCGGAAGCTATCTTGATCTCGGCGTTTATACAACAAACTTTGCACTCTCATTTATGGGTAACGACATAAAAGTATCCAGGGTCTTCGCAAGAAGAGTCTCTTCCGGAATCGACAGGGATACATCCTATTGTCTGGAGTCTGAAGACGGCAGCATTCTGGGAAATTTCTACGTTACGATGTGCGCAGATACTGACAAGGACGGCGTTGTCGTAGGAGAGAGGGGAAAGATCAAGTTTACCAACATCAACAATTACCGTAAGATCGCCATTTATTCCAATGACGATACGCTTCTTGAAGAAGTTGACGGTGATAAGGAATTCCTCCACGGATATGTTTATGAATTCGAGAGTTGTGCCGATGCCATCTCCAAGGGCCTTATCCAGGCACCCGAGATGCCCTGGTCGAAAACTATAAGGATAGCGCAGATCAATGACACGATCCGCTCAATGATGTGATTATGACAGAGTCAGGTCAGTCAAAGAACAGAAGACGTATTAAGTTCGTTGTTTTCAACGGAATCGTTGCAGCATTATATGTTGTTTTTACCGCACCGTTTGCAAATATCGCATACGGTCCGATCCAGGTAAGGATCGCAGAGGTAATGACTGTATTCCCGATCTTCTCATGGGGAATGATACCGGGAGTTACTCTCGGATGCTTTATTGCAAATCTGATCAATCCGGGCAATCTGGGTCCGGTTGATATTATCGGAGGAACGCTTGCGACACTTATCGCGGGAATCCTCTCTTACTTCATCGGTAAGAAAAACAAGTGGCTCGGACTTATCCCGCCTGTATTGGTCAACGGACTTATCGTCGG
Source organism: Oscillospiraceae bacterium (assembly GCA_902787975.1). Taxonomy (GTDB): domain Bacteria; phylum Bacillota; class Clostridia; order Saccharofermentanales; family Saccharofermentanaceae; genus Saccharofermentans. The sequence continues at coordinate 76,812 of CADAIP010000014.1, forward strand.
CGGATATCTTCCGTTCCTTCTGGTCGACAGCTCAAGCACGGTTACGCTTGAGGCTGTCCTGATAAGTATGCTTTCCGTTGCAGGAAGTGAAGCAGTGTTGCTTATAGTTTTAGGCATCCCGCTTATGCTCGTAATGGAAAAGACAGGTTTAAAGAACAGGTTACCATGACACAGTATTTTGATCCCAATCCGACAACTCCTTCAGACCGTAAGATGATCCCGTACAGAATGAACGGTATCAACTTTGAGTTCTTTACGGACACATCCGTATTCTCGAGAAAGGAAGTTGACTTCGGCACCAATCTTCTCATTGACACACTCGTAAAAGACATCAAGGCAAGAGGCCCCAAGATGGAACGTTTTGTAGACCTCGGCTGCGGTGTCGGCATCGTCGGAATAGTCATCAAGTCTTGCTTCATGGCTTTTGACGTAACCGGCGTGGACATCAATTCAAGGGCAGTTGCGCTTGCAAGAGAGAACTGCGTTCAAAACGGTGTTAACTGCAGATTCATGTCCAGCGACATTTTGTTTGGCGTAAGAGATGAGCATTTCGACATCATCGCAACTAATCCTCCGGTAAGAGCAGGAAAGAAGACGGTGTTCGGTTTTTACGAGCAGTCTTTTGAAGTACTTAATCCCGGCGGATATCTCTATGTCGTGCTCCAGCGCAAGCAGGGCGCACCTTCAACGATGGATAAGCTTAATGAGCTGTTCGGTAACTGCGAGACACTTGCTATCGATGGCGGCTACAGAGTAATGAGGGCCAGAAAAGAATGACACTTCCGTATCCTTTCATAGAATCATATCTGATGTTCTTTATATACAGCTTCGTGGGATGGGTGATCGAAGTTATCTATTACGGCATTACCGAAGGCAAGTTCATCAACAGAGGATTCCTTGCAGGTCCTTTGTGCCCCGTTTACGGACTGGGTTTTTATGCAGCCATCTGGATATTCGAACCGTTCAAGGATAACTTCCTTATCCTGTTCTTCGGTATGGCTACTGCATGTACGATAGTCGAGCTTATCGCAGGCTTTATCCTCTATCACGCATTCCATATGCGCTGGTGGGATTATTCTGATTACAAGCTCAATCTCGGAGGCTATATCTGCTTGAGATTCTTCATCTACTGGGGTATTGCCGCATCACTCGGCATGTATGTTCTTCATCCCACGGTAAAGTGGCTCATTGCGCACATTAACTATCCTGTCAGGATAGGCATACTGATCTTCTTTACCATTGTCCTTCTTGCTGACCTCATTACGACCATTATCACGATCATCGGATTCAAGAAGAAGTTTGCTGCTATGGAAAAAGTCGTTACGGGAACAAGGGCCGTATCCGATAAGATCGGATCCCAGATCTATGGCGCAGTTGATACGATCGTTACCGTAAGCGAGCCCACAAGGAACCATTATGAACAATACAGGAAACTGATCTCCGAAAACCGCCGGCAGGAAAAGGAACTTGCTGCGCAGCACAGGGCAGAGGAAAAAGCTTTTGCGAATCAGTTTACCGAAGTCGAGAAAGAAAGTCTCAAGCGCGCAAAGGAGTCTGCTTCAAATGCCATGGGTTCCATGGTTGCATCGTTCAGAAAAAACGAGCAGCGTCTTGTACGTGTTGTCTGGGTCAGATCTACTGACGCCGGTGCTGCCGTCATGAGATTTATCAAGAGAAAGACCGAGAACGGTAATGACGAGATCTTCGAGATCGAAGATGATAATGACGGCTCATCTGATTCAAATTGAAAAAGGTATAGACATTACTTATAATAGTCGAGTTATATATTTAAAGGAGGCATATATATGTCATCAGCATGTGATTCATGCCCTTCAAAGAGCGGCTGCACATCCCAGGATTCATGTCCTTCTGCAAATGGCATCACAAAAGATCCCCTCGCAGCAGGTTCATCCATAAAGACAGTTATCGGTGTTGCAAGCGGTAAGGGCGGAGTAGGAAAATCATTCGTTACTTCAGTTCTCGCAGTCCAGCTTGCAAGAAAAGGATATAAGGTCGGCATCATGGATGCCGATATCACAGGTCCTTCGATTCCCCAGTCTTTTGGTCTTACAGAGAACCTCAGAGCTACAGATGACCAGCTCATCGTTCCTGCCGAGACTGCTACCGGAATCAAGGCTGTCAGCGTAAATCTCGTTCTTGAGGATAAAGAGGCACCCGTAATCTGGAGAGGCCCTGTCTTAAGCTCACTCCTTAAGCAGTTCTGGGGCCAGACAAACTGGGAAACTCTCGATGTTCTCCTTATCGACATGCCTCCGGGAACAGGTGATGTGCCGCTTACTCTGTTCCAGTCTTTCCCTATAGACGGTATCGTTCTTGTAGCAACAAGCCAGGATCTCGTATCCATGATCGTAAATAAGGCCCGCAACATGGCTTCCATGATGAAGGTTCCGGTTCTCGGCATGGTCGAGAATATGAGCTTCATCAAGTGTCCTCACTGCGGTGATGAGATAAGGCTCTACGGCGATGGTTCTTCCATTGAGAAGTCTGCTGCCGAGATCGGCTCCAAGGTTACTGACAAACTTCCGCTCGATCCCGAAGTTACAAAGCTCGTTGACTCCGGTAATGCCGAGAAGGTCTCAGAAGACCTCCTTTCCGGCACAACCGATATGATCATCAAACTTATCGAAAAGTGAGACTAAGATTAATTCCGGCAATACTGGCCGTAGCACTATCTCTGGTCATGCTCTGCTCATGTTCTTCAAAACAGCAGCAGAGCACAGGCAACAGCCTGGACAGCTATCTCGGTGATTACTCATACAGTGAGAATGCCGTATGCATGGTCTATGAGGCGGTCGAAGATGAAGTCGACGACAACGGCAATCCGTATTACGGCATCCAGTACCGCGAGATAACTGATCTTAACGGTCTTCTTGCATCCGGCAATACGCTTGTGATCTATTTCTACAGCTCAATGGATACAAGAAGTGCCGAGATCACCGCGGCAGTCGAAGACATGGCACAGTACTATTCCGGAAAATTTCATGTCATCATGCTTGATTCGGTCGATCACCGTGAACTTCTTGAAAAGTATGATATTAATGCCGTTCCTGAATTCGTTCTGATAAGAGCAGGCCAGCCTGACCAGGTGTTTGGCAGCGGTTCTTATGAATATTGGACCATGAACGATGTGATATTATGGCTTCAGGAAAACGGAATAAATTGAGGTATTAACTATGGGCAATATCGTATCTATAAGCACTATCGGTCAGGACAGCCACAGATTCGGAGAACCTGCCGGCGATACAACGATAAAACTCGGAGGAATAGACATTCCCTTCGATAAGCCCATACTTGCAAACAGCGATGGTGACGTTGTCTATCACGCCATAACAAATGCCATTTCCGGGTTTACAGGCGTAAATATCCTTGGTGGAGAGGCAGACAAGATCTGTCTTGAAAAAGGGATTAAAGACAGCGCCGTTTACCTCAACAAAGCTCTTGAATATCTTACAGACGGCAAGATCATTCACTGCTCGGTCACGATCGAGTGTCTCCGCCCGAAGCTCATGTCTCACATTCCGGCCATGAAAGAATCCATCGGAAACATCCTGGGAATACCTGTATCTTCAGTCGGCATCACGGCAACGACCGGTGAAGGCCTCACGGGATTCGGACGCGGTGAAGGAATTCAGGTATTTGTGATCCTTACTTTCACAAAAGAGATCTGATCTTAATCGCGGAACGGTTCACTCTCGCCGCGTGATCTTACTATCTCGGAAGCTATCGCGATATCTTCCGGAGTTGTTATCTTCAGATTCGAATAAAGTCCTTTTGTCAAATAAACATCAAGATTAAAAAGCTCTGCAAGTGCAGTGTCATCTGTTGCTGTGATATCTTCATCAATTGCCTTTGCGTAGCATGCCTTGATGTCTTTGTATTTAAAGCCCTGAGGAGTGAGTATCTCATAGAATCTGGATCTGTCGGGAGTGCCCGTAACTTTGACACCGCCGTCCTTATCGATCTCAACTTCTTTCAGAGTGTTTTTAACGGGAACAGCAGAAGCGCATACGTCGTGTTCTTTCAGTCCGTCGATGCACGCTTTGATCTCTTCGGAAGTAACAAGACAGCGCGCGCCGTCATGGACAAGAACGATGTCATCGGGCATCGCATCACTGATCATGTTAAGTCCCAAAGATACTGATTCGGTCCTTGTATTTCCGCCCAATGTATAGACGATGTCGATGTCAGGGAAATATTCGCTGCACATCGCTTTGAGAATGCCCATGAGATCGGGTGTTGTTACGAGGATGATCATGTACTCGAGATCGTCATATCTGCTTCTGCAGACATCGGCTACAGCACCGAGTGTCCTTAAGATGACAGGGCTGCCTTCGACATTTCTCATGAGCTTGGGCTGGCCTGCACCCATACGTGTTCCGCTTCCTGCGGCAGGTATCAGAAAATAGCAATTACGATTCATAAGAACACCTCCTTGGCTTGTCATGAGAACAGTATGTCTACTGCTTCCTTCAGGTTGTCCGCGTATATGAATTCAGGAGCGGGATTTCCGCCGAATGAATCCTTTGAAATGTTTGTGAGTTCTTTCTCCAATGCATCTTTGGAACTGCCGGGAAGAACAACGGTGGTGATTCCGAGTCTTGTTGCTGCAAGAACCCTTTTCAGTATCCTGCTGACAGGTCTTATCTCTCCTGATAATCCGACCTCACCGAGTATAAGCGTATTGGGTCTTACGCTGACGCCTCTTGCTGATGAAACGGTAGCAATGCACACCGCAAGATCAGTTGCCGGATCGCTTACTTTAAGACCGCCGATGACGTTGATGAAACAATCCATCGATGTGAGACCGAGATTCAAAAGTTTCTCGCAAACTGCAAGCAGCATGAGGACACGGCCTCTTTCAGGGCCTGATGTCATTCTTTGAGGATTTGCATAAACTGTCTGCGTGCAGAGAGCCTGTACTTCGATCGTTAATGCATCGTTGCCTTCAAGTGTTGAAGTGAGGACCGATCCCGGGCTGTTGAGAGGTCTTCCTGCAACGAGCAGCGCCTTGGAACTGTCAACGGGTATGAGACCTGCTTCGCCCATCTCGAAAAAACATATCTCGTTGGATCTTCCGAAGCGGTTCTTGGCAGAACGGATGATCCTGTATCCGCCGGTGCTGTCGCCCTCAAATCCGAGAACCGTATCTACCATGTGCTCGATGGTCTTAGGACCTGCGATGGAACCATCCTTTGCAATGTGACCGACCATGATGATGGTGATGTTATTTGTCTTTGCGATCCTGATAAGGCCTGCTGCGACTTCCCTGATCTGTGCTACGCCACCGGGTGTGCCTGCGACCTGCTCTGAATAAAGAGTCTGGATCGAATCGATGATCGCAAGACAGGGTTTATGTGTTTTTAACTGTTCTGCTATGGCTTCAAATCTTGTCTCGCCGCAGATGAGGATATCTCTTTTGATTTTGAGTCTTGCGGCACGCATGCCGATCTGTGCAGGTGATTCCTCGCCGGAAATATAGAGGACGTCGCCCTCTGCCTGATATGAATCGGCAAGCTGCATGAGGATCGTGGATTTACCGATGCCCGGTTCTCCGGCAACAAGCGTTACCGAACCTTCAGTAATTCCGCCGCCGAAGAGCTGATCTAAGCTTTCCATTCCGGTGGAATGTCTTTTGTAATTCTCTTTGCCGGCATCTTTAAGCCTTACCGTAACGGCAGAGTCTGTCCATGAATACTGGTTTGCAGTAAAAGCGGGTGAATCTGTCTTTGCCTTGACGGGAGCCTTCTCGGAAGGTGCCTCGACAAATGTGTTGAACATGCCGCATGCAGGACATTTGCCCATCCATCCGGATGTCTCATATCCGCATTCCTTACAGAAAAAAGTAGTCTTCTTAGCCATTTTAATATCCGTCCGAATCTTTTCTTACCTGAATTATAACAAAGGTTTATTTCTAATAATGGGACAAAAAAGGCTGCCCCGGAAGGCAGCCTTTAAATGAAACTTTTTGCTGTTACAGAGTCTTGAAGAACTCACATGCTTTGAGTGTATTCTCGTAAGAACCGAATGCGGTGAGACGGAAGTAACCTGCACCGTTCTCTCCGAATCCTTCACCGGGCGTGCCGACGATGCCGAATCTGTTAAGAATGGAATCGAAGAATTCCCAGCCGCCCATGTTGTCAGGACACTTGAGCCAGATGTAGGGTGAGTTTACGCCGCCTGTGAAATAGATTCCCTTGGCAGTGAAGACTTCAGCGAGTGCAGCAGCGTTGCGCTTGTAGTAAGCGATGTTTGCTTTGCAGTCTTCGAGACCCTGGCCTGAAAGTGAAGCAGCAGCGCCCTTCTGGGTAACATAGGAAACGCCGTTGAACTTTGTAGCCTGACGTCTTGCCCAGAACTTTGAGAGCCTGATGCCGCCTGCTTCAAGTCCGTCCGGAACGACTGTCCATCCGCATCTTACGCCGGTAAAGCCTGCGAACTTTGAGAATGAAGAAACCTCGATGGCGCATGTATCAGCACCGGGGATCTCATAGATCGTGTGGGGCTTATCTTCCGTGATGAATGCTTCATAAGCTGCATCGAAAATGATGAGCGAGCCTGTCTTGATCGCGAAGTTTACCCATGCCGTAAGATCTTCGTAGCTGTAAACTGCACCTGTCGGGTTGTTGGGTGAGCAGATATAGATTACGGAAGGTTCAATGTTTGTATCAGCAGGAGGGAGAGGAAGGAAGTCATTCTCCTTGTTGCCTGCAACGAAAGAGACCTTCCTGCCGTTCATGAGGTTAGAGTCGACATAAACCGGATATACGGGATCCGGAATGATTACCGGGTTGTCACCCAAAATGTCGGGAAGGTTGCCGAGATCACTCTTGGCACCGTCTGATACATAGATGACGTTCGATGTAATGGCCGGTGCTCCGATCTCCTTATAATGCGCAGCGATGGCATCTCTTAAGAAATCGTAACCGTATTCCGGCGGATAACCGTGGAATGTCTCTTTGCTTGACATCTCTTTAACTGCTTCTTCCATAGCTGAAGTAACGGAAGCGGGAAGTGGAAGGGTAACGTCGCCGATTCCCATTCTGATGATCTCCCTGTCAGGGTTCTCTTCCTGGAATTTCTTTACTCTTTTTGCAATGTCGGAGAACAGATATGTCTCTTTTACATCAAGAAAGTGATCGTTAAGTTTGATGTCCATGGTTTGTCACCTCTAACTCAAATTTGCGAACATTTTAACACGCAGAAAAAAGAGGGAAATAAAAAAGTTTTCGTACACATGCACAAAAGATTGTTCGCAAACCTTAGGCTGATGTTAAAAGTTTTTGATAAGCGTATAATAAACGCGATTGGATAAGAAGTATTTTGCCTTTTTTGAATTAATGGAGAATAGTTTTGGAAAGCCTTTGGAGCGTTTTCTATCCTGAGAAATATGCGAATCCCGAGACGGATACCACAGATACGCTTTATGTGCGTATCAGGAGAGTCAGCTCCAAATATCCGTACAGGACTGCTCTTGAATACGGATCTCGTAAGTTTACATATGCAGCGCTTATCGCTAAGATCGACGAGACAGCTGTGGCCTGGAAAAATCTCGGTGTCAAAGAAGGCGACAGGGTAATACTTCTTATGGGTCACAACCCCATGAATGTAATAAGCGTGTATGCGCTTGATAAGATCGGTGCTTCCGCAGCTCTTTGCGTTCCTAATCTGTCGACTGAATATTTCGAGATGTTCGCAAATTCAGTCGGCGCAAAATATTGCGTAATGAGCTGCAACCAGTATCTGAACTATGCTCCCGTTCTGAAGAATACAAAGATCGGCACTGTCATTATCGGCAAATACAAGTTCATGATCGGCGGAAAAGACAGACTTGCATTTCCGTTCTATCCCCTGGCAGGTTATGACAAGCCAAGGCCGAATGCCGTTCCGGAAGGAATAAGGCTCTTGTACTGGAAAGACGTAATGGATCTTCCCGACATAAATCCGGATGTCCGTAATGATGTCTTTGACAGGGATAACACCAGACAGGCGCTTTTTCTCTTCCCGAGTGTGCCGGATACCGATGCCAAAGCGGCATCTTTTACGGCGAAGAGCTTAAATGTCTCTGCAAACATAACGGAGATGGTCTTCAAAGCAAATGAGGATCTTACGGGAAGACCCGCAAGGATGCTGTGCCTTAATGAGAGCTGCTTTGCATTCGGCTTTGTAGCAGGAATCCATAATGTTCTTTCGGCAGGACAGACTGTTCTGTTGTTTACATGGTACGACACAGAAAAGATATTCTTCGCCATAAAGCGCTATAAGCCTGATGTTCTTATCGGATACAACAGTACGGTTGCATCCATAAACAAAGCGGTCAATGCATTGGGCGTTCTCAAGACCGTGGACAGGATCATAGTCGGCGGAGGCCTTCTTACAAGCAGCCAGAAAGCTACTCTGTTTGAGATTGCCCGCACTTCGGGAAGAAAGCTTTCCGTATGTTCGATCACGGGATGTGATGAACTCCTGACTTATGCATACGGACCTTCTGATCTGCAAAGTGACAGACTGCTCGGATTCCCGTTGCCGGGAGTAATAATGAGGATTGCCGACAGTGCGACAGGTCTTGACGTTCCTGAGGGTGCCGAAGGCGAGATTGCCGTATGTTCTCCGATATCTTCCAGTTTCGTTGAAGGTGAGAGCAAGCAGGACAAACCCGGATACAGAAAGCTCCCTGACGGACGAATCTGGTATTTCACCGGTAACATCGGAAAACAGGACGGCAACAAGATGTTCTATATTGTCGGTTCCAAGTCAAGAGAAGCCAGGATCAACAGTTATCCGGTCTATCCGTACAAGGTCGACGAGGCTGTGCAGATGACGGAAGGCGTCATTGAGGCGTGCTCAGTAATTATCGAGAAACCGGAAGGCCCGGTACTGATATCGGCCGTCGTGCCCAAAGAGGAGTATTTTTACGACAATTCCATGATGGAGGATCTTAGAGACAGGATAAAGTCTGAGTGTGATATGACACTGCATGAGGCTATGAGACCTTCTGATATAACGTTCCTTGTATCTCTGCCAAGGGATTCAAAGGGAGTAATCGATTATGATGCCGTAAAAGATAAGCTCGAAATGATTCAGGAAGATAATGCTGATGACGCTTTGGCAGACCAGGATCTACCTGAATAAGCAAATATAGAGATTTCGTGGTATTATCATTTAGCATCCTTTTTAAGGGATAAAGGATGATATGGATAATGGATAAAAGGAGATGATTTAATGAAAAAGTTATCTGTTAAGATAATTGCCCTTGCATGCTGTGCATCATTATTGCTTTCCGTTGCTGGCTGCTCAACAAAGCCGAGCCATGGCGGCGGTAGACGACACGATGATGAAACAAAGCCTGAAGGCGGCCGTGTGACGGATCCTACTTATGTGACCGATCCTACTGACCCCACGGACCCTACAGATCCTACGGATCCCACCTCACCTACGAACAATCCGGGCAACTATGGTGATTTCATTCCAACATCTGATGAACTTACATATCCGGATCATGTAGCATCATTTGATGAAGTGCATCCCGTTCACCAGAGAGGAACCGTAACAGGTAAGAATGCTACGGATCTTCTTTCCCAGGTCGAGTACGACATCATGCACCATGAGATCGATTGTTATGCCGATGTTGAGATCTATTTCGAGCATCCCGAAAACTTCGGCTTTGACATCCAGGATGCTACATGGGGCGAGTTCACCGGCATCGAAGATTATGACGAGGAAAAGGCTTACTACCAGTCACAGCTCGATCTTCTTCTTACCATCGATATCGAATCACTTCAGGGCGATGATCTTCTCTGCTATGAGAAGCTTGTATATGACTGTGAAGAATCCGTTTACGGATACTCTTACACGGCTTTTGAGTACTATAAAATGGTGTTCAATGCTCTCGTAGGTCCACAGTGTGATATTCTTTTCATCCTTGATGTTTATTCATTCGATAGTGTTAAAGATGCTGAGAATTACATTGCACTCGTTAAAGACCTCGACAGATATTTTGATCTTCTATGTGAATTTGAAGAGGAGAGAGTCTATTACGGATTCATCGCTTCAGACAACAGCTATGAGGAAGCAGCTAAATCTTTCGATAATCTTGTTGAGCAGAAGGATGACTGCTTCCTTTATGCATCTTTTGAAGAAAGACTTGATAATATTCCGGGCCTTTCCGATTCTGACAGAACAAGACTTATTTCTGAGCACGAGAAGGCAATGAAGGAAGTAATGTTCCCTGAATTTGAAGAGTGCGCAAGCCGCATGAGAGCTCTTAAGGGTTCCGGCGGAGAAGATGTCGGACTTTGCAGATACAGGGGCGGCGACGCTTACTATGCAATGCTTACAAGAGCGATCACAAACAGCGGTGCAACCGTTGAAGAGAGCATCAAGGCACTCGATGATAAGCTTGACAGTGTTTACGATGATATGATGACTATCGCAGGCACCAGTATTGACTGGTATGATGAATACTCGAATCATGCTTATTCAAAAGGATCATTAACCGATAATCTTGATTTTCTTAATGAAGCCGTAAAGCCTGATTTCCCTGATATTCCGGCTCACGGATACTACACGATGGATGTACCTGAGGTATTTGAGGAGAATTTCTCACCTGCAGCTTATCTCGGATACCATCTCGATAACTTCAATGACAATCTTCTTATCGTAAATAACAGTAGCGTTGATGATGATTTCGGAGTTACCGTAGCTCATGAGGCATATCCGGGTCACATGTTCCAGTCACTCTATACCCGTGCACACACAACCCATCCGTATATGTATCTGATGTATTCCACAGGCTATGCTGAAGGCTGGGCTACATATGTTGAGAACTACTCAATGAAGTATTTCGCTGAAGGCGGCCAGAGAACAAAGGCAATGCAGTTAGTTCAGGATGAGTCGGTATTAGGTCTTATTGCAAGTACAAGAGTTGATTACGGCATCAACTATGAGAACTGGTCTCTGACAGACTGCATTGATTACTTCAACGAACTTGGATTCCCGGTAACAGAAGATGATTTCGCGGATTTCTACACGCTTCTTATCACGGATCCCGGTTACTATGCAAAGTACGGAATGGGTTATCTCTGGACACAGAAGACCATGGATGACATGCATGCAAAATATCCGAATGCAACGGACGAACAGATCCATACGGCATATCTTGATTCCCTTACAGGAACCTTCGATATGATCAACAGAAATATGGACAGGATCCTCGGCTGATAAGCTGCCACAAAATTACACCAAAGAGCCCCGTGGGCAATATGCCTGCGGGGACTTTTATTTGCGGCATTTTGCATAAAATTACTGTTATATTAATTTTTATAAAAATAGATTGAGATAAAAAACCTTGTGTTATAATTATCATGAATATTTATACGGAGGATGGGCTTCATGGCTACCTTAACAAGGCTTGCTAGCACGCTTACGGCGCGCTATTTTCCTTCCAGCACGCTGACAGACGCATTCTATCTTGACGGCAGACTCTGTGGTAAAAGAGAGACCAGACAGGCCGATATCACTATCGACAAAGATGAGAGAGGTTTTTTCTTCTCGCTTTTCACACATCCCGCTATAGAAGGTTTTGAACCCGGTACTATCCCGCCGTTTGAACCCCAGCTTCGCGGACTTTGCAACGAAGTAAAGAACGGTCATAAAGAGATCGATGCAATGATCGAAAAGTTCCTGTCAACTGCGGTAGAAGTTGCCGGAACTACAAAACTCATAGACAACGAGAGCCGTGACCCTTATTTCACCGGTGTTATCGTAAGAGATTCCGAGGCATTCGCAGTTACTATCGGCGGCGGTCTCGCATTCCTTTACAGAGACGATACTTTGTTCCCCCTTACCGATGCAGGCATCCCCATGGAACCCATCGATGCATATGGCAACAGAGTAGGTGACTTCCAGTATTACTGTTCATCCAAGACGGCCAATGCGCTTTGGTCAAACTTCTTTACGCTTACACCTGACGACTGCATCATCCTTTGCAACAAGTCCATCTACGATGCACTCGGCCAGAGAGAAATATTGAGGATCCTCACAGACGCTGAAGACCAGTGTGATGCTGCAGGACTTATCCTTACACAGGCTTCTGCAAGAATGCCGAACACTCCTATGCAGATCTCCATCTCTTTCGTAGAGAACGTCACAAAAGAGGAGAAGAAAGGTCTTTTCGGCAAGAAGAAAAAGGCTAAGGATTATGAGAGCGAGAGCCATGAGCTCTTAGAGTCTACAGTCGAAGGCGGCGAAGTCGGTGCAGCAGCTAAGGCCATTGCCGATGCAGGATTCGTAAGTCTTACTCCTGAAGAGCCTGTGGCAGTTCCTGTAACCGAAGGTACTGCTCCGGCGGACGGAAGCGTCCAGTTCGGCGATATGGCTGGCCAGCCTGATGCACAGAAGATTCCTGATGCAGCTCCCGAGTTCCCTGATAATTCAGACAAGCCCGAGGAGATCTCTGCTGAAGAAGCCATGAGAAGGATCTTCGGCGAGATGAAGGAATCCGCCCAGAGCAATTCCGAAGCAGTTGCAAAAGCTGAAGAAGCTGCAGTTGCTTCTTCTCCGTTCGTATTCAATCTTGATTCCGTGGATGCAGCACCTGCACCTGTACAGGAAGAGCAGAGTGCAGCTCCTGTCATGGAGACGATCTCCACAACAGAGTTTGCTCCTGATGCAGACGATTCTCCGACGAAGCCTGTTACGGACATCAATTCAATTTTCTTTGGAGCATCAGCCGGTTCCGGCATCCTGGCACAGGCTATAGCTGACAAGGATCAGGGCGCTGCCAAGGAAACAAATATTACAGATCTTAAGGAAGAGCCTGTTATTCCGGTCATTCCTGCTGAACCTGCAGCTCCCGTAATTCCCGTTATGGGTGACGCTCCGGTAGTTATCCCTCCGGCACCTGCAGTTGTAAATAAGCCTGAAGAAATCGTTTTCGCACCTGGCGAAGTTAAGGCTGATTCAGGTGATTCCGACGTATCCGCTGACGCTGCCGATACATTTGATCCTTACGGCAACACAAGCGCACAGGAACTCAAGAATACTCCTCCGCTCGTATTCGGCGAGGACGTTATGGCTCCCAAGGCAGAACCCGTTCCTTCTGAAGAGGTTTCTTCTATCCCCGTACCTGAGTATGAGATCAATGAAGAGAAGCCTGAATTGAAGGATGAAGATAAGCTCAACGTTGATTTCCCTGAAACAGATAAGCCTGCTGAAGTTATCGAGCAGCCTGCACCTGTCGTTCCCGCAGCTGATGAAGCTCCGGAGGAGATCATTGAAGCTCCCGCACAGGATGATGTTGTTCTTCCGTTCGGCAACAACGTATATGTTACCGGTGCAGAAGAGGCAGCTCCTGCCAAGGCAGATGACATTCCTCAGATGCCTCTTTATGATTCAGACAATTACAACAACCCGGTCAACGCTGTAGGTTCAGAACAGAACGTTTCACAGCCGTTTGACAATGCTTCGGTATATGGCGATTATGCCGGCGGCGAAGCTCAGGGAGCAGCAGAAGTTCCTCCGTATCAGCCTTATGGCGCAGAGTCTTTCTCTGCTGCTGATCAGAGCAGCTTCGGAACATATGGTGATCAGACTCCAAATATGCAGGGAGGTATACCTATGGACAATGACGGATATACCGATTATGGCGCTGGTGACAACGGATATGCTCCCGGCTATGATCAGGCTCCGCAGGGCGGCTTCGGTGAATATCAGGATCCTAACGGCTATCAGCAGGAAGGATATACTGATCTTTCCCAGCAGCCACAGGAAGGCTTCGGTGAGGATTATTCACAGACACAGGCTTCTGCTTCCTCATCAGCATCTCTCGATGATGAATGGTTCAATAACATTCTCGGAGTAGATGAGAGCGGCCAGGCTTATACAGGTGATCAGGGTTACGGATATAACCCGGCAGGCGCTGATGCACAGGGATTCGCACCCGAAGCACAGCAGGCTCAGGCACCTAATCCCGGCCAGGCATCTTACAGACCTTCCGGTTCCGGACCGAATAACAACGGCAGACCTACCGGCAGTGCTCCCCGTACGAGTGCTTCAGCAGGAAAGGGCGGCAACGGCGGCGGAAAGAAGATGAAGCTTAACCGTAACGGTTATATGTTCATCGCATTCCTCGCAATTCTCCTTATATGCATCGTTATTGTAATAGCGCTTATCGCAAGAGGCTGCAGCAAGAAGACAAAGCCTACGGAAACTATACCTTCACTCTCTTCTGAAGAGATGACAACAGAGACAACGATGCCGTCAACACAGGCTACATTGCCTGACGCATCCGCTCCGATCGGTTACTTCGTATTCTCCGATTATGTCGGATACAGAACATGGTGGGATCTCTTCCACACTGTTTACAATATCGACATCGAGAACTGCAGTGACCCTAGAATCGCTACGATCATTACATACAACAAGCTCGATCCTGCTACATACAACGGGCCTAACAGCGGCGACAAGCTCTTGCTGCCTCCTCAGGGCGTATTGACAGGTGAGATACCGATTACATTCAATGCCGGCGGTTCTTCCACAGCGGAGACAACGGTTGAGACAAACCAGGGTGAGATCACAAGCTCCATCCACATCACTTAAGTCTCAAGCGGAAATCAGTAAAAATTTATATGACCGCCTGCTGTGAAATCCACGGCAGGCGGTTTGTTTTTTGGCTATTTAGTCAACTTATTTTGTAACAAAAAAGTAAGTTTCAAGTATATAATTCTATTGCTCTATAAATACGCGCGCGAAACGAGGTAAATAACCATGCATAAGAAACTGTTTATACCCGGTCCTATCGAGGTTTCACAGGATGTTCTTGAAAAAATGGCTACGCCCATGATCGGACACAGAACCAAGGACGCTTCAGCTCTTCAGCAGTCAATCTCTGAAAAGCTCCAGAAGGTAATGATGACAAACAACACTATCGTTTTATCAACGTCATCAGGCAGTGGACTTATGGAAGGTGCGGTAAGAAGCTTTACAAAGACACGTGCCGCAGTATTCTCAATCGGTGCATTCGGTAAGAGATGGCACAAGATGTGCACATCCAACGGCATCGCTGCAGATCTTTTCGAGTCTGAGCTCGGACAGCCTACAACACCTGAGATGCTCGAGGCTGCTCTTTCAACAGGTAAGTACGATCTTATCACAATTACACAGAACGAGACATCAACAGGCATCCACAATCCTATGGATAAGCTTGCTGAAGTTTATAAGAAGTATCCCGATGTTATCGTATGCGTTGACGCAGTTTCATCCATGGCAGGAGATTATATCCCTGTAGATGAGCTCGGAATCGACGTATGCATCACTTCAACACAGAAGTGCTTGGGCCTGCCTCCGGGAATGGCTATCGCTTCCGTATCAGAGAAGGCTATCAAGAAGGCTGAGACAGTTGAGAACAGAGGTCTTTACTTCGACTATCTCGAACTCGTTAAGTTCGTTAAGGAAAAGCCTTATCAGTATCCTTCAACACCTTCAGAGTCACATATGTTTGCTCTTGATTACCAGCTCGACAAGATCCTTGAAGAAGGCGTTGAGAACAGATATCAGAAACACTGCAAGCTTGCAAAGATCGCTCAGGACTGGGCAAGAGAAAATTGCGAACTTTATTCCAATCCTGATCATCTTTCCGTTACAGTTACGTGCGTAACAAACACAACGGGTATTCCCACATCAGACCTTATCAAGGCTATGGGTGAGAAGGGTTATCTCATGAGCAACGGCTACGGCCCGCTCAAGGACAAGACATTCAGAATCGCTCACATGGGTGATCTTACTGAAGAAGGTCTCAAAGAATACCTCAATGATCTCAAGCAGACCATTGATGAACTTAAAGCAAAAGCTTGATCAGATTTAGTTATTAATTTACGGGGGAACATAAATATGAAGATTCTTATTACCGAGAGCATTGCAGAAGAAAGCGTTCAGTACTTAAGAGACAGAGGATATGAGGTAGAAGAATACCTTGGTCATTCCCAGGAAGAGATCGAACAGTATATCAAGGGTTTTGACGCTATCATCGTAAGATCAGCAACAAAGATCAACGAGACTCTTTTGAACAACGCTGATTGTCTTAAGGCTGTCGGCAGAGCCGGAACAGGAATCGATAACATCGATGTTAAGGCATGCACAGAGCATGGCGTTATCGCACTTAATACTCCTACTGCTAACAACATGGCTGCAGGTGAGCTTGCCGTAGGTCACGCATTCTCCATCTTCCGTAATCTTTGCGCAGCAAACGAAGGCGTACACAATGGCGACTTCAGACGCGGCAACTGGACAGGTGTTGAGCTCGAAGGCAAGACAGTAGGTATCATCGGTCTCGGCCGTATCGGTTCGATCGTATCCAGAAAGCTCAAGGGCGTGGGCATGAACGCAATCGCTTACGATCCTTATATTCCCCAGGAGAAGTTTGATAAGCTCGGTGTTACAAGATGCCAGACTCTTGATGAGCTCCTCGCACAGGCTGACCTCATCACACTCCACACTCCTAAGACAAAAGAAACATACAACATGATCGCTAAGGAGCAGCTCTACAAGTGCAAGAGAGGCGTCAGGATCGTTAACGCTGCAAGAGGCGGACTCGTAAACGAGCAGGATCTTGCAGATGCTTTGGCTGAAGGTCAGGTTGCTGCAGCTGCAATCGACGTTTTCGATAAGGAGCCTTCTTACAACAAGGCACCCGGCGAGCAGGACTTCGACAACGTTCTCCTTCACGCTCCTCACTGCTACATCACACCTCACCTCGGCGCTTCTACAGTTGAAGCTACAGCTAAGGTTGGTCAGGGAATCGTTGAACTTATCGACGGCGCTCTGAAGGGTGAGCTCGTTGCAGCGATCAACATGCCACAGTTCTCCGGAAGCATCGAAGAGATCAAGCCTTATTGCTCACTCGCTGAGAAGATCGGCCGTATGTACTATCAGGCAGAAGCAACACCTATCAAGAAGGTTGAAGTAAGATACAGAGGTGAGCTCGCTGAGAGTTCCGGAACAGGCATCATCACACTCTCACTCATGATGGGTCTTTTGGAAGGTATGGGCAACGATCACGTATCTTACGTAAATGCACAGGAGTGCATGGATGAGTGCGGAATCGAAGTTGTTGAGACAAAGACAGAGTCCATCCAGAAGTACAACAACCTTATCAATGTTAAGTTCTGCACAGAGGATGGCAGAGAGCTCAAGATCAACGGTACGGTATTCGGACCGGACACTGAGGTTATCGTCTCATTCTTCGGTTATGAGATGAACTGCCCTCTCTCCAATACAGTTCTTGCTCTTAAGAACAACGATGTTCCGGGCGTTATCGGAAGAATCGCTACTATCCTCGGAAAGCATGACATCAACATCGCTTCCATGCACTGGGGAAGAAAGAACCAGGATGGTTCTGACAACCCGCACGCACAGGCATTCGTTGCTATCGACCAGCCTGTATCCCAGGAGATCATCGACGAGCTTTCTGCTGCTGAAGGCGTACTCCGTGTATCTCTCCTTGAGCTTGCTTAAGAGACATTACAACTAAACGAAAAGATTTAAGACCGCAGAGGTTAATGCCCCGTGAAATACCACTACTCAAGAAAAGAAGGTTGGCTGGGTAATCCCTGCGGTCTTGTTTATTTCAAAGGAAGATATCATCTTTTCTTCCAGCTCAATCCCGATTCCCCGCATTATGGAAGAATGCACTGGGGACACGCGGTATCTGATGATCTCATCACCTGGGAAGATCTTCCTATAGCATTGTTTCCCGACTCTGAACTAAGCTGTAATTCGGGCTCTGCGATCGTTCATGAAGGGAAGATATGGCTGTTCTACACATCGGTTTCGGAAGACTATAAAGAGACTGTAAGCGCAGCGTATTCCGAAGACGGGATCAGTTTTTCTAAGTGCACTGAAAATCCCATAGTTACTATGCCGTTGGATGGTGATGTTAAGTTTAGGGATCCGTTCGTAATGAAGTGTGGAAACGGCTTCATGATGCTCACGGGTGCTGGTCAGAACGGCATCGGAAAAATCCTTCAGTTTGAATCGGATGATCTAATTAATTGGAATTATAAAGGTGAGTTTTTTTCTGACGCAAAGTTTGGAAGCGTGATCGAATCACCGCATCTTGCTGAAGTTGACGGCAGGTGGATATTCATTATCCAGAGCGAAAAGCACATGCCGACAAAAGTGCTGTTTGCGACAGGCGAATACGACGGAGACAAATTTGTTTTCGACAATCCGGATGATCCTTTTTATTCTGTGGACAGCGGAGATGATTTCTTTAGTCCCGCTACATCTGAAGATGAAAATGGTGCCGTGATCCTGATGGCATGGATGTTTTCCATGAAGATGAATTCTTCTGCCATAAGCTGCCCCAGAGAGATGACATTGTCCAGAAAAGGCGAAGTATGCCTGATCCCTTATGGTGAATTAAGGAACAGACAGGTGATTGAAAGTAGCTTTGTAAGTTATGCTTCGGGACGCTTGAGAGTACAGTTTAAAGGCCGTACCCTTTTCGATAAAGCATATAAGGAATGCCCTGATCTCGGTGTTCTTGAAGATATAGGAACAGTTGAAGTTTTCCTGGACGGAGGACGTGAGACGATCACGTTATTTGTCTGCTAAAGAGCGTATGTCAAAGTTACTTGCAAAGGGCGAAGGATATCAGATCCTTTATAAAGAAAGAGGAGAAGACAGCGAGAAGATCGCGCCTTCAGGTCTCAATGTTTTATCGAGATTAGATCTCCCGGTTCCGGGCATAATCGCAGCCGCGGATTCAGGAAAAAGGATCAGGATATTGAGCAAGAAATACTATCTCGTCTGTCAGGGAAAACTTGATGAAGACGAAGGTGTAATGGAAGATCTTCTTTTCCACGACTCAAGAAGCAACAGAACATTTCCTGTAAAGAGAATGAGAAAGGGCGTTAAGGAAGCAAGACTTACATATAAAGTGATTTCCTATAATGCTGAAAAAGATCTCTCATATGTTGAAGCTGTGCTGGATACGGGCCGCACCCATCAGATAAGAACGCAGTTCAGTTCAAGAAAGCATCCTCTTGCAGGTGACGGCAAATACGGAAGCAGGATCAAGTGTCCGATTGCTCTTATCTGCGGGGAGATGACATATGATGAAGGTGAGGGCACACCCCCTGTAACCGTTAAGGTAAATCCTAATGACGAACTTCCTGAAGTCTGATATCAGGTTGCTGCCACTGCAGGTGTAACTTTATACACAATGAGATCTTCGTACTGGAAAGTAACATTACCGAGCTGTGCGAAAACAGGTGAATTATCGTAGCCGTATTTGTGACGCTCGAGATCACCGATAACGATATATTCGATCTGATATTTATTGATGATTCCCTGAACATCAGAAGGATTGCTGCTCAGATAAAGGATATCAACGTCATTATGTCTCGGTGTGATATAAAGCTTCCAGACATCCTTCTCGGGGTCTGATTCCAAAAGGTCGGTCTCTTTGTTAACAACACCATGGAAACGCCACAGCCATTCGTGTGTCTGCCATCCGAAGACAGTAGGAAGACCTGTATATGCAGAGATGATGCAGTAGTCGGTGTAGCTGTCTCCGTAAGATTCACAGATAACGGGACTGCCTTTAACATTTTCGTTGAACCAGTCAACACAAACCATGTAAGGAACAAGGTTGCCTGAATAGTAATCGTCTACGTAAAGACTTGCGTGTTTTTCAATATATGCCGTGCCGTCGAGTGTCTTGTAGTTTTCACGCTTAAGCTCTCCGGAACGCTGCTTAAGGGCAAGCATCGTGTAGTGTGCGGGGATGAAGAGATTGATTGCAAAACCGATGGCAACACAGAATAAGACGATGTTCTTTTTGCCGTCCTTTTTGATAAACCAGAAGAGTCTTATGACCGAATAGATCATTGTCGTCGAGAGGATTATGAACGCGGCAAATGCGAATTTGAACATTGTATTCGAACGCAGATAACCGCCTGTGTAAATGTCTCTTACATAGAAGATCTCAGGCGCGATAAGCAGCATGATTCCGACGACGGTCATGCCGCAGCAGTAGATGTCGATGATGTTGCGCTGTGCAAAGAACGCCTGGATCGGATTGGTATAAGTATGGTCCTCTCCGATAATGCCCGGAGTATTTTTAAGCTTTCTGTTCTTTTTAGAACTGTCAGTAGAAACGGCTCTGTAATTCTTGTTTGCGAAAACAATGACCATGAAGACGACACTGATCAATACGTGAATTCCGTAAAGGATAAATAACTGGAAAAGTGACGAGTGGTTTTTGCACTTGCCCAGGGAGTTAGAGATCATGTCAAAATTAAGGTTGAACGGCAGAGCCACAAATGATGCGATAGTGAAGAGGAAACTCATCTGGAATGAAGTTCTCGGAAGAGCAGTCGGACTTACTACGCAGAACAGGAAAGACGCTATCATGAGTAATGCTTCAAGAGCAAAAAGAACAGCCGGACTGCTGCCTTTTGCAAGGTAGATCAGAAGGATCCCTCCGACATTTACAAGAAATACAATAGCACCGGGAATGTTCGTGAATTTGGGAGATCTTATCGTGTTGCAGATCAGTACTCCCATTGAACAGAATACGAAGTAGATAAGGAAATCCCAGTAGTTTGTCATCTGTGCGCAACCGAGAAGAACGGCGCACAAAACAAGATGAAGAGTAACCGTCGATTCGAACTCCGGAAGAAGTCTTGAGTTACTGTCGCCTCCGAGATTATCCAGGCTGTGTACCAGTTCGGTCTCTTCTTTTGAAGGGAGCTTTACGGTACAGATCATGGAGAGGATTATTGCCGAGATAAGAAGGACGATTATCATGGAGATTACATGCGCATGAAGGTCTCCTACAATATAAGAATAGAAAGGAAATTCCTCTATTGTGTAATCGACTCCGAGATCCGGATTCCATCCGATGAATCTGGTACTGTCGGGGTAGAAGAAATGGTCGGTCCTTCCGACATCGATGCCCATGTTTTTGAACACTTCGAGAAGGCTGTTTCCTACGCTCTTTTCATCGTAATAAAACGAATGCGAATTACCCCAGAGAGATACTGCGCATCCGGTGAAAAAGCCTGCAATGTACTTGATGATCTTGTTGTCTTTGAATCCTCTTTTTGATGCAGCCTCGATCATGAATTTGCCGATCGAAAAACTCATCGCAAAAGGCAAAGCAGTGGCAGAACACATGGCCAGATTGTAGCCGACCCCCGAAGGAATATTAGTAGCCTTGATGACTACTGCCCAGATGTACTGTCCGAAGTAATAGTAGTTAATGGAATAGCCTGCAAGCCACATGTCATTTGCAGGAAGGCTTCCGTTTCTAAGCATCGACATGATGAAGCCGTAATCCATGAATTTTTCCTGGCCGTTGATGTCGGGAAGGAAGCCCTTGAAATAGCACATCAGGAATAATACGACGAGGAACGCTGTCTCTTCAACAACTGCCGCTTCAACAAAGCCTTTGCTCTTTATTTTCTTTATAAGAGATTCTCTTAATGTCTTCGGAGCATAACAGCAGACTCCGATTACAAGCGCGCATAAAATAATGCACAGGATATTTACCTTGCAGATCTTAAGATGCGTAAGAGTCCACAGCAAAAGACATGTGAAGATGAGTCCCATCGGCTGCGACAGGAGAAAACCGCCGGATGAAAATTCACGCCAGAGCTTTGCAGAAAGAGGCAGCGTGACAAATCCGGTAAGCATAAGGAAAACCGACCACCACAAACACATTGAGGTATCAGAGACACCCATCGTGGCAAAGCCGATAGCACCGGCGATAAAGAAAGGAACCAATAAAAAGACAAACCGTAAAGGAGATGACTCAACAAGTGAAGAGGAATTCCTGCTCATGAAAGAACTCCTTCGACAGAATCCTTGTTAAGATTCTCCTGGATATTAAGTTCGGTTACGGTTGATTCTGAATTCCTCGTGAGGGAAGCCTCATAAGATCTGATGATCTCTGAACTGATCTTTCCTGCGAGACTTACGACTGAATCCATGTGGTTTTCCGGAGTGTCGTTCGTAGCATATTTGGTAAGACCAGTTGAGCAAACGAAAAGGTTCTCACAAGGGTTTGAAAGGTCGATCTCAGGATACTTGGAAGTCAGTGCATATCTTGTTTTGGTAAGACGCCATGACTTAACATCTGACTTGCGCAGAGACGGATAGAGCTTACGGAGTCCGGCGAAATATTTGAGCATGATGTTTGCATCGTCGTCGATCCAGAGAGCGTCGGTAATAGAGCATGAACCGACAAGGTAAACGACTGCTCCGCCGTAACCTCTCTCGCCAAATGCGCTTGTGTGATTGATTATCGCTTTGAAGGGCAGTCCGGAATCTTTCGGAGGCACCTGATAGAACATCTGTGAGACCTCGTGCTTCATTACCATCATGGCAGTGATCTTGGCACTGTACGTGACGTTCATGAGGATATCCCTGTCATCCATTGCGATAGGGAGACCGTGGCTTACGTTTACGAATGTTCTGCATGAACCCGTGAAGATGACATAAGCACTGTCGATTACAACCCTCGTTGAATTTGAGAGGATGCAGCTCGTACGGTACATACCGCTTCCGAGTCTTGCGATCTCGGCAACTGTAGTGGAATAACAGATATGTCCGCCGTTATCCGTAATTGCCTGCATGAGGCTTGAGATAAGGCATGCAAAACCGCCGTCGTAATATCCGACTTTGCGGTGGGATGCTTTTCCGGACCATGCGGAATCAAACCAGTTGATCTTATCGTCGACACCCATCTCCTTGGATAAGGCAAGCAAAGCCTTGTCGCTCTTTCTGAGGTGGTGGGGGAGGAGCTCTAAATATTCTCTTCCGATCCTTGTATAAGCGAGGAGACCTCCGGGAGATGCAAGCTCTTCCACGACAGTAACATTGAAGCCTGCTTTTGCAAGCTTCATACCGCATGTCAGACCCGAAAGACCGGAGCCGATAATGCAGACAGTTTTGCTGTCGTCTTTAAAGATCTCGTTATCGGAATCCATCATTCGATTATCTTAGCCTCAAGATAAAATCTCTTCTCGAAAGCTTCACCCATGGAGAATGTCTTTCTGGGGAAAACGCCTTCTTTTTCCACAGTTCCGAAGAATGTATCTTTGCTGATAGCAGGAACGAGGATGCCTGTGTTTCCTGTTGTGGAAAGCTTTCTTACGGAATCCTCACCGTGAATGTAGTCGCACTCAAGTCCCAACGCATCGATCATCATCTGTACCGATCCGACTGCAAGTGTGTGCGGCGGATTGGCAAGAGATACCTTAATGTCTTCCTGGCCTTCGGTAACGACGGTGAATGTCTGCTTACCGTCATCAGAACCATTAAGTTCAATGCCGGAATCCTTGAAATATTCTTTTGCTTTTGCGATGAATTCCTCACCGCTGATATTGAATACGACTCTGTGAATGGGCTCGAAATCAAGTCCCTTGTCGTGAATGTTTACAATCTCTGCAAGAGCATATCTTGCGGGGTGGGAGAGCTTTTCTTCATCAGAAAGATTCTCTCTGATGTTTTCCCAATGAGCCTTTGCGGAAGCGAGGGAATGGTTGCCGTCGCCTACAAGGAACAAAAGTCCGTCGGAGTTAGCTGCTTTGAGGGAAGCAAGTCCGTTTACGATGGATTCCGCGATGGCAGACCCGTCGGGAATGAATGTGCCCTTGATGTGGCCTGAACCGAGCATGAGATCTGTATCGTATAGAGGTGCGATGCCTTCCTTCTCGGCCATGTCGAAAGCCTTCTCGATAGTAAGGCCCTTAGGATCATCGATGAGGATCATGATATGGGGAAGTTCCAAAGGGGAATTTGCCCTGATCCTTACTCTGGGAGGAATTCTGGAAAGAACAGTTCCTTCCGTTGCCCTGCAGATGTTCTTGTTGCCGGGTTCGAAGCTGTATCCTTCAAGGTCGATCGCTGCCATGAGGCCCTTTCTTGAAGGGTGAAGGGATGTTGATCTGTCAGTCAGAATGAATCCCGTTCCAAGACCCTGAAGGATTCCTTCATCAAGATAAGCTCTGGCTGTCTTAGCGATGGAACCGAGCTTTTCAGTCTCTTTATCGGTATTAAGATATACTTCGGGAAGAACGAGATTAAGTGTTGAAGGAGCATCTCCTGCCTCATCTTCAACGTTCTTCCAGTATTCAGGTTCTGATGTATATTGGTCGCAGGCGATTACTGCCCATTTCTTAAGGTCTGTACCATTCTGCGGAATAAGGATATCCGGCACCGCAAAGCCGAGATCATTGATAGTTCTCACCTCTATTTACCCCTGTGAAACGATTAAAGTGCCTATCATTCTATCACGGTCAGAGGTCGTTTTGGGGATAAAATCAGGTATTTTTATTTTTTCGACAACTCGGTAAAACGAAGTCCTGAATAATTGTGAAAATCAAAGTATTGTAAGGCATTTCACTTAACTAATAGTACTGTTAATGGTACTATTGTTTTATCGAAAAAATCCCGGAGGCAGACTTATGGCAAACAGCGAATTATCCAAACTCAAGATCTTGTTTATCTACGATTATTTCAAGCACCAGGTAAGCGCCATGGGCGGCCGGGAATCGGTGTCAGTCAGCGATCTCATCAAGTATCTTGAGGATTGTACGGGCACGACCTTTGAACGTAAATCGATCTATGCGGACATCAATAAGATCAACGAATATGTTATGAAGTCCGGACAGACGCCGGACGATGCCTGGATCTTTACTGAAGGCAAAAAATACAGAAGATCGGAGCTTGCTGATGAGATCCTCATTGACGAGGCAAGGCTTATCGTTGACGCTATCAGCACCACTACTTTCGTCGATTCCGATCTTTGCGATAAGATCATCAAGATGTTCCCGACTTATTTCCCTGACGGATACCAGAAAAGAGCCCTTTATCCTCACTATGAGAAGATGGATAAGAGAAGCATCTTTAAGCTCAACTGCATAAGGAACGGCATCGAAGAGAAACGCTCTCTCAAGATAGTTTACGGATACATGCTTGGAAGTGAGCTCACAGAGAAGACCGACAAGGTCGTATCTCCGATGGCGCTCGACTGGGAGAACAACTGTTATTACCTTATAGCCATCGATAACGCGGAAGCAAAGGGTCTTGAGAATGACCAGAATCTCTCTGCGGCATTAAGGAGATACAGGGTTGACAGAATGGCGAGCGTATCACTTCTTGACTGCAAATCCTATGCGGATTACAAGAACGACAAGTTAAGAGATCAGGAACTTAAGAGCTTTATCGGCAATTCGCTTTCTGCCTTTTCGAGCGGCAGACCCACACACATCGGCATTACGATCAACGGCAAGACACGCAAGGATGCGCTCAAGGCATATGGCGCCTTCGCTTCAAAAGTAAGTGACAAGGTCCGGATAGCAGACGATACCAAACTTGATAAGGGCATCCTGAAGATCAGTGTTACAACGGGATCTGCGCCGACACTTTATACGGATCTGTTTGAATTATCTACATTTGAGAATGTCGATATCGAGATCGATAATGACGAAGTATGCCGTGAGTACGGAGCTTTCATAAAGAAGGCGGCCAGGGCGGCAAAACTTAAGAACCTCTGATTGCAAAGAGGTATTAAACGATTTATAATTTCTAAGTTTTATTTTTATATAGGAGCATCACCGTAATGAGACAATTTACTTCAAAAGAGCTAAGAAAGACCTGGAAAGAATTCTATATCGAGAGAGGTCACGTAGATGTAGGTGCCGTATCTTTGGTATCTGACGGTTCGACCGGAGTATTATTCAACGTTGCGGGAATGCAGCCTCTGATGCCTTATCTCCTCGGCGAGAAGCATCCCATGGGAACAAGACTTTGCAATGTTCAGGGCTGTGTCCGTACAAACGATATCGATTCAGTAGGTGACAGAAGCCACGTCACATTTTTTGAGATGATGGGAAGCTGGAGCCTTGGTGACTATTTCAAGGAAGAAAGATGTAAGTGGAGCTACGAGCTTCTCACTCAGGTATTCGGATTCGATAACGACCACCTCGCTGCTACTGTTTTCGCAGGCGACGAGAATGCACCCAGAGATGAGGAAGGCGCGCAGTTCAGGATCGCTTCCGGATTCAAGCCCGAGAACATCTACTATCTTGGTGCAGACGACAACTGGTGGGGACTTGAGTATGGTCCTTGTGGTCCTGACAGCGAGATGTTCTATATCGCAGACATTCCCGACTGCGGCCCTAACTGCGGCCCCGGATGCAGCTGCGGCAAGTATACCGAGATCGGTAACGACGTATTCATGCAGTACGAGAAGCACCAGGACGGACATCTCACACCCCTTAAGCAGAAGAACGTAGATACAGGCTGGGGTCTTGAGAGAATCCTCGCTTTCCTCAACGGCACAAAGGACGTATATAAGACGGACCTTTTCACAGAGGCAATCGCTTATATCGAGAAGGCTTCAGGCGTTAAATACGATTCTGACGAGAAGCTTACAAAGTCAATGAGGATCCTTGCTGACCATATCCGTACAAGCGTTATGCTCATTGGTGACGCAGCAAAGCTCGTTCCTTCAAATGCAGGCGCAGGCTACGTATTAAGACGTCTCATCAGACGTGCCGTAAGACATGCAAGAACACTCGGCTTGTCCACTGAGCAGATCCTCGGCCTTGCAAAGATCTATATCGACAGCGTTTACGATGACAGCTATCCGCTTCTTGCAAAGAACCGTGAGTTCATCCTTAATGAACTCGACAAGGAGATCGCAAGATTCGAGAGCACACTCGAGAACGGCATCAAGGAATTCAAGAAGATCTTAGATGACAAGAAGAAGGCAGGCTCTTCCGCGATCGACGGCGATTCAGCTTTCTATCTCTACGATACATTCGGATTCCCGATAGAACTTACTATCGAGATGGCTTCAGAAGAAGGCCTTAAGGTAGATGAGGAAGGATTCAAGGCAGCCATGGAAAAGCAGAAGGAAACTGCAAGAGCTGCTACAAAGGCAAAAGAAGACCTCGCTTTAAGCGTAAGCGAGATCCCTGAAGAAGTTTCCAAGGATTCCAATGCTACCGTTTACGACGGTTACGATAACCTCAAGTGTGATGCAAAGGTCATCTATATCCTGAAGGCTGATGCTGACGGCAAGCTCAGCACAGTTGACAGCGCTTCAGCAGGTGATGACATCATCGCAGTTTGTGATAAGACAGTTCTTTACGCTACTATGGGTGGTCAGATCCACGACGAAGGTAAGATCTACACAGCAGATTTTGAGGCTGAAGTTCTTTCAGTTGATAAGGATGCTGCAGGCAAGTATCTCCATACGCTCAAGGTTGTAAAGGGTACTCTTGCTAAGGGCGCTTCTGTCAGCATCGAAGTAGACAAGAAGAACAGAATGTCTATTGCCAGAAACCACACTGCTACACACATCCTTCTTTCTGCACTCCAGAAGACACTCGGAAGCCATGTTGAGCAGGCAGGTTCCTATGTAGGAAGCGACCGTCTGAGATTCGACTTCAACCACTCACAGGCAATGACAGCAGAAGAGATCTCCAAGGTTGAGGAGATGGTAAATGACGTTATCCTGCAGGCTCTCCCTGTAGAGACCAAGGTATTGAATATCGAAGAAGCTAAGAAGCTCGGTGCTACGGCTATCTTCGGTGAGAAGTATGGTGAAGTTGTAAGAGTCGTATCCGTAGGCGATTTCAGCGATCCTTTCGATCTTGAGTTCTGCGGCGGTACACACCTTACGAACAGCAGCCAGGTAGGTCAGTTCAGAATCGTTTCCGAGTCAGGCATCGCTGCCGGCGTAAGAAGAATCGAAGCTGTTACAGGCGCTAAGTGCTATGAGATGAACAAGGCTGACAGAAGCCTTATCGACAGCGCAGCTGCAAGCCTCAAGACTCCCAAGGACAAGATCGTCGAGAGGATCGATGCTCTCCATGCAGAAGTTAAGACTCTCGAAAAAGAGCTCGCAGATATTGAGAAGGCAAAGGCAGGTTCATTTGCTGACAGTGCAGTTTCCGGGGCAAAGGATATCGGAGGTGTTAAGGCAGTTATCGCTTCCTGCGATGCGGCTGATGCTGCAGCATTGAGAGATACGGCTGATAAGATCCGCGACAAGCTCGACTGCGGCGTTGTATTCCTTGCCGCTAACGGCGGCGATAAGCTCCTCTTCACGGCTATGGCTACAAAGTCAGCTAACGAGAAGGGCGCTCACTGCGGAAACATCATCAAGGAAGCTGCAAAGGTTGCAGGCGGTGGCGGCGGCGGACGTCCCGACATGGCTCAGGCAGGCGGTAAGGATGTATCCAAGCTTGCTGATGCACTTGCAAAGGCAGAGGAAGTACTCGCTTCACAGGTTAACGGTTAAGGAGAAATACCATGTGCTTATTTTGCGATATCGTAGAGGGTAAGATCCCTTCAACAAAAGTATATGAGAACGATTACGTTCTTTGCTTCAATGATATTAATCCCGTTGCTCCGGTACACGTTCTCGTTGTTCCGAAGAAGCATTTCGCAGACATGAATGAGCTGGCCTCAGATCCAGAGGGTGCTCTTTATGCGGGCGAGATCACAAAGGCTGTCGCTGAAGTAGCTAAGATCAAGGGTATCAGCGGCGCTTACAGAACGATCAACAACTGTGGCGAAGGTGCAGGACAGACTGTAATGCACGTCCACTTCCACGTTATCGGCGGCGTAGAACTTACGGAGAAGCTTATCTGATCTTATGGCAAGAATGAGAACTAAGCGCAATATTCCTGCGCGCATGGAGAAGTGTCATGAGCGCTGGTTTGACGCACCCATGCTTAATAAAGGCAAGTGGAGAGAAGCATGCGGCTTCCCGGAAGACATTCCGTTATGGCTTGAGATCGGCTGCGGCAAGGGCAAATTCTGCACCGAGATGGCTTTAAGACACCCGGAAGTCTTATATATCGCAATGGAAAGAGATGCTTCAGTTACTCTTGCTGCCATCGAGAAGGCACATGAGCTTGAGATCCCGAATCTCTTTTTCATCAGAGGTGATGCAGGCATCATCGAGAACTATTTTGCAGAAGATGAAGTTAACCGCATCTTCCTTAATTTCTCGGATCCCTGGACAAGACAGAATAAGCCCAAGAGACGCTTAACTTACAGGGATTTCCTTAACAAGTATAAAGTCATGATGAGAGACGGCGGAGCCATTGAATTCAAGACTGATAATGATGATCTTTTCGATTTCTCACTTAACGAATTTAAGGAGACGGGTTTTACGCTCGAAGACGTGACGAGAGATCTTCATAACAGTGAATGGAATGAAGAAAACATCCGCACTGAATTTGAGCAGAAATTTGCTGATCAGGGCATACCGATAAAGAGAGTAGTTGCCAAGATGTGAAATTAATAAGGGTTGTCTCACTGATGAGACAGCCTTTTTTATAGCCCCAAAATGATGTTTGAAGACGGTTTGTTATATCTGGCCGGCCGGCTGTTTTCTTACAAAGAGATTGACATCGTAATTTGAATATACAAGTTCGAAGTCATCGTCCCGCAAAAGATTCGTATAAGTATAGCTGTCTATTCCGGGATCAATGACCAGATAATTAAACTGGTATTTATCAATGAAATCCCTGTAGTAGTATCCGCCGTGGAAGTGGCAGAAATATTCGTAGAAATAATCGTAGACCCTGTTATTTTCCATGACGAACACTTCGGCTCTTCCGTCGATATAAGGATAATAACCGTAGAATTCGAAATACTGTCCGTTGTTGAAATCAGTGTAAAGCCTTATCGGGCCTTGTTCTTCATCAAGGATCGCAATAACTTCGTTCAGATGTTCACGGTGTTCCATAACTGCTTCTCTGACATCCCTTGTCTGAAAGAGTCTTCTCTCGCCGATGTAGAAGAAACAACCGCATAAAAGAATGATGAAGAGGATCTTAATGCGCTTGGTAACAGCTTTTTTGAATGGCTTTGTGAGGCCGGTAAAGTCGAATCCTTCCAACAGATATGTGATTGCGGGCACACCGAACAGAAGGAAATACGGGACGCCTTTGACCTGAACAGCACCCACAAGAAGTGTTCCTGCAAAAAGAAGTACGTGACGGACGGAGAACCTTTTCTTTTTGAGGAGAAGCAATGCCAGGAAGATGGCTCCCAGATAGATCAGCATGATCTTTCCTTCGCTTGCATCAAAATTAGTAGCATTCATCTCAAGAATGATCGAAAAACTCTCATGGCCGTATGATCTGGTCAGATATAACATGCTGTCCATACCGTAAGGATTTAACAGACCGACAATGATGCTGAGGGCAAATGTGGTTGCTACTGCCTTAAGGCTTCCTTCGGGTTCCTTTTTAAACGATTCGATCTTGATGGGAATGGCAGCTGCAATGAAAGGCAGCATGAATACAAGTATCATCGGCCACATTGCGGCATGAAGATTGACCAGTGCAAGAGATAATGCCGGAATGCCAAACAGATATTTGATGTCTTTTGTCTGGGCATGTTTTTCGAGAAGGATAACTTCGCCTAACAGGATCAGATAAGTGAATAACTGAGGTCTGGTAACAATAAACGGATCGAAAATGGAGAAGTTGATAAGTCCTGCCAGAACAAGTGAGATGAAATCGTTTTTGCAGATAATCGATATCAATTTGTATGTGAGGTAAATTATTCCGATGTTACAGATGTAAAGAAGCAGCAGAATACCGATCTCGCCCATAACATTGTAAACATAATAGAATATTACGGAACTGAGCCACTGGTGGACTACGATCTTCATCGAAGAGTGCATGGAGAGTATGTCCGTGAACGGGAATCCGCGGTGGACTATGTAATCACCTGTCGAATACAGAAAGAAGAAGTCATTATCAAGGAATCTGATATGACAGAAAGACATGATGACCGGAAGTGATAAGAGCAGGAGCCTGCACCATTTGGGTAGCTTGTTTGCATTGAGATCTATGGATTTTTTGCTTTCAGACACTATACTCACCCCGGAAAAACTGAATAATTCATTATAGCATGGAATAAACGCTGTGAAAGAAAGGCAGGAACGCATCTTATTTTATTAAAATAATTAAAAGTATTAATTTTGCGAAGTTGAAAAATTAGGTTAAAATACTGTGAGTAAAATAATAAGAATGGAGACGAGACCATGATCTACGTTGACGAGATGATTAAGAACACATACCGTGTACCCCAGCCTGAGGGAAGAGGCGCATATATAAGACTTGACCAGAATGAGAATCCGGACGGAGTTCCGCAGTGGTTATTTGATTCAGTAATGGAGAAGGTAACTCCCGGTTTCCTTGCAATCTATCCTGAAGAGACGATCCCTACAGAGAAGTATGCTCATCTCTTAGGTCTTGAGAAAGAGAATGTAACACTTACGGCAGGAAGCTCCGTTGGTATGGGCTATGTCATCAAGACATTCGGTGAACCCGGAAAGAACATCATTACGGTCACACCTTCATTTGCAATGTATGAAGTATATGCAGAGATGATCGGCATGAAAGTCGTAAACATGCAGTATGAGAGCGATTTCACATATAAGGTTGAAAATACTCTTGCTGCCATCAATGAAGATACAAGCATCGTGGTTCTCGTTAACCCCAACATGCCTGTCGGCAACGTTTATGCTAAGGAAGACATTAAGGCTATCGTTGAGAAGGCTAAGGAATTCAATGCTCTTGTCATCATCGATGAGGCTTACTACTATTTCTACGATCAGACATCGGTAGATCTCGTTAAGGAATACGATAACGTAGTGGTACTCAGAACATTCTCCAAGATGCTTTCCATCCCTGCGATGAGAGTCGGTGCTATCATCTCCAATGCTCAGAATATCCGTTACATGGATAACTATAAGCCTCATTACACAGTAAACTCAATTGGTCTGCTTTTCGTAGAGGCTATTGTTGATAATCACGACAAGCTCATGGCTGAACTTCAGTCTTCTTATCTTGAAGGTAAAGAATACGTCATGAAGGCTCTTGCCGACAATGGTTATGAGACACTTCCTTCAGAAGGCTGCTATGTCTGCATCAAGCCTAAGCACAAGACATCCAGAGAGATCACGGATCTTCTCCAGGAGAACGGCATCCTCATTCTTTGCGGCAAGCAGGGACTTACAGGATGGCTCAGACTTACCATTGCACACAAGCAGTACATGGAAAAGTTCATGGAAACACTCCTTAACATCGACAAGGAATAATATTGATGAAGAATTATGTGATCCTGCTTGCAGGTGGAGTCGGCAAAAGGATGGGATCTGATATCCCGAAGCAGTTTCTCGAAGTTGACGGGAAGCCCATCATTGTATACTCGATAGAGAATTTCCAGAGAAATCCCCAGATTGAAAAGATCGTAGTCGTATGCATTAAGGACTGGATCGACAGGACATGGGAACTCATCAAAAAGTATTCTCTTACAAAGGTTGAATGGATCATTGAAGGCGGCAATACAGGCCACGATTCCATAAGAAACGGTGTTTTCTTCCTGAAGGATAAGATCGATCCGGACGACCACATCATCGTTCACGATGCAGTAAGACCCGTACTGCCCCAGAAGGCTATCGATGAAGTTATCAGGGTATCTCACGAGAAGGGAAATGCTTCCTCTTCAATTGAGTGCCACCCGCCGATAGTTTATACAGAGGATCACGAATCCGGAATTACGGATGTCGACAGAGAGCACGTAATGCTCACTGCTTCACCCCAGGCATTTAAGTACTCACTTGCTCTCAAGTGCTATGAAATGGCAGAGGAAGAAAACTATCACACTTCCACATTTACAAGTTCACTGCTGATACATTGCCACGAACGTGTGTACTTTGCGAAGGGAACATCCTGTAATATTAAGATAACCAGGAAAGAAGATCTGGCATTGTTCGAAGCTCTTTTGAAGATACCGGAAGAACACTTATACAACTAAAGGAATTATCTAATGAACTGTTCAGAGTACTTGGTTGATTTTTTGATTAAGAAAGGCATAACTGACGTGTTTGGATACGCGGGCGGTTATATCGTGCCTTTCATGGATGCGTTATATAAGCGTCGTGACGAGATAACAACACATGTCTGCTATAACGAGCAGGGATGTGCGCTTGCAGCCGACGGATTTGCCAGAACATCAGGCAAACTCGGCGTATATTTCACGACGTCAGGTCCCGGTGCCGTCAACGGACTTTCCGGTCTTGCAGACTGCTGGTTCGACGGCTTTCCGATAATGGGAATTTCAGGTAACGTTCCCACACACGAGATGAAGGGGTTCTCAGGAATCCGCCAGAACGGTTTCCAGGAGATGGATCTCGTCTCAATGACAAGAAGCGTATCCAAATATTCTGTAACGGCAAACAGCGGGGCAGACTTCCCCGAGATCGTTTCAAGAGCCTACAACATGGCATTACTTGGCAGGAAAGGAGGGGTCGTAATTGATTTTCCGCTCGACATACAGCAAGCCGATATTATTGGCGGGTAACGGCATACGCACATCAGGCGCCGTTAAGCTTTTACATGAATTCGCAAAGAAGACCAACATCCCTGTCCTTACCACGATGAATGCCGTCGATCTGGCTCAGGATGACCTTCATATCGGATTTATCGGTACACACGGCAACCGTGTTGCCAACATGATAATCAAGGAATGCGACGTCATTATCTCCATCGGTGCAAGACTCGGCATCAGACAGGCAGGAAAGGATACGAGAAACTTTGCCCCCCAGGCAGATCTTATCCGCTGTGACATCGATGAATACGAGCTCGCAAGAACGATAAAGGAAGATGAGAGAAAGTATCACTCTGATGCAAGAGACTTCCTCCAGATGCTCCTTAACGAAGATATCCCGGATTATTCAGAGTGGAAGAATAAGTGCCTTGAAGCAAAAAAGCTTCTCGAATCCTACGATAAGCAGCCCGGCAACATGGCTGTAGAGAAGATCTCATCACTTCTTCCTGAGAATCCTGTTGTATCAGTAGACGTGGGAATGAACCAGTGCTGGTGCGCGCAGTCTCTTCATCTGAAGGGATATGAGGGCAGAATCCATATCAGCGGCGGATACGGCACGATGGGCTGCGGACTTCCGTTTGCCATCGGTTCGTCCATCGCGCAGGGAAAAGCAAAGTCATTCTGCGTAACGGGTGACGGCGGATTCCAGATGAACATCCAGGAATTGGAGACGGTTCACAGAGAGCAGCTCCCCATCAAGATCTTTATCCTGAATAACCATGTCCTGGGTAAGATCTCAGAGACACAGTATTTTGAGCATGAGGGAAGATATGCCGCTACGGCTATCTCAGGCGGTTACACAGTTCCTTCATTCCAGAAGATATCTGAAGCATACGGCATCAAGGCCGCTACGCTCGGTTCATACGAGGAACTCGATAACTACAAGGAATGGATCGAAGATGACGAGCCTTGTCTTTTCGATATCACATTGCCTGAGGCATCTTTCCTTACGCCGAAGATCAAGTTTGAGACCGGCAAGATGAGACCTGAACTCGATGATGCTATAATCTCACAGGTCAAAAATGTTTTGAGAGGTTGATCCGGTTTGCTCGACAGTAAGAGAATGTATTCAACATATTTCAAGGAGTATATCCTGGACGATGCCATGTTAAAGCGTCTTCAGGAAGAACTTTTCAAGATCCTCCTTGACATAGATTATGTATGTAAGAAGCATGACATCAAGTACATGCTTTGCGGCGGTACCCTGATAGGTGCCATCAGACACAAGGGTTTTATTCCGTGGGACGACGACATTGATCTCATGATGATAAGGCCTGAGGCAGAAAAGCTCTGTGCGAAGATGCGCGAGGAATTCCCTGAGAAATATCTTGTTGCAGAACCTCTTTGCGACGAGCAGTTTGTCGTCAAATCAATAAAGATCTTCAAGCGCGGCACGAAGTATGTTGAGATCCCTTATGCCGGTCTTGACCGCTTCGACATGCTCTTCATCGATGTTTTCGTGATCGAGAATGTACCTGCGAACAAGTTTGCGAGAACCATCCGCAGCAAGTACTACAATTTCATCTACAAGGCAGCCAGTGTCTGCGTTGACTATAAGTATCCGTCTCCAGTAATCGAGGAGAAGGCAAAGGATTATCCGGAGCTTGCGAAATACTGGAAGACGCGTAAGAGACTCGGAAGCTTTTTCTCACATATCGGCGGAATGAAGTTCTATCTTAAGCAGTGCGAGAAGGTAGGCAACATGAAGAAGCACACAGGCTGGCTCGGAATTCCTTCAGGCGGCTGTGTTGTCGAGAATTTCCCCGAGAAGATGTATCACGAGCTTACTACGGCTGAATTCTGCGGAAAGCAGTTCCCGATTCCCAAGGATTACGATGAGAATCTCAGGGTTGTTTTCGGCGACTACATGCAGATCCCTGAACCTTCAAAGCGCGACTGTCACGTCGCATACAAGATCGAATTCTGATCAGTCCTTATATCTTGAGCAGATGCTGTGCGTCATTCTGTCCTCTTCAGCGGGCAGTTTCATGTAATCTCCGTACTGCATCGTAAGATATTTGTCTGCATTTCGCGGGATATAGAATTCTGCATCCTCAAAAGGCACAAGAACAGGGTTCTCCACATCCTCACGGCTCATTATCTGCTTTTCAAAAGGCGGTTCCTCTTCGCAGAGAACACATACCGTCTCTGAATCTTCGTATCTGCTCTTGGCACAGAGCTTTGAAAGCTTCCTTTCATATCTGTGGTTCTTGTTGGGCATGAGCTTGATTATGGATCTGCGCACGAATGCCTTAGCTCCGCTCTCGCTTTCCTGAATGTACATCGTAGCATTCATCATCTTCAGATAGAAATTGCGGAGAGGCTTCTGGTATACGAGCTTTGATTTGATGTATCCGTCCATCGGGAAGATATCTACCCAGACGCCCATGTCGTCGATCAGTTCCCTTAGATAAGTGGGCTCAACGATGGTTTTTGTATTGCAGGCGCGGACAATAGGGTAGTGGTAGTTGGCATCTGTCGTGTAGTGGAAGAGCCTGACGTTTTGGCCGATGGGGTCGGTCTTGTTGAACTCAACCAGCTTCTCGACGTCTTCTCTCGGCATTATGACATCCATGTCGTTATCCCACGGGATAAAGCCTTTGTGACGGATTGCGCCGAGCAGGGTACCGTAAGCGAGGATATAACGAAGTCCGTGCTTTACGCAGTAAGCATGCAGTTCTTTCATTACCTCGAGTTCTGCCTGCTGTTCTTCTGCAATTGAGAGATATCCGTCGGATCCGTTCATTTCCATGCCCCCGATATATTTTGCCTATGCGAGATTATAGCATTATGAACAGCACACTCAAAATGCCGCCCTTGTTCAGACCCCGGTCTTTCTAATGAAGAGATTTACGTCACCGGATTCATATGCGTGTTCAAAGTCTTCGTCATTGACCAATGAAACGTAAAGATACTTATTTGCATTCCTGTTGACGATCAGATAATCGAACCCGTACTTATCGACAAAGGTCCTGTAATACTGCGAAGCAGTGACGATGCTGTAGTATTCATCCAGATAATTGAATTCGTTATTGTTGATCGCAAGATAAAGTTCCGCACGCCCGTCGATATAAGGGTGGTAGCCTCTGAATTCAAGATACTGGCCGTCATTGAAGTTTGCGAAAAGAGTGACCTCATTACTGTCTCCGATCAATGAAATGGCCTCATCAAGACGGGTGTAGTATTCGGCAGATGATCGTTCGTATTTTGAGTTTTTGAAATGCAGATAAGCGCAGGCAGGGGCGAGGATCAAAAGAGCGATCACCACTCCCAAAACATATCTGCCATTGTTCTTAGTATTTGTCTGCTTTATCTCCCAGTCCTTCAACAAGTAAGAAAAAGCGGGAATTCCAAACAAAAGGAAATAAGCCATGCCTTTGACATGGACAATCCCTATTGCCACGGTTCCGAAAAACAAGAGGAAGAAGCGTACTGAGACGGACCGCTTTTTCAAAACCAGTGTGATCACAGCCATAAGGAAAATAATGGCAAACAAAGCTTCTATGCCTGTAACTACACCCCAGCTTAAAGGCTTCATTTCAACAATCATGGAAGAAATGGTCTTCTGATTGAATGCGGTTGCCAGATAAAGGGTGTTCTCAGTTCCGTACGGATTAAGAAAACCTGCTGCGATGCTGAGTGCAAATGCGGTAAATAATGAGAGCAGATCTCCGCAGGGTTCATTCTTAAATGTCTTTATGTGTACAGGAATCGAAGCTGCTATGTAGGGGAGCATCAATATCGGGAGAAGCGGCCACATGGCTGCGTGCAGGTTGGTCAAGGCAAGTGAGAGCACCGGAATTGCTACCAGATATAGTTTCTTCTTTGTCTGTGCATGTTTTTCGAGCAGGAGCACGGAGGACAAAAGAACAATATAAGTAAAGAGCTGGGGCCTTGAGTAGATGAAGAAATAGTAGAGAACGGTGCTTCCGATGGCAGAAGATATGGCTGACAGCAGTTCGTTTTTGGTTATTGTCAGCGTAAGTCTGTATGAAAGCGCGCATATTGCCGCATAACAAACGTAGACAAGTGCAATAATGCCAATCTTACCGAGGTGGGAATAGACGAAATAAAAGATTACGGAGTTCAGCCACTGCTGCACCATGATCTTCATTGAAGAATGCATGGACAGTATGTCAGTGTGCGGAAAGCCGTTGTTTATGATGTATTCGCCCGTGGGGTACAGGAAATAGAAGTCGTTATCAAGACCGTGTACCTGAAAGCATGCAA
This sequence comes from Oscillospiraceae bacterium, assembly GCA_902787975.1. Lineage (GTDB taxonomy): Bacteria > Bacillota > Clostridia > Saccharofermentanales > Saccharofermentanaceae > Saccharofermentans. The sequence goes on from CADAIP010000014.1 coordinate 114,498, forward strand.
ATATAACGGGAATACTAAGGATAAAGTATTTCAGCCAGACCGGGAGTTTATTTTTTAACGGCAGATCATTTGGCATAACATCGCCCCAGTTCAGGTTTTCCGAATTTTATTGAGATTATAGCATGAAGCACAGGGGTGTATTTGAAAACAGCCCCTCATTTGGCCAAATGAAAGCAAAGCAAAAATCGTTTGAGGGAAAAAAGGGGCAATCGGCCTCTTTTTTATTAAAATTTACAATATTATGACAATTATTCTGTGGAAAACAAATTATCAGTGGAGTAGAATTCATACGGTGCAGATCACAGAGCACTATTTTAAGTTTAATAATCCCGGTTAAGGGAATTTAGGAGGAATTCAATATGGCAGTAAAAGTTGCGATTAACGGTTTCGGTCGTATCGGTCGTCTTGCTTTCAGACAGATGTTCGGTGCTGAGGGTTATGAGGTAGTTGCTATCAACGATCTTACAAAGCCTTCCATGCTCGCTCACCTTCTCAAGTATGACACAGCTCAGGGTGGTTACGCTGGTGTAATCGGCGAGAACAAGCACACTGTATCCGCTGATGACGAAGCTAACACAATCACAGTAGACGGTAAGACACTCAAGATCTACAAGGAATCCGATGCTAACAATTGCCCTTGGGGTGAGCTCGGTGTAGACGTTGTTCTCGAGTGCACAGGTTTCTATACATCTAAGGAAAAGTCTCAGGCACACATCAATGCTGGTGCTAAGAAGGTTGTTATCTCTGCTCCTGCAGGAAACGATCTCCCTACAATCGTTTACAACGTTAACCACACAACATTGACAAAGGATGACAAGATCATCTCTGCTGCTTCTTGCACAACAAACTGCCTTGCTCCTATGACAAAGGCTCTCAATGATTATGCTGCAATCCAGAGCGGTATCATGACAACAGTTCACGCTTACACAGGCGACCAGATGATCCTCGACGGTCCTCAGAGAAAGGGTGACCTCCAGAGAGCA
>CADAIP010000015.1 GCA_902787975.1 Oscillospiraceae bacterium
CATCTGTACACGGAGCTTAGCGTCGAGGTTTGAGAGAGGCTCGTCCATGAGGAAGACCTTAGGGTCACGAACGATAGCACGGCCGAGAGCAACTCTCTGACGCTGACCACCGGAGAGAGCCTTAGGCTTTCTGTCAAGCAAGTGCTCGATCTCAAGGATCTTAGCTGCTTCCTGTACACGGCGGTTGATCTCGTCCTTAGGCATCTTTCTGAGCTTAAGAGCGAAAGCCATGTTGTCACGAACTGACATATGAGGATAGAGAGCGTAGTTCTGGAAAACCATTGCGATGTCTCTGTCCTTAGGGAGAACGTCGTTTACACAACGATCGTCGATATAAATTTCACCTTCTGAAATATCTTCAAGACCAGCGAGCATACGAAGTGTTGTAGACTTACCGCATCCTGAAGGACCTACGAGGATAACGAATTCTTTATCTGCTACGTCAAGATTAAAATCTGATACAGCAACAACGCCGCCCTCATACTTTTTGTAAACGTGCTGGAAAGATAAACTTGCCATATTCTTCAAACCTCCAAAATTGTGCCCATACATCTGGGCTTGATAACTACGAGAATAGTATCAAAACGCAATTTTCATTACTATATGACACATTTCCCAAAAAATGTTTTGGGAATTTGGGATAGTAATTTGCCTTGCTTGGTAAATATATCAAATACCCTTAAACTATTTTGTGAGTGTTGTACAAGAAAAAGAGGCAAAACAAGCAAAATAAGGCATTTTCGGACTTTTGTTATATTGTGCAATATACCTTTTTCATGATGAAAATCCAAAAAATAATATTACTTTTATATTACTTAAAGACCCCCGGAAGCACATGACCGGGATATTAGCGATATTATGCGTGTTAGACCCCCCTCAATAATATATGTAATTAATTATGCATATTTATGTTGACTTTTGAATATTTATGCATTATATTGCATAAATCACACATCAGGGTGGGGAATCCCACTCTTACGGAGGATTTAACATGGCAATTGAAGAAGCTGTAAAGTACGTATCTATCATTGGTTCAACAGGATATGTAGGTGCAGAACTCGTACGAGGTTTTGCAAACCACCCTTACTTCAGATTCCGCCATCTTACAAGCCAGACTTTTGCAGGCAAGCCTTATTCTGATATCTATCCCGAATTCAGGGGAATCGTAGATAATCTTTGTGAAGATCTCCCCTATGCCGAAGTAGCAAAGGATTCCGATCTCGTTATCACTGCTCTTCCCCACGGCGTATCAGCCAAGATCGTACCCGAGCTCCTTGCTGAAGGCGTAAAGGTAATCGACCACAGCGGTGACTTCAGATATAAGGATCTTGCGACATACGAGAAGTCTTATAAGCTTACACATCCCAATCCGGAGCTTTTGCAGAACGCAGTATACGGACTTCCCGAATTCTACAGGGAGCAGCTCAAGACAGCTAATCTCGTAGCAAATCCCGGTTGTTATCCGACATGTTCACTTATCGCGCTTGCCCCCTTCCTTAAGGCTCACCTTATTGAAGAGAACTCCATCATTATTGATGCAACATCAGGCGTAAGCGGCGCGGGAAGAAAATCAGATCTCGCATATGCATTCTGCGAAGTAGATGAGTCATTCAAGCCTTACGGCGCAGTGGGACACCGCCACACAACAGAGATTTCCGAGCAGTGCTCTTTCCTTGCAGGAAAAAATCCCGGTGACGTAACTGTAACCTTTACTCCCCACTTAGCACCCTTCAAGCGCGGAATGCTCGCAACGGTCTACGCAAAGCCTTCAAAGGATTTCAGTGATGTTTCTTCAGAGAAGATCAACGCTATATATAAGGAATTTTATAAAGACGAGACATTCGTAAGAGTGCTTTCCGGAAAGGAACTGCCGGACGTTAAGGCAGTAGCTTGTTCAAACTACATTGACGTAAACGGAGTTTTCGATCCCGAGACAGGAATCATCAAGCTCTTCACGGCACAGGACAATCTCGGCAAGGGCGCAGCTCTTCAGGCAATACAGGCAGCAAACGTAATGTTCGGATTCGAAGAGACTTCCGGACTTAAGAATATCGTAAGAGGTATCTGATCATGGCAGGACAGAAAGAAAATCCCGTAATCACGGGCGACATGAAGAATAACGTAGACAGGGCATCGATCCTTATCGAATCACTTCCTTACATCAGGAAGATGAGAGGCCAGACATTCGTCATCAAGTACGGCGGAAATGCCATGATCAACGAAGAACTGAAGCAGTCTGTCATGGACGATATCACTCTTCTCAAGTATATCGGCATCAATCCCGTAATCGTTCACGGCGGCGGACCTGACATCAGCGACATGCTTAATAAGGTTAATAAGGAATCCCACTTCGTAAACGGCTTGAGATATACAGACGAAGAGACAATGGGTTATGCCCAGATGGTACTCATCGGTAAGACAAATAAGGACATCGTCTCAACTCTTTGCGGCAAGGGTGCTAAAGCTATCGGCATTTCAGGTATCGACGGCAACCTCATCGAAGCAGAGAAAATGACCGAAGATGCCGAAGGCAACAGCATTGATATCGGATACGTAGGCAAGATCAAGAAGATCAACACAAAGGTCATCTCCATGCTTGCAAACGACGAGTATATCCCCGTCATCGCACCTATCGGTGTCGGCAAAGACGGCGAGAGCTACAACATCAACGCAGATACAGTCGCAGCAGAGGTAGCTGTTGCATTGGGTGCTTCAAAGCTCATCACACTTACCGATGTCGGCGGCGTATTGAAGAAACTTGAAGACGGTTCGGACTATATCATTCCCGTTCTGGATCAGAATGATATCAAAGATCTCGTTGAGGAGGGCATTATCAAAGGCGGCATGATCCCGAAGATCGAAGGCTGTCTTGATACGGTATTGCGAGGTGTCGACAGAGCCCACATAATAGATGGAAGAATCCCTCATTCTATTATTCTTGAAACATTTACTAAGAACGGCATCGGCACAATGATCGTAAAGGAGAAAAAAGAACATTATGAGTATAGAAAATGATTTCGCCCTGATTCAGGATTTTGATAAGAACTATTGTCTTCAGGTATTTAACCTCCTCCCTGTTGCTTTCGTAAAAGGCAAGGGATGCTATCTTTACGATACCGAAGGCAAGAAATATCTGGACATGATCGGCGGCATCGCCGTAAACTGCCTCGGATATGCACATCCGAAGCTTACTTCAGCTATCTGCTCACAGGCAAAGAACATTGTTCACGCTTGTAATTACTACTATATTCCGGAGAAGTCAGAGCTCGCTTACAGACTCTGCCGCGCAAGCTTTGCAGATAAGGTATTCTTCTGCAACTCCGGTGCTGAGGCTAACGAAGCAGCAATCAAGCTCGCAAGAAGTTACTTCTACTATAAGGATGTAAATAAGTACGAGATCATCACCGCAAACATGAGCTTCCACGGAAGAACGATGGGAACTGTTGCAGCTACAGGTCAGGAGAAGTTCTCAAGGCCTTTCGAGCCTAACGTTCCGGGCTTTGTTCACGTACCTTATAACGATATCGACGCATTGATCGAAGCTGTTAATCCCAAGACTGCAGCGATCATGCTCGAGCTCATCCAGGGTGAAAGCGGCGTTCATCCGGCTGACCTTGAATACATTAAGGCAGTAAGAAAGCTCTGCTCCGAAAAGGGCATCATCCTCATCTTCGATGAAGTCCAGACCGGTATCGGCCGTTCAGGCAAGCTCTTCTGCTACCAGACATACGGTGTAGTACCTGACATCATGACTCTCGCAAAGGGTCTCGGCGGAGGAGTTCCGATCGGCGCAATGCTCACAACAAACGAGATCGCAACAGGCTTTAAGCCCGGTGACCACGGCTCAACATTCGGCGGTAATCCCCTCGCTTGCGCAGCAGGCAATGCCGTAATGGAAACGATCGAACAGGAAGGCATCATTGACAATGTTCAGGATGTAAGCGCAGATCTTTTCGAGAAGCTTAACAAGCTCAGATCAAAGTACAACTGCATCCGTTCGGTAAGAGGCAAGGGCCTTCTCATCGGAATCGAATTCGACGATACGATCACCGCTCAGGGTATGCGTGAGCAGCTCTTCACGATGGGCATCCTCGTAAGCGCTATCGGCAAATCAACGATCAGACTTGCACCTCCGCTCATCATCACAAAGGCTCAGGCAAACCAGTTCGTCAAAGCTTTGGACAAGATCCTGAAGAACACTGCAGGTCCCAAGACTGTTTTCGGAAGGATCAAGGACGCGCTCCCCACGAAGAAGCAGGTCAAGGAATCGGCTGCAAGCATCGGAAGCGCAAAGATCGACAAGCTTGATGCAGCAGGACTTACAACACCCAAAGACGCCACACCTGATGATGAATAAATAGAATAAGGAGACATTAGAAAAATGAAGCATTATATAGATTTCCACAGAGACGTAAGCTTTGAAGATCTTGATTATCTTCTCGATACGGCTATCGATCTTAAGGCTAAGACAAAGGCAGGCATTGAGCACCACCTTCTTAAGGGTAAGTCACTTGCCATGATCTTTACAAAGTCATCCACAAGAACAAGAGTATCTTTCGAAGTCGGCATGTATCAGCTCGGCGGCCAGGCACTCTTTTTGAGCAACAACGACATCCAGATCGGCAGAGGCGAGACTATCTACGATACGGCAAACGTTCTTTCCGGAATGGTTGACGGCATCATGATCAGAACATTCAGCCATCAGGATGTCGAGGACCTCGCAAAGTACGGCAAGGTTCCCGTAATCAATGGCCTTACTGACGACCAGCATCCTACGCAGGTATTAGCTGACCTCCTTACGATCAAGGAGCACAAAGGTGAACTCAAGGGTCTCAAGATGGCTTATCTCGGTGACGGCAACAACATGGCCAATTCCCTTCTCCATGCCTGTGCAAAGGCAGGAATGGATATCTCCGTTGCAAGCCCCAAGGACTACACATGCCCTGACAAGTATGTAAACGAAGCAAAGGAAGATGCAAAGGTAACGGGTTCAAAGATCGTCATGACAGAAGATCCTTTCGAAGCTGCTGAAGGCGCTGACGTTATCTACACAGATACATGGACATCAATGGGTCAGGAAGCTGAGAAGGCCAAGAGAGTTGAGATCTTCAAGAACTATCAGGTTAACTCCAAGCTTATGGGCGTAGCTCACAAGGATGCAATCTTCATGCACTGCCTCCCTGCTTACAGAGGTTATGAAGTTACTGAAGACGTTATCGACGGACCTCAGAGCGTTGTTTTCGATGAGGCTGAGAACAGACTCCACGCTCACAAGGCTATCCTTGTAAACTGCTTCCTTAACTGATGAAGACAGGACCCGTAATAAGAATCGCTACCGTCAATGACGCTGCTGAAGTATCGCGCTTGCTAAAGAGCGCGATGCTTACTTATTGCGCGGATTCGGGAATATCTTCTTCTATGCTCGAGGCAATGACCGAGAGCGTTGAGAGCGTTGCCGACAGAATAATCCGTCAGACCTGCCTTGTTGCAGAATCCGATGGAAAAATCGTCGGCTCCATCTGCCTTAAAAGGGTCGAGAATCCCATCATCTACAACTTCTCCGATAAGACATTAAGCTTCCTCGAAAAAGCCGGTCCATCCTACTACATTTCCAGATTTGCTGTAATCCAGAACTACAGGAAAACGGGACTCGGAATAGATCTCATCACAAAAGCTCTGGACATGGCACGCGAAGACGGAACAAAGTGTGTCCTTCTCCACTCTGCTGCCACGAATAAGAACATGGTTGAATTCTACGGTAAAAGAGGATTCGAACTTATCGATTCTGAAAACTCAAGAGGCTATAAGAGAGGCCTTTTTGCCAATACTTCATTCTGATCAGATCGTTTTTGAAACGAACACATCACAGCCGGAAATTGCCGGACTTTCCTTGATGGTCTTATAAGCGGCATCCCTTGCTTCTTCGCTGTCATACATCGCAAAAACGGCGCTGCCTGAACCTGTCATGCGGCTGAATTTTGCTCCTGTCTCAAGAAGCAGATCCATTGCCTTGCCGATCTCAGGGATCATCTCAAGTGAAGGCATCTCAAGATCATTCGTAAGAAGGTCTTTTCCTTCAAGGAATCTTTCAAGAGGCGTTTTGTCTGTGTTATTCAGATTCTCAATATAAGCAGAATAGCGGTCCTCGTCGAACTCCAGCAAAGGCTTGCTGTCTATTGCATGGAAACACTCGGGAGTTGATACGCCCTTCGAAGGTTTAACGATGAGAAGAGGTATGCCTGCAAGAGGTTCAAGCTGGCTGATCTCCTCGCCGACGCTCTGGCAAAGGCATGTTCCGCCGTAAAGGAAGAACGGAACATCCGCACCTACATTTACTGCAAGCTGGTTAAGTTCCTTATCGGTAAAAGGATTGCCGAAATGCTCCTGGAGCACCATAAGCGTTGCTGCAGCATCGGAACTTCCGCCTCCCATACCGGATTCAGAAGGAATAACCTTTGTAAGTACGATTTCAATATTAGGGAAATTACCCTTTTTCCAGCGCTTTGCATCCGGAACAGAAGGATCAGCACCTGCCTTCTTGCGAAGAGATGAGAAGAATCTGTCTCTGGCTTTTCTGCAGAGGTTCTTCTGCGGATCGATATCGTTTCTGCCTATGCATTTGATATCAAAACCGTTATCAAGTTCAGGATAAATGTTTATGGTAAGAGTATCCGAGAGATCTATCTCCTGCATTATCGAATACAGGCTGTGATATCCGTTCGGAAGAATCCCGCGTACACGTAAGAAAAGATTTAACTTCGCATTAGCTGTGATCTCGTAAGAATCCATAAAACTAATCGCCCTTAGCGTCGAATTTTATATATCAATTTTACCTTATTATTTGAGGAAATAAAAGCAAGCACCTGTGTCAGTTATGTTTCATAAAAACAGGCAATAAAAAAGCACTGTCAAAACCTGATCTTCTCAGTAGTGACAGTGCTCTAAGTGACTTGCTTAAGCTTAATATTAAACAGCTACTACGTCTTCCTGTGCCTTCTCGGGCATGATTCCTACTCTTACTGTTCTTGTGAGAACGTCGATATATGAGAAGGAAACGATGGACTGCTTGCCTGCTTCATTGTTGCAGAGCATTGTGAAAACGTTGGGATAGCAGTGCTCAACCGTGCCGATGTAAGTGATGATCCTCTTACGGCCGCCGTTGGTCTTGCAAACGATACGCTTGCCGATAAGCTCTTCAAACTTAGCCTTGCACATTTCCAAATCGGAACTGATGATCATAAGTATTACCCCCACCCGGAGACTAGAGTTCTCAAATATTTCAGTAACCTTAAAGGAACATTACGGAAATATTACCAATATGCACCAATGCTAACATTTCCTTGATATATTGTCAACGAAAAAACACAACATTTAGTGAAAAAATACCACATATCCTACAAAATATAGTGGTGTGCCGCGGAGGCGCCTAAAATCTTGCACTTCTGCTTACTGCCGTGATTGAAATGCCTGTCCTTTTACAATACAATCGTATTCATATTACTAATTTTAGAGGAGAGGCCAGATATGCTTAGTGACATCGAGATAGCTCAAAACGCAAAGATCAACCCCATAACCCAGGTAGCCGAAAGCATTGGAATCGATACCGATAAACTCGAACTTTACGGCAAATACAAAGCAAAACTCCCGTTGGATTATGTAGAGAATCTGCCCTCTAATCCCAATGTCAAACTCATCCTCGTAACAGCCATGAACCCTACACCTGCAGGTGAAGGCAAGACAACCGTAAGCATCGGTCTCGCCCAGGGCTTAAAGCTCATCGGCAAAAAGCCCGTTCTCGCTTTAAGAGAACCCTCTCTGGGACCTGTCTTCGGCGTCAAGGGCGGCGCCTGCGGAGGCGGCTATTCACAGGTTGTCCCGATGGAAGACATCAATCTTCACTTCACAGGCGACATTCATGCGATCACAACTGCAAACAACCTTCTCGCTGCCATGATCGACAACCATCTTTTCCAGGGCAACGAACTCAATATCGATAAGGACAGGATCTTATGGAAGAGATGTCTCGACATGAACGACAGATGCCTCAGGGCAGTTACTGTCGGTGTCGGCGGCGGCACAAAGGGCGTAACACGTCCCGAGATCTTCCAGATTACAGCTGCTTCCGAGATTATGGCTATCCTCTGTCTTGCTAAGGACATGGACGATCTCAAGGTAAGACTTGACCGCATCGCCATTGCATACGATATGGACGGCAACCTCGTCACAGCAGGACAGCTCGGCGCAACAGGCGCTCTTGCGACCTGCCTTAAGGATGCAATGTGCCCTAACCTCGTACAGTCATTGGAAGGCGTTCCCGCTCTTGTTCACGGCGGACCTTTCGCTAATATCTCACACGGATGCAATACCTGCATAGCAACAAAGACAGCATTGAAGCTCGGCGACATCGTCGTAACAGAAGCAGGATTCGGTGCTGACTTAGGCGCCGAGAAGTTCCTCGACATCAAGTGCAGAGACCTCGGCATCTGGCCTGATCTCGTAGTTATCGTAACTACGGTAAGATCTCTCAAGTACAACGCAGGCATTCCGAAGGACAAACTCTCAGAGCCCAATCCCGAAGCAGTCAAAGCAGGTCTTGCAAACGTTCTTAAGCACATCGAGAATATGCAGAACTTTGGCGTTCCGGTCCTCGTTGCTTCCAACAGATTCCTTACGGATACCGAAGAAGAACTCGCAATCGTTGAAGAGGCATGCAAGGCTACGGGCGCTGACTTCGCACCGGCAGAGATTTTCGCAAAGGGCGGCGAAGGCGGAATCGACCTTGCAAACAAGGCTGTTTCCATCCTGGATAAGAACCAGCCCAAGAATCCTAAATACACGTATGAACTTACAGATTCAGTCGAAGAAAAGATCAACAAGGTTGCAACAAAGGTATACGGAGCTGCAAACGTAGACATTCTTCCTGAAGCTTCAGCTAAGATAAAGGAGTTCGTCGAAAAGGGTTACGGCAACCTCCCTATCTGCATTGCAAAGACACAATATTCATTGTCTGATGATCCTAAAAAGCTCGGCAATCCGGCAGGATTCACTCTTACAGTCAGAGACTGTTTCCTGTCAGCAGGCGCAGGATATCTCGTTATCCTTACAGGAACCATCGTTACCATGCCGGGACTTCCTCCCCACCCTGCAGCAATGGACATCGACATCGACAATAACGGCGTGATCACAGGACTGTTCTGATAATTAATGGTAAGACCGAATCCGACATTTCTGAAAAAGGCTGAAGGGATAAAATCATCCCGCAAAAAGCGTACCCTCATAATCATCGGGGTTCTGCTCGTTGTAACCTTTATGATTGTGTTTATAAGTTCCATGGCTGCAAAGCAGGATCTTTACCGCCAGATGTACCCCGGACTTGTCGGCGCGGCCACGAGCACAACAACTGCTTACTCGCAATATCAGAGACCGGTTCATACTACGACCGAGACAACTACAGAGGTAACGACGACCGCAACGACCACTGCACTTCATGCCGTGCTCGCTGCGACGCCCACGCCTACACCGTCTCCTGAGGAAACGGCCCATACATCACAGAACAATTCACCTGACCCGTTCACGGAAGACAGGGATTTCAGTTTCCAGCCCATGGGCATCCAGACTGCTACATATCAGGAAAGAGCAGTTGCTTTGGATGAGCTCAAGGAACGTGTCGTAAACTACCAGAAGACCCATCCTGAAATGAGGATCTGCTTCGAGTTTATCTCTTTGTCTTCAGACGAACGTTTAGGCGTTGACGAGCTCGATCCGGTAGTTCCCGCAGGCGCAATGGCAATTCCCTTTGAGATCGCTTACTACGACAGCATTGCCGGTACTACGGGTCCTTTGTCAAAGGTAATAGACTATAAGGATAACCCTCCCAACAGCGCACGTAATTCCTCATATATTGCCAGGACATATTTCTTTGGCAAACAGTTTTATATGCGCACCCTCCTTAACTACGCCATCATAAAGAACGACAGCGTTGCTCTCAATTTTGTTATCGAGGAAATGGGCGGACTTGATGAAGCAGTCAAAAAGGTAAACGAGATCAGCGGTTATATCTCATATACCGACTCAGTTATCTATAAAGATTACAGAGGAATGGAATTCCGCGCGCCCGGAACGATCTCCTGCTACGACATGGGCAACTACCTGTCATATCTTTATCACGTATTCATCAACACACCCCAGGTACACCAGCGTCTGATCAACGACATGGCCCACAGTGAGATCGAATCTCCTTTGGCCGCTGCTTTTCCTCAGGGTACCAGGATACTTCACGTTCTCGGAAGGAATACGGGCAGAGGTGCATACATGGAATGTGCGATAGTGGATTACAAGGAGCCCATCGCGCTCATTATCTATGTTGAAGCGGCTGCACCCGATGCGGCGGGAACAGCAATTGCAACGATCGGCGGGTATACGCAGAAATTCATTGAATCCTGTTATTCCTGATGCTGATTTCGGGTTGTCCCCATAATTGAATTAATAATAGAATCTTTTATGTTATAATCCTTGTGTTTGATAATTCAGATGTTCGTCCCGCGCGGTCTGCCGCCGGCCAAGGTCCCGTGCGATTTCGGGCCGTGAACCCTGTCAGGTCCGGAAGGAAGCAGCAGTAAGCGGTTTACGAAGTGCGCCGCGGGTCAAGCCTTACCGACGGCAGTTCGGGCGGGACGGACATTTTTAGTTTTTGGATTTCGATTCGGCTTTAAGGAACTTACTATGGAAGATCATATCGTTCTCTACAGACAGTACAGACCTCTTAAATTTGATGATGTTGTCGGTCAGGAAGCCGCTGTCACTGCCCTCAGGCAATCAGTAGTTGCAAAAAAGCTTGCCCACGCATATCTTTTCTGCGGTCAGCACGGTACGGGTAAGACCACCATTGCGAAGATATTCGCACGCGCGGTCAACTGCGAGAATCCCATAAACGGTAATCCATGCAACGAATGTCCCACATGTAAGGGTATCCTGGACGGTTCCATTCTTGACGTTACCGAGATGGACGCCGCTTCCAACAATGGTGTCGACGACATCAGACCGATCCTTCAGGAAGTTAATTTTGCTCCTACGAGAACCACATATAAGGTCTACATCATCGACGAGGTCCACATGCTCTCAAAGGGTGCATTCAATGCCCTTCTTAAAACTATCGAGGAACCTCCGAAGCATGTAATGTTCCTTTTTGCTACGACGGAATCCGACAAGATCCCGGCAACCATCATCTCACGTTGCCAGAGATACGATTTCAAGAGGATCCCGATCGATCTTATCTCAGGAAGATTAAGAGAAGTCTGTGGCAAGTCAGGCATAAACGCCTCTGACGATGCTCTCCGCCTCATCGCTTCAAGATCTGACGGTGCGCTCCGTGATGCCCTTTCCCTCCTCGACCAGATCTCCGCCATTTCCGGCGACAAGGAGATCACTTCACAGGACGTCGAGAGGATCACGGGCACTGTAGACAGCTCATTCCTCTTCAAGATGGCCAACTGCCTTATCGATGCGCGCTTCGATGAGCTCATCGACCTTTGCGAGATCTTAAACGGTTCAGGCAAGAACCAGGCACGTTTCACGCTTGACCTTGCAGCTTATTTTAGAGATCTCCTCATCATCAGGGTCAAGGCAGATCCTATCATCTATCTTCCCTATCCGAAGGAAACCATCCAGGACATGTATCAGACTGCCGCAAAGGTCAGCGCAGATACATTGACCGGTTATATCAGCTACCTTTCAAAGGAATATGCGGAACTTCGCAAGTCTCCTGACATCGCAACGAGTTTCGAGCTCATGCTGATGCGTCTCTGCGGCAGAAAGTCAGCTCTCCCCGTTACTCCAATCGTCATTCCCGACTTCGAAAAGAACCAGGCTGCAAAAGCTGCAACGCTTACATTAAACGACAGTCCTGCAAAGAGTTCTGAGGCAGTTAAGATAACTGAGGAAGTTAAGAAACCTGAAGAGGAGAAGCATTCTGACGAACCCAAGGCTTCTGAAGAATCCAAAGTCTCCGAAGAACCTAAGCATACTGCTGAACCCAAGCCTGCAAAGGATGTTAAGAGTCTTTTCAAGAAAAAGACCGAAGAGCACAAGGTTGAGGACAAGGCAGAAGATACAGCTTCTGATTCCGAGTCTGCTCCCGAGGCAGCACCGTCAATACCGGTACCTCCTGCCCCCTACAGGCCCCAGCCTTCCGCTACTCCTTACAGACCGCAGCCGTCTGCAACTCCTTCAATGTCTCCTTTCTCTTTCGGCACTTCTTCAAGCGAACCGAAAGAACCTGAGGAACCCAAGCCTTCAGCAGACTCACTGTTTTCTGCCCTGATCCAGGAGCCTTCCATTCCTGAGCCCGAAGAACCTGCAGAGCCTGAAGAAGACGACTCACAGGACGATGTATATATCCCGGCTGACACTTCATATGAGAAGCACTCTGAGCCGACTATCTTCTCCTTCATGCCGAAGGAAGAAGAGAATACAGAATCGAAGTTCAGCTTCGGTTTTGACGAACCCGAAGAACAGGAAGAACCTGCACCCATGCAGCCTCTGGGAATCTTCGGAAATCTTTCTCCGTCATTCCTCAATGACCTTGAGAATGAAGAGGAAGAAGAAAACAGCGCACCTGAAGAGCCCGCACCTGTACAGCCGCGTTCACAGATCGCAGTACAGGCTGATAAGAGCGGTCTTATCGTAGACGGAAGATCTAACTCGGTAAGAACCCCGTCATTTACGGGTGAGGATGCTGACATCGCAGTAAGATGGACTAATGTCACATCCAGACTTAAGGGAACAAACGAGAACATAGCTGTCATCCTGGAGAAAACGAGTCTTAAGAAAGAAGGCACGTCTGCTTATATCGTTTTCGAGGACAGGGACATAACTTTATTGTCCAATCTCAAAAAATCCCAGGCATTCAGACAGATATCTTCAGGCATTAAAGACGAGTTCGGTGCCGACCACCTCTACATCTGCACTCAGAAGCAGTATTCCGAGCAGGTCAAGAGAGAGCAGGCATCAGAACTGGATAAGAAACTTGACGATTTCAACGAACGTTCAAAGAACATGGGTATTCCCACTGACGTTCATTTCGGTGATTAAGTATATTATTGAATAGACCAATTATTCGGAGGTTATAAACATGGCAAAAGGATTCCGCGGTGGAATGGGTATGGGCGGCAACATGAGTCAGGTAGTTGCACAGGCTCAGAGAATGCAGAGACAGATCGAGATGGCTCAGGCCGAGATCCAGGAAATGAGATTCACAGGCACAGCCGGCGGCGAACTCGTTAAGGTTGTAGTTACAGGTAAGCACCAGCTTGAGAGCGTTGAGATTGCTAAGGATGTAGTTGATCCCGATGATATCGAAGGTCTTCAGGATCTCATCATCGCTGCTGCTAACCAGGCTCTTGAGCAGATCGACAAGACCAACCAGGAGCGTATCGGCGCCATCACCGGCGGCATGAAGATGCCCTTCTGATAATGGCAAGATATTCGCCTTCAATTCAGAATTTAATAACGCAGCTCAGCAGTCTCCCCGGAATAGGAGGCAAATCTGCACAGCGTCTGGCATTCCACATCCTTGCTATGGATGATAAGGATGCCGAGGCTTTGACGTCCGCGATCATGTCTGCAAGAGCATCGACAAAGAGATGTACATGTTGCCAGAATTTCACGGATTCAGACCCCTGCCCTATCTGTTCAGACCAGTTAAGGGATAAGACAACGGTTCTTGTTGTCGAGTCTCCGAGAGACGTATCAACCTTTGAGCGTGCGCACGAGTATAAAGGTCTCTATCACGTGCTTCACGGAGTATTTAATCCGATGAAGTCCACGAGTATCTCCGATACTACGATCCCTGATCTGATCAAGCGTCTGGCAGATCATCCGGAGATCACGGAAGTTATCGTTGCGACAAACCAGACAGCAGAAGGAAACGCTACGGCCCTTTATCTTTCAAGAATGCTTGGTCCTTCCGGTATCAGGGTATCGCGTCTTGCTTCAGGTCTTCCGATGGGTTCTGACATCGAATACGCAGATGACTTAACTCTTCTTTCAGCTTTGAAAGGCAGGGTAATGCTTACGGGAGAGAATAATGAGACTTGATAAATTTCTTAAACTGTCCAGAGTAATAAAGCGCAGGACTGTTGCAAACGATGTCTGTCAGGCAGGCAGAGTTACTGTTAACGGCAAACCTGCTAAGCCTTCTGTAAAGCTCAAGGTCGGAGATGAAGTAAGCATTCTTTTCGGAAGCGGAGAAGTCAGATTCAGGGTAACTGCACTTCCCGAGACAGTCAGAAAAGAAGAGGCTGCTTCCATGTACGAGCTCCTTGAATAAGTCCATTCCAAAACAAATATTACAAGTACTTTAAGTTTAACCCCGGGTTGTTGTTTTGCACCCGGGGTTAAGTAATAATAACTTTATAGTAATCTTTCACGGAGGCATGGTGTGCTCAGAGTAAGACGCAAGACAGGCGGTTTCTCTTTCCTCACGACAATGATCTGCATTTTATGCGTTGTCGTAGGTATTATCTGCATCACCAAATATGCCAACATCGCCAAACAGAAAGAACGTCTTAAGGCTGAGAACGAAGCACTCCTTGCCCAGACGGAAGAACTTGAGGACAAGCTTAAGCAGATCAGAGCTCAGGAAGAGTTCGGTAAAGACGATGCTTATGTTGAGAGTGTAGCAAGATCACAGCTCGACATGGTTTATCCCGGCGAGGTTATCTTCAGAGTCCAGGGCGAGAAATACAACTGATTTCAGAGTTAAATTGAATCTTACGGTGATGGCATCAGCTGTCACCGTTTTTGTTTGCGTTAATTTCCCAGGATATCCTTTACTGCGAGAAAAGCCTCACTCATGCAGGCCTGAAGGTTATAACCTCCGCTGATACCGTCTATATCAAGTGCTTCGCCAAGAATGTAAAGACCCGGCACAAGTCTTGACTGCATTGTCTTTCGGTCGACTTCCTTAAGAGAAACTCCTCCTCTGGTAACATAGGCTTTGTCGATGGAAGGTTCCCTGATAATTCCGACTTTAAGATGCTTGATTTCATTAACGGTCTTCCTGCGGTTATCCTTGGTAAAGCCCTGCGCATAAAGGTCTGACACACCGGCCTTTGCGGCTATCTCACCTGCAACCGAAGCAGGAACATATCTTGCAAGAAGCGTAGTAATCTTTGTGTCCGGGTGTTCTCCTATCAGCTTCTGAAATTCCTGATCAAACTGTTCATCAGTTGAAGACGGTACGAGATCCAGTTCAAAATAAGGATTGCAGTCCGATATATCACGGGGGATTTCTCTTGATATCTCCATGACCGCAGGACCCGTAAGTCCGAAATCCGCAAACAGTATCTCGCCCTCCGTTGCGGCCGTTTTCTTTCCATTGCAGAAAAGGCTTACTTTTGAAATAACCGATACTCCACTCAGGTTTCTTATGAATGTGAGTGATTCATCATCTGCTTTTACGGGAGCAAGTGCTGCTCTCGGAGTAATGACCGTATGGCCCGTCTTCCCCGCCAATCTGTATGAATCACCTGTGGAACCTGTCTGCGGGAAAGAACTTCCGCCGCAGGAAAGGATCACATAGTCGAAGTTATACTTTTCATTAGCAGTGCTGACTTCAAATGAGGATTCCTTTCTGATGTCCAGAACCTTTGAATTACATATGGTTTTAGTGCTGTCTGCAATATAGGACACAAGCGAATCCCTTACCCTCGCCGCGCTGTCGCACACAGGGAAGATCCTGTTGTTGTCTTCTTCCTTGGTCTTAAGGCCGATATCGTTTTCGATGAAACTGATGGTATCTTCAGGACCGAATTCTTTTAATGCCGGATATATGAAATTATCTGCTTCGTGATAACCTTTTTTCAGTTCGGACGCAGGTTTTAGGTTTGTGATGTTGCAGCGTCCGTGACCTGTGAGTATGAGCTTTTTGCCCGGAATCTCATTCTTTTCGAGGAGGATGACATTAAGCATCTCACCACCCGAGAATTTCTTTAAAAGACATGCGGCAAACAGGCCTGCTGCACCGCCGCCGATAATACCTATCCTTTTCATCAGTCTTCTCTGACTCTGATCTGAAATCTGTCGAACCTTACATTTTCCGTGTACTGTTCACGGAAAAAGATCGTCTGGCCAAAAGCAGCGAACTCTTTGGTATTCTTTTTCATCCACATGGGAACGGGGATATCCATCTGTCTGCAAAGCTCTATCAGAGCCTTTTCAAGGCGCTTGGAATAGGAGGAATCAGTGTCCTCTGTAGTGACTTCTTTGATCTCAGTCATCCTGTTGGCAACAAAGAGCCTTCCTTCAAGTTTCAAGGCAGCTTCCTCCCAAAAAGCCTAAATTGTGAAATTCTTGCCACTATTTTGCCTTTTTTGAATCTTAAAGTAAATATTCCACATGGTAAGATATGGTTGTTCAAAGTAATTGTTCCTTACTTCATAACACCCTCCTTAAGACACTGACACCCCCTCGTCAGTGTCTTTTATTTATTACAATTTAGACATAAAACTTTAAATAAAAGACAGTTTTCTTATTGATTGTGTAAAAATCAAGTTGTAAAATAAATTGTAATTATCTATGCGGACTATGCGGATTCACTTTCACGTACATCCGTGATACAGGAGGTCACTAATATGAAGAAATGTCCCGATTGCGGAATGGTCATTGCCAATCAGGCCATCAGATGCCCTAAATGTAAGTATACATTCACATCAGCAGACGAGAGCGCAGGCGGTGGAGACGCTCCTGTAGTAACACCTCAGGCAGCAGCAGTTTCAGCAGCAGCTACAGGCAAGTCAGATAAGGTTGCCGGCATCATGCCGATGATCGAAGTAAATAAAGATAACGTCGATACTCTTTATGAGCAGCTCAAGGCAGCTATCGTTAAGAGAAAGACAGAGTTCGACCACTTCATCGATTTCCTCGAGAACAGAACTTCCTGGCTCACAGCACCCGCAGAAATCAAGGGCTCCCTCGCTTGCGAGAAAGGTCTCCTTATCAGAAGCGTTGCAGTTGCTAAGCAGCTCTTGAGAATCAAGGATACTATCATGCCTCAGCTCGATGAGGAATCCGCAATTATCATCGCGCTCTTCCACGAAGTTGGTAAGGTCGGTATCGAAGGTAAGCCTCTCTTCATCCAGGAAGAGTCAAGTTCTTTGGGCAGCACATCCACATTGGGTCTTTCCTTCAGCAGCAGACTTTCAGGTTCATCCTCAAGCTCTACTCCTACATACTCCATCAACAACAAGCTCGTTCACATGAACGTTGGCGTAAGATCCCTCTTCCTCGTTTCACAGTACATGCTTCTTTCTGATGACGAGGCTCAGGCTATCAGCTACGGTTCAGACGTTGAGCTTCTCGATGGCAAGCTTTCACCTTATACACTCCTCCTCTCTACTGCTCTCCAGATGCAGAAGACGATCTATGAGGATTCCGATGTTGTATCAGGTTACAGCTTCACAGTAATCAATCCTTAATTGATTCATCAATCTGATCATTCAGGGGCTGTCAATCGACAGCCCTTTTCTTTTGTGTTAACTTACAATCAAAAGGAAGGACGCGAAAATGAAATACGATAACGACAGATTGGGAGCAGCATTAAAGCTCTACCTGGGTTCCGATCCGCTGCCTATGCATATGCCCGGCGGCAAACGTAATCCTGACTTCGTATCGCAGGCATTCATGCGCGATATCACAGAGATCGGCGGATTCGATAATCTTCATGCGCCCGAGGGGCTTATCAAAGACATGGAAGACTGCGCTGCATCGGTGTGGAAGGCCAGGAATGCATTCCTGTCGGTAAACGGTTCTTCCGCTCTGATCCTCGCAGCTATCTGGAGTGCCGCTATCCAGAATCCGGGCACTAAGATCCTGGTAGCCATGAACTGCCATCTGGCAGTATGGAATGCCATAGAGCTTGCCGGTTCATCCATCGTTCCGCTTATGCCGGCATTTGACCCGGAACTCCCTTTCGCAGGCCACATATCACCCTCCGACGTTGAGAAGAACCTCGCAAGAGATCCTTCGATCAAGACTGTCGTGATCACTTCACCCACTTACGAAGGCGTTCTGTCCGACACAGATGAGATCTTCCGCATTACAAGAAAATACGACGCGATCCTCATAACAGACAGCGCTCACGGTGCCCACCTTGGTCTTGATGACAATTTCTTCGGTCCTGATGCCAAAGGTGATCTGGTGATCAAGAGCCTTCACAAGACACTCTCTTCTCCTACACAGACGGCAGTAATGCTGCTTCATGAAGGATGCCCCATCGAGGTATCACTCATAAGAAGAGGCCTTGATATCTTTGAAACTTCAAGTCCTTCTTACATTCTCCTCCAGGGCATTTCGAAGTGTCTTGCTCAGATCAACTCAAAGGGTCCGGAGATATTAAAGCCCTGGGAAAACGCCATCGCCTATGCCGAGAGCAGTCTTGGATCATTAAAGAACTTCAAGCTCTGGCAGGCACCTGTCAGGGAGAGATCCAAGTTTGTACTGATGGGCAGGGGCAATTATCTTTTCGAGTATCTGAGAGGAACATTCAATATCGAGTGCGAAGCAAGCTTCCCTTCCCACCTGATCGCCATGACCGGCATCGGTGACACGGAAGAGACCCTGAAGCGCTTCTGCGATGCCGTCATCACAACAGACAACGCTATGGACGGAGAGTATGTTCCGGCAGAATTCATTTCAAGACCATTCCCAAAGTTTGCGATCACGCTTCAGGAGGCGGCAAAAGCACGCATGAGGTCAGTTGATCTTGAGCCTGAATTTGCGATCGGCCTTCCGAGCAGCGAGTTCATCTACGGGTTCCCTCCCGGAATCCCGCTTCTCATGCCGGGTGAGATCATCACCGAAGACATCGTCAGGATCCTTGCAAACGGCGACATCAGACTTATGCTTGGCGGAGGACGGCCTTATCAGGGACTGATTCCCGTCTTGCCTTGACGGTTTAGGACTTGCAAAGTATAATTCACATATTATAAAAAAGGGAGATTACTTACTATGACAAGAATCGTTACAGTTGAGACAAGAGATCTCGAGAAGTCAGCTAAGGAAGGCGGATGCGGTGAGTGCCAGACATCTTGCCAGTCAGCATGCAAGACATCCTGCGGTGTTGCTAACCAGCCTTGCGAGCAGCTTTCTAAATAAGAGAGTCTTATTCTGAAACTTTAAGGTCTCATTTTACGTGGGACCTTTTTTTATGAAAATCGGGAGTTACTATGATCCACTGCTACCAATTTGACGGCCTTAACATCGTACTCGACTGCTATTCGGGCTCTATTCACATGGTCGATAAAGTCGCTTATGACATGATCCAATGGTATGAGACCGAACCTGCAGAGGAAGTAATCGAAAAAGCTATCGCCAAGCACGGCATCTCAAGAGACGATGCAGAAGAATGTATCGCCGACATCGATGACCTCAAGACCGCAGGCAAGCTCTATGCTCCCGACAAGTACGAGCATCTGGCTAAGGACTTCCGCAAGAAGAACATAAAGATCAAGGCTTTGTGCCTTCACGTGGCACACACATGCAACCTCAACTGCTCTTACTGCTTCGCAAGCCAGGGTAAGTATCACGGCGAACGCGCCATCATGAGCTACGAGGTTGGTAAGAAGGCCATCGATTTCCTTATTGAGAATTCAGGCTTCCACAAGAACCTTGATATCGACTTCTTCGGCGGCGAGCCCCTCATGAACTGGGATGTCTGCAAAAAGCTCGTTGCATACGGACGTGAGCAGGAAAAGATCCATAACAAGAATATCCGATTTACTCTTACTACCAACGGTGTCCTTTTGGACGACGAAGTAACCGAGTTTGCCAACAGGGAAATGCACAACGTCGTTCTTTCCCTGGACGGACGTAAAGAAGTAAACGACCGCTTCCGTGTTGACTATGCAGGCAACGGCTCTTACGACAGGATCGTTCCTAACTTCCAGAAGTTCGTAGCTAAGAGAGGTAACCTCAGCTATTACATGAGAGGTACCTTTACCCACTACAACATTGATTTCGTAAACGATATTAGGCAGATGCTGGACCTCGGATTTAACGAGCTCTCCATGGAGCCGGTCGTTACAGATCCTTCCAGTCCTTCCGCTATCACAAAAGAAGACCTGCCTGTTGTTTTCGAGCAGTACGAAGAACTCGCAAGACTCATGGTCGAGCGTTACAACGAAGGCAGACCTTTTACCTTCTACCACTATATGCTCGATCTCACATGCGGTCCCTGCATCTACAAGAGGATTGCGGGATGCGGCTCGGGCACAGAATATCTTGCCGTTACACCCTGGGGTGACCTCTATCCCTGCCACCAGTTCGTCGGTGACGAGGCATATAAGATGGGCTCCATCTACGACGGCGTACAGAACCTTGAGCTCCGGGACAAGTTCGCTTCATGCAATGCATACAGCCGCCCCGAGTGCAAGGACTGCTGGGCAAAGCTCTACTGCTCCGGCGGATGTGCTGCAAATTCCTATCACGCATCGGGCGATATCAACGGCATCTATGAGATGGGCTGCGATATCTTCCGTAAACGTATTGAGTGCGCGATAGCAGTAAAGCTCCTGACTTCAGGATTGGAACAACCGGGTAAGGAAAACTGATAACAGCAAAAGAAAAGATGTCTCAAAACTATGAGGCATCTTTTTTCTTGGATTTAATATCCGCTTCCGGTAAACGTATCAGGACGGGGCATTAATGCCGATGAATACGTAATCGTCGGGATTTTCATCGTCTCCAAAATAGTCTGCCGGAGTAAAATACGGATTGTTCTCTGCAAGAACCTCTTCAACAGGTCTGTCAGTATCATCAGCAACGTAAACAAACATAACGATTCCGTCGTATCCTGCAGGCACGAGGAAGTAAGAAGTTGATGTGATCTTTACCATTTCCCTTCTGACTACGGTATAGCTGTCAACCTGCTCCGTGTTGCTTTCGAGCCATTCGGTCTCACGGAATTCGTAATAACCCATGTCATAGGTCTTGCCGTTCCACTCGACTTCTCCGGTAACGCTGAAACTGTCGATCTGCGTGGACATATTGATAACAGGATAAATCGTTCCCGTGTAGTAATCCAGGAATCCGACACTGTGATAGGAGAAGAAAGCCGTATATACGCTGCTGGGTTCCTTTGTGCTTATCGGGAACGTCTGGGTATATGTAACTTCATAAATTACATATCCGTCTCTGTCAGCAGGATACTCAAGTACTGTAGGACGGCTTATCGCAGATACGGTACTCAGATTCTCGTTGACTCTTCTGTCGCTGGAATCGAGTGAATAGTATGCGAAATAGTTATGAATCGTTCCGTGAGCCATGCGGAGATTCTGATGGGCACCCCATGCATCCTTGTATTCAAAACTCATGGTACCGAAATCTTCAGTGGCATCTACTCTGTTAAGATCGTGATGAGGAGACCTTGCAACCGTATAATCGGGCAAAGTTGTCTCAGAAGTAGTCGGTGTCGGATCATCGTCGTCAAACGCACTGGGAATGTGATTGTCACATGAACATAGTGACAGTAATAAAGCTGCTGCTACTAATGTGACTGCCAAACGTTTTTTCATATATATTTATCCTTTTATTCCAATTCTATTATCCCTGTATCTTGTCATTGTTTTTTGATTATAACACTCGATAGGGGTTTCCCGATAGTAAAAGGAAGAGGTTGCCTCATTTCTGAGCCAACCTCTGAATAATAACTCTTTAGTTTTCAAGCCTGAGGAGAGTGATTATGCGAGCGATTCCGCACAAGCGAAGCGCGGAGGACCTAAGCGGGCATAACAATATCACTCGAGCTCGAATGCGCCTGTGTAGAGCTGATAGTATGTGCCCTTCTCGGCAATGAGCTGCTCGTGTGAACCGCGCTCGATGATCCTGCCGTGGTCAAGAACCATGATGACATCAGAGTTCATGACGGTTGAAAGACGGTGTGCGATGACGAATACCGTACGGCCTTCCATGAGCTTATCCATACCGCGCTGGACGATTGCCTCAGTACGTGTATCGATGGATGATGTAGCTTCGTCGAGGATCATGACGGGCGGATTTGCAACTGCCGCTCTGGCAATGGCAAGGAGCTGTCTCTGGCCCTGTGAGAAGTTAGCACCGTTGTTGGTGAGCATCGTGTCGTATCCGTCAGGGAGACGCTCGATAAAGTCAGCAGCGCCTGCAAGCTTTGCTGCAGCCTTGCACTCTTCATCAGTTGCATCGAGATTTCCGTAACGGATGTTCTCCATAACTGTTCCGGTGAAGAGGTTAGTCTCCTGGAGAACGAGACCCAAAGATCTTCTCAAGTCCTTCTTCTTGATCTTATTGACGTTGATTCCGTCGTAACGGATCTTACCGTCAGCGATATCGTAGAAGCGGTTGATGAGGTTTGTGATCGTCGTCTTACCTGCACCTGTAGCACCAACGAATGCTACCTTCTGGCCAGGCTTTGCGAAAACGGAAACATCGTAAAGGACCTGCTTTTCGGGAACATAACCGAAGTCTACTGAGTCAAGCAATACGTCACCCTTGAGCTCAGTATATGTGATGGTGCCCTCAGCCTTGTGGGGATGCTTCCATGCCCAGTGACCTGTCGGACGCTCAGCTTCAGTGATCGTGCCGTCTTCTGCGATATTTGCATTAACGAGAGTTACGTAGCCGTTATCTGCTTCAGGCTCTTCGTCAAGGAGATCGAAGATTCTCTGGGCACCTGCACCTGCCATTACGATTGCATTCATCTGCATCGTGAGCTGGTTGATGTTGCCCATGAACTGCTTACTTCCGTTAAGGAAAGGAACAATGATGTCGATTCCCATCGGAAGTCCTGAGAATGAGAGATTAACTACACCGAACACGGTCATGAGACCGCCGCCTACGGCAAGGAGAACATAAACGATGTTGCCGATGTTGCCGATGATGGGCGCAAGGATGTTGGCGTAAGTGTTAGCCTTGCCGCTGTCTTCTGCAAGTCCGTTGTTGAGCTTGTCGAATTCAGCCTTAACCTTATCCTCATGATTGAAGACCTTAACTACCTTCTGGCCGTTCATGATCTCCTGGATGTAACCTTCTGTGGAAGCTACTGCCTTCTGCTGTCTGATGAAGTACTTTGCAGAACCTGCTCCTACCTTGCCTGTCGCAAACATCATTGCAATGATGCCGACGATCATGATAAGCGTCATCCAGAAACTGTAGTTGAGCATGATGAAGAATACTGAAATTACAACTACACCTGCTCTCAGGATTGTAGGCAGAGCCATGGATACGAGCTGTCTTAAAGTATCAATATCGTTTGTATAGTGGCTCATGATATCGCCGTGCTTATGAGTATCGAAATATCTCAAAGGCAGAGTCTGCATCTTGTTGAAAAGATCAGTTCTGAGCTTATGCAGGAACTTCTGAGTCATGTATGCCTGAACCTGGGACTGTAAGATGCTTAAGATGGCCGCAAGTGCATAGATGCAGATAAGCGGGATAAGGAATGAGACTATCTTTATCTTGGCTGTCTCCCAGTCACCCGTATAGATCGTTTCTTCCAATACTGCAGTTACCTTCTGGAGGAAAACCGCAGGCATAGCAGCAGCAACGGCATTATAGATATTGCAGATTACTACGACCCATGTAAGAACAGGGAACTGTTTGACATACATCCTGAGGACTCTCTTGATGCTGCCCATGGAATCCTTAACCTGGGACATGGAAGCCGGACCCCTGCCTCTTCTTCCGGGTGCGGGTGCTGCTTCTATCTTCTTTTCGGGAGCTTTAGTGTTATTACTCATCACCTGATCCTCCCTTCGTCTGTTCTTCATAGATCTCACGATAGATCGCATTACTCTTGAGGAGTTCTTCGTGAGTACCCTTGCCGGCGATCATGCCGCCGTCCATGATTATGATCATGTCGCATTCCTGAACGGAAGCAACTCTCTGTGCAATGATTATCTTTGTGGTCTCAGGAATGTATTCCATGAAGCCCTTTCTGATCAAAGCATCTGTTCTGGTATCAACCGCAGATGTGGAGTCGTCGAGGATAAGGATCTTCGGCTTCTTCAGGAGAGCTCTTGCGATACAGAGTCTCTGCTTCTGACCGCCGGATACATTCGTACCTCCCTGCTCGATATATGTGTTATATCCGTCAGGGAACTGTGAGACGAATTCATCTGCCTGGGCGATCTTGCAAGCTGCAACGATCTCCTCGTCAGTCGCATTCTCATTACCCCAGCGGAGGTTTTCCGATATGGTTCCGGAGAACAGCTCGTTCTTCTGGAGAACGACGGAAACGGCATCTCTCAATGTCTTTACGTCGTAATCCTTAACGGGAATGCCTCCGACTTTTACGACACCTTCAGTTGTATCATAAAGCCTCGGAATGAGCTGGATCAAAGAGGTCTTGGATGAACCCGTACCGCCTAAGATTCCTACTGACATTCCGCTGTCGATGTGAAGGTCGATATCGAAAAGCGCATTCCTTGCTGCCTTCTCCGAATACTTGAAAGCAACATCTTCAAAATCGATAGAACCGTCAGGTACTTCCATGACGGGTTCGGCAGGATTCTGAATCGAAGGCTCCTCGTCGAGAACTTCAACGATACGCTTTGCAGCCTCGATGGACATCGTGAGCATGACGTAGATCATGGATACCATCATGAGAGACATAAGAACCATGAAGCCGTATGTCATGAGCGCTGAGATCTGACCGATGTTCATTGTAGCGCCCTGGCTTGTGATCGCCATTTTCGAGCCTATGTAAAGAACGAATAAAACATTGAAATGCAGACAGAGTTCCATGAGAGGCGAGTTGAGTCCGACGATCCTCTCAGCCTTGGTAAAATCAAGTCTGATGTTGTCGGAAGCCTTGCCGAACTTCTGCTGCTCGTATTCTTCCCTTGCAAATCCCTTAACGACACGCATGCCGCGGACATTCTCTTCGATCGACTCATTCATCTTGTCGTACTTCTTGAATACGGCACGGAAAGCAGGCATCGCAAGCTTACCGATAATGACAAGTCCGACACCGAGAACCGGAACTATGATAACGAATGTCGTGGCAAGTGAACCTCCGAGTACATATGCCATGACTATCGCGAAAATGAACATGAACGGCGCTCTTACCGCAATGCGGATGAGCATCATGTACGCGTTCTGGACCGTGGTGATATCCGTCGTCATTCTCGTAACGAGTGATGACGTGGAGAACTTGTCGATGTTACCGAATGAGAACTTCTGGACCTTTGCGAACATGTCGCCTCTTAAGTTGCCTGCAAAACCTGCCGAAGCTTTAGCTGAAAAGCTGCCGGCCAAAGCACCGCAGACCAGGGACATGATCGCGCATAATGTGATAATTCCGCCCATCTTCAGAATGGTTTCCATGTCGATACCAGCCTGGATCTTATTGACCATGTCAGCGGTTATGAACGGAATTACAACTTCAAGTACAACTTCGCCAATGATAAATACGAGCGACAATATCGAATGCTTCGCATACTGGCGAACCGATTTCAGTAATTTTCGAATCATACATTTCCTCAAAATTAGATATAAGACGTCTTATTATAAAACACTCTAAAAGAATATGTAAATTTAATAATTGTTCCTATTTTATTATTTTTTGACGAACATCGGCCGCGATGATATTATTGTCTTTGGCTTTATTTAGATAAATAAAGCACTAGGGAGGAATATTCATGCCTGTAACAGATTTACTGAGACGCAACGCACGTGAACACGGTGAAGAGGTTGCGCTTATCGAACTCAACCCCACAATGGAAGACACAAGAAAGATCTCCTTCAAGGAATTCGACCTTGTACAGCAGACCAAGGCTATGCCCTACCGTCATGAGATCACATGGCAGATCTTCGATGAAAAGTCCAACAGAGTAGCAAACATGCTTTTGGGACGCGGCATCAAGAAGGGTGACAAAGTTGCTATCCTTATGTTCAACTGCCTTGAGTGGCTCCCCATCTATTTTGGTATCCTCAAGACAGGTGCTATCGCAGTACCTTTCAATTTCAGATATACAGCAAACGAGATATCCTACTGCGCTGATCTTGCAGAGATCTCAGTCATGTTCTTCGGTCCCGAATTCGTTGACCGTCTCAACATCAACGCTGAAGAGCTCGCTAAGGACAGACTCCTTCTCTATGTTGGAGACGGACAGGCTCCCGAATTTGCAGAAAACTACTGGCAGCAGGTAGCTGACTATTCCAGCAAAGATCCCATGATCGAACTTACTGAAGATGACTATGCAGCCATCTATTTCTCATCAGGTACAACAGGTTTCCCGAAGGCTATCCTTCACCCTCACAGAAGCCTCACACAGGCAGCTGAGATGGAAGCCGTACACCATCACACAGGCAAGGACGACTGCTTCCTCTGCATCCCGCCTCTTTATCACACAGGCGCCAAGTTCCACTGGATGGGTTCCTTGTGGACATGCAGCAAGGCAGTTCTCCTCAAGGGTACAAAGCCTGACGTAATCCTCAAGGCCGCATCAGACGAGCAGTGCACTATCGTATGGCTCCTCGTACCGTGGGCTCAGGACATTCTCGACGCTTTGGACAGAGGCGAACTCAAGCTTTCCGATTACAAGCTTGACCAATGGCGTCTCATGCACATCGGCGCTCAGCCCGTACCTCCGTCACTTATCCGTCACTGGAAGGATTACTTCCCTAATCATCAGTACGATACAAACTACGGTCTTTCCGAATCAACCGGTCCAGGCTGCGTTCACCTTGGCCTCGAGAACACTCACAAAGTCGGTGCCATCGGCGTCCCCGGTTACCGCTGGGAGTGCAAGATCGTTGACGAGAACGGTAACACAGTATCACAAGGTGAGGTCGGCGAGCTCTGCGTTAAGGGTCCCGGCGTCATGCTCGAATACTACAGAAACCCTGAAGCTACAAAGGAAACATTAAGAGACGGATGGCTCTTCACAGGCGACATGGCCCGTCAGGATGAGGACGGATTCTATTTCCTCGTTGACCGTAAGAAGGACGTTATCGTATCAGGCGGTGAGAACATCTACCCTGTCGAGATCGAGAACTTCCTCCAGGAATATCCGAAGGTAAAAGATGTTGCAGTCATCGGACTTCCCGACAAGAGACTCGGTGAGATCACAGGTGCCATCGTTGAGATCGAACCAGGCAGCAACTGTACCGTGGAAGAACTCGAGAAATTCTGCACGCAGCTTCCCCGCTACAAGAGACCGAAGCAGATAATCCTGGCTGACGTTCCGAGAAACGCCACCGGAAAGATCGAAAAACCGGTTCTCCGTAAGAGATATGGCGCAGAAAGACTTGTAGAACAGGAAAATCAGTCTTAAAATATAAGCCTTGTGTCATTTTTAGGCACGAGGCTTATTTTTTGAATAAAAACGCTTCTTAACATTTTGAGGGTGGAAGAAGCAAAAAGTGAGGAACAAATTTCATGGATCTGATTATCAAGATTATCTTCCTGGTAGTCTTTTTCGCTGTCATGATCGGAATCGGCATCATGACCCGCAAAAAAGCGAACAGCGTTGAAGGCTTTGTATTGGGCGGCAGAAACGCAGGACCCTGGCTCACAGCGTTCGGTTACGGAACTTCCTACTTCTCCGCAGTAGTATTCATCGGATATGCAGGACAGTTCGGCTGGAAATACGGTGTTGCTTCCACATGGATCGGTATCGGAAACGCAGTCATCGGTTCACTCCTTGCCTGGATCGTTCTGGGAAGAAGAACCAGAGTCATGACAAAGCACTTGAATTCCAAGACTATGCCTGACTTCTTCGGCAAGAGATTCGACAGCAAGGCTCTCCGTATCGCAGCAGCCCTTATCTCATTCATCTTCCTTATCCCTTATACATCATCAGTTTATAATGGTCTTTCCAGACTGTTTAACATGGCATTTAACATCGACTATAAGATCTGCATCATCGTTATGGCAGCTCTTACTTGTATCTACGTTATCCTCGGCGGATACATGGCTACAGTCGTTAATGACCTCGTACAAGGCATCATCATGCTCTTCGGTATCACTGCAGTCATCGCTACCGTTCTTAATAACAACGGAGGATTCATCGGAGCTCTTACAACTCTTTCACAGGCAGAATCAGATCTTCCCGTTACAGCCGGAATGCAGGGTGCTTTCACTTCATTCTTCGGTCCTGATCCGCTTAACCTCTTAGGCGTTATCATTCTCACATCACTTGGTACATGGGGCCTTCCCCAGATGGTCGGTAAGTTCTATGCGATCAAGGACGAGAAGTCCGTTAAGGCAGGAACAATCATCTCAACGATATTCGCTTTCATCGTTGCCGGCGGTTGCTATTTTCTCGGCGGCTTCGCAAGACTTTACAGCAACAATTCCGCTATCTATAAGGAAGATGGTTCTGTCATGTTTGACTCCATCATCCCTACGATGCTCGACAACCTCCCTGTTATCCTTGTAGGTGTCGTTATCGTTCTCGTTCTTTCCGCTTCAATGTCCACACTGTCTTCCCTTGTTCTTACATCAAGCTCGACAGTTACTTTGGACCTCATCGAGCAGATCAAGCCCGGTAATAAGAATGCTGATAAGAAGAAGAAAGAAAAGACACAGCTCATCACAATGCGTGTCCTCCTCGTATTCTTCATCGTCGTATCCGTTCTTCTTTCCCTCAACCCGCCGACGTTCATCGCTCAGCTCATGGGTTACTCCTGGGGTGCTCTTGCAGGCGCTTTCCTTGCACCTTTCCTCTGGGGTCTTTACTGGAAGAAGACAACAAAGCTTTCCGTATGGGTATGCTTCATCTTCGGTGTCGGCTTCACTGTTGCCAACATGTTCCTGAAGTTCATCGCATCACCTATTAATGCAGGCGCAGTTACAATGCTCGCAGGTCTCGTGATCGTACCTCTCGTAAGCCTCATCACACCTAAACTCTCCAAGGAAAAGGTCGACGGTATCTTCTCCTGCTACGATGAGACAGTCACAGTCGAGAAGAGATACTCACTTCCCGAGAACGCTCCCGCTGACGAGAACTGATATTTTTAAGCACCTTAAAGGGCTTGCTTTCCGGAACAGGAAGCAGGCCCTTTTAAAAGCAAAGAGGCTGCCGTTTAAGGCAGCCTCTGATAATTCCGGAACAATTAATCTTACTGCAGATCTTCCATGCCGAGCGTCTTTACGCCGGCAGCATTGATGATTGCTTCAGCCTTAACATTGTCATTTGTCTTGATGGCAATGGGCGCGCCCTCGCCGTCAATGGAAAGACCATAGATGTAACTGATGTTGATGCCTGCTGCGTGGATCACGCCTACGACCTTTGCAAGGCTTCCTACAGCATCAGGAACTACAACTGCAATAACTTCATCTACACGTGCTGCAAAACCTGCGTCCTGAAGGATCTGCTTTGCGTGATCAGGCTCTTTTGCAAGAAGACGGAGAACACCGAATTCGGTAGTGTCAGCAAGACTTGCGGAAAGAATATCGATACCGCCCTGAGCAAGGATCTTCAAAACCTCATCAAGTCTGCCTTCAGTGTTATTCAAGAAAACTGAAATCTGCTTTACGAACATAGTGTCACCTCCTGATATTATTGATAAAGCTTACGCTTGTCTGTAACGTGCTTGCTCTTGCCGTCGAAGTGCTCGAGTCCGTTAGGTTCAACGAGCTTGACCTTTGCGTTAAGGCCGATAGCCATCTTGAGCTTGTCGTGTACTGTCTTGGAAAGCTTCTCCAATGACTTGATCTCGTCTGTGAAGAAGTTCTCTGCTACCTCAACCTGGACTTCAAGAGTATCCGTGTTATCAACACGGTCAACTACGAGCATGTAGTGAGGTGTGGTTCCTTCTACTGTAAGGAGAGCTGCCTCTACCTGTGAAGGGAATACGTTTACGCCGCGGATGATGAGCATGTCATCGGATCTGCCCTTGAAGCGCTGGATCCTTGCCATTGTACGTCCGCACTCGCACTTGTCATATTCAATGGATGTGAGGTCCTTTGTTCTGTAACGGATGAGAGGCATACCTTCCTTTGTAAGGTTTGTGATAACAAGCTCACCGTCTGAACCCTTGGGGAGCTGCTTCTGTGTAGCGGGATCGATGATCTCAGGCAGGAAGTGATCTTCCCAGATATGAAGACCCTTGTGGTATTCACAGTCACATGCAACACCAGGACCCATCATCTCTGTAAGACCGTAGATGTCATATGCCTTGATGTGGAGTCTTGCTTCCATCTGGTCGCGCATCTCGTCAGTCCAGGGCTCAGCGCCGCAGATAGCGGACTTAAGCTTGATCTTGTCGATGAGGCCTGCCTTCTCAAGATCTTCTGCAACGTGCAGGAGATAAGAAGGTGTGCATGCGATCGAAGTAACGTCGCAGTCGATCATCATGTCGATGAGCTTCTGTGTATTACCTGTGGACATAGGGAGAACGAGAGCTCCGAGATATTCGGCACCATAGTGGGCACCGAGACCACCTGTGAAGAGTCCGTAGCCGTAACCTACCTGGATGATGTCATCCTTTGTGATTCCAGCCATTGAAAGGCATCTTGCAACGCACTCTGCCCAGATATCGATGTCACGTCTTGTGTAGACGGCAATCTTAGGCTTACCTGTAGTACCTGAGGATGCGTGAACACGGACCAGTTCTGATCTGGGCGCAGCGGCCAAACCAAAGGGGTATGTGTCTCTTAAATCCTGATAAGTTGTGTAAGGCAGTTTATCAAGGTCTTCAATACCCTTGATGTCACCGGGCTCAAGTCCGGCTGCCTGCATCTTCTTGCGGTAATACTCAACGTTGTGATAAACGCGGTTTACCTGCTTGACAAGTCGTGCGCTCTGCAGCGCTTCGATCTCGTCACGCGACATGCACTCCTTTGCTTCATTCCAAATCATAAAATGGTCCCTCCTTAAGCGGGATGTTTATTTTCGTGCGGTCTTAAAACCGTTGACGATAATCAGTGCGAGCTCTTTGTTATCCTTATCGAAAACCTTGACCTCGTATAAACAGATCGCCCTTCCGTCCTTGACGATGTCGGCATGGCATGTAACCTTGCCTCCGAACCACGGTCTTAAAAAGTTGATCTGTGCCGTTTGTGTAACTGTGACCATATCCGTATCAAGTACGCAGTTCTCAGCTACGGCAAAAGCGAAATCAGCTAGAGTGTAATAGACTGCACCCATAAGACCTCCGACAGCGTTAAGGTGTCTTCCGTCGGGCTCAAGGGATACAACGCTGTGGCCCTTCTCAGCCTTCTCGATAACGATTCCAGTAGCTTCGGTGGCGTATTTGTCGCCCTCGAAAAACTTTCTTACTGCTTCAAGATCAGGCATATTCTCTTCTTTCTTATCAGTGTCTTCCTTGACGGGAGCCTGGAATTCCGGAGCTTTGCTTCCTGCAAACGGATGATAGTCAGTCTCTTTCTCTACCATGTTCTTGAAAAAGCTCTGATAATCAGCGTTCCCGCCATTTTCAAGCATCATGATCTCCATCTTGTCAGCCATAGCATCAACGTTTTCGTCATTGATACCTGCAGAAACCATGGGTTCGAAAAGGCCAGGCATCTTAGACAGATAAGCACACTTGAGACAGTAATTCTCATTTATGCTCTCACCATTCACGACGCGTGTCGTAAAAGCTATAGCCTGTCTCTCATAACAAAAACTGCAAATTGCCACTTATCTGCTCCGTCGATTACTGATATTTATTCTGCTGCAAGACCCATCTCAAAGGCCTTCATGTTAAGTTCAAGGAACTTGGCGGGAACGGAAGCTTCAACAGCCTTGATCCACTCTTCCTTGCTGATCTCAGAGATATACTTGGAGAAGACACCCATGAGAACGATGTTCGTAGCCTTTGATGAACCGGCCTGCTCAGCGATCGTGAGTGCATCGATTGCATCAACCTTTGCACCGGACTCTTCCATCTTCT
This sequence comes from Oscillospiraceae bacterium, assembly GCA_902787975.1. Taxonomy (GTDB): domain Bacteria; phylum Bacillota; class Clostridia; order Saccharofermentanales; family Saccharofermentanaceae; genus Saccharofermentans. Next base: position 31,876 of record CADAIP010000015.1, read on the forward strand.
CAATGAGTCCTGTCGGATATTCAGCTGTGCCTGCGATTACGGGCATAGGATCGATCTGCTGTGAGTTAGTAACGATCTGTCCGCCGGGTTTTAAGAACTCTACATATCTTGCAGCTTCCAAAAGCTCGAAAGAAATGATGTAGTCAGCCTCACCCTTGTCGATGATGGGTGAATTTACCTTGTCGCCGAACTTAACGTAAGTTACAACGCTTCCGCCTCTCTGGCTCATTCCGTGAACCTCGGAAACCTTTACGTCATAGCCCTTGTCCATAGCGGCTCTGCCCAATAATTTACTGGCGAGAAGCGAACCCTGTCCGCCTACGCCTACTATCATTATGCTTGTTACCATGTGATTGCCTCCCCGTTCAAAGTCTCGAAAGCGCCGAACTTACAGAGTTCGCTGCATACCTTACAGCCGAAGCACTGTGTTGTATCGACATGTGCGTGTCCGTCCTTGAAGGAGATCGCAGGGCAGCCGAGCTTCATGCAGGCCTTGCAGGACTTGCACTTGTCAGCATTAACCTGGATAGGCTCACCGCGCTTAACCTTCTTGAGAAGCGCGCAGGGTCTTCTGGAGATGATTACGGAAGGCTCTTCTGCCGCGAGTTCTTCCTTAACTGCTGCCTCAGCTTCTGCGAGGTTATAAGGATCTACTACCCTTACTCTGTTGATGCCCATGGCACGTACAAGAGCTTCGAGATCGATCTTGCCTGCCGGATCACCACGGAGGTTATATCCTGTTGTTGGATTCTGCTGGTGTCCTGTCATGCCCGTGATGGAGTTATCAAGGATGATGACAGTTGAATTTGTCTGGTTATATGCGATGTTGGCAAGACCTGTCATGCCTGAATGCATGAATGTGGAGTCGCCGATGACTGCTACTGTGTTCTTCTCAGCCTCTGCACCCAAAGCTGTATTGAAGCCGTGAAGTGAGCTGATGGAAGCGCCCATGCACTCTGTTGTATCGATAGCGCAGAGCGGAGGTGTAGCACCCAATGTGTAGCATCCGATATCGCCCATGACTGTGATCTTGTTCTTGGAAAGAACATAGAACATGCCTCTGTGAGGGCAGCCTGCGCACATTGCCGGCGGTCTTCCCGGAAGTCCTTCGATGGGCTTGCATGCGGGCTTTTCAGGAAGTCCGAGCTTCGTAGCGATGAGGCCCTGTGAGAACTCGTCGATGAGCGGGAAGATATCCTTGCCTGTTACCTCAAGACCTAATGTCTTGCAGTGTGTCTCAATGATGGGATCGAGTTCTTCTACTACTACGAGCTTGTCTACCTTGGCAGCGAAGTCCTTGATCTTCTTTTCGGGAAGCGGATTGATAAGACCGATCTTCAATACCGGATACTTGTCTCCGAATACTTCCTTAACATACTGGTATGAAGTTGAAGACGTGATGATACCCATAGAAGTATCTGTTCCCTCTTCAACGCGGTTGAGAGAAGATTCCTCGGCAAATGCAACGAGCTTTCTTGTTCTCTCCTCAACGATGGGGTGACGTCTCTTTGCGTTTGCGGGAACCATAACGTACTTGCCTGCATCCTTTACATAAGGCTTAACAGGGATGTCAGCTCTCTCGCCTGTCTCAACTACGGACTGTGAGTGAGCAACTCTTGTGCACATCTTGATAAGTACGGGTGTATCAAACTGCTCGGAAATATCGTATGCCTCGATAACGAAATCCTTTGCTTCCTGCGAATCAGCGGGCTCTAACATAGGCATCTTTGCAGCGATGGCATAATGCCTTGAATCCTGCTCATTCTGTGAGGAATGCATTCCCGGATCGTCTGCAACAAGGATCACCATACCGGCATTAACACCTGTGTAGCTCATTGTAAAGAGCGGGTCAGCGGCAACGTTAAGTCCTACGTGCTTCATTGCGCAGTAAGATCTCTTGCCTGCCCTGCTTGCACCGAAAGCGGTCTCCATGGCAACCTTCTCGTTGGGTGCCCATTCACAATAGATCTCATCGTACTTGGCTGCTTCTTCAGTTGTCTCTGTACTGGGAGTGCCGGGGTACGAACTTGCGACTGCTACTCCGGCCTCATAAAGACCTCTTGCAACAGCCTTGTTTCCAAGCATAAGTTCTTTCATTTCTTCATCTCCTAAAGACTGACTTTATTAATAAATCAATTTGTTAATTATACGACAAAAAGCTGCTCCTTTAAATAAGAAGAAACAGATAAACAACGTATGGTTCCAATGAAAAATCAGACAGGGTTACTCGTCTGCAAATACGATGTTGTCGGCTTCTATCGTGGGGCCGAACTGGTTGGAATATCTGTATTCCGTTGCAGTGCATGAAGGAAGGCCCAGAGCCATCTGGATCCTTTTGTGATTGACCATCTCAGAATCGGGAATGTTGAAGAACGGATAGATGGGGCTTCCATATGACTCACTTGCCGTATCGTCCCAGAGACAGTCGACATTATAAAATTCACCGTTGATAAGGACCATGTTCCAGGAATGCGATCCGTTGTCGTCACTTACATTAACAGGCTTATCGGTGCTTCCCGTAACGTAATAACAGTACACACCTGCTTTCTGCATGAGGTACTGAAAACTTCTGGCATAGCCGGCACAGACTGATCTGTGAAGGACCAGAGCAGAATACGCACTCTGATGATAGGGTGCGGATTCATCATACACGGTGTTCTCGCAGATATAATCGTGGATATAAAGCTCACGTTCTACTAAGGTCGAATACCCGCTGGCATTTGCGATTATCGAAGCTGCCGCAGATTCAAACTCTGCCTTTGCAGCCTGGAATTTCTCGGGAGTATCCGCAAAATCATAGAAAGTAAACGTAATCTCCTTTATGCTTCCGTCCTCCGGATCGTAGGAATAGCTGTAGTTATTATCTATCCAGAAGATCTCAGGGTGGTCGTTGAGCACCGCGTCCATCGCTTTGGCGAGCTGTTCAGATTCAAGCCTGATGGGACATTCAATCTCAGAATTGCCTGCAATAAGGCCCTCATAAATGAGCGAATAGGCATTCATCTCCGTCTCGGAGAGCATTGCAAAATAAGGGTTCTTATTTATGTCAAAACTGGATCTGACATATGCGGTCTGGGATGTTGACGGCGCAGTGGGAACTGCATTGGAATCTCCGGTTGAAGAAAGCGAATAATCCGGGACGGATACACATCCCGCAAGACTTAAAGCAACTGCGGCTGCTAATACGATTGAGACTAACTTAGAGCATTTCCTATGCATAAAAAATTCCCTTCAGGTCAGATTACCTAAAGGGAATTATAAGTAAAAACTTCTGATTATTCTATCCAAAAAACGGACTTATTCTTTCAGCATCAGTTCTTTTTCTTCTTTCTCGGCCGCATCGTCTGCATCCGATACTTCAAGCTCACCGGGCTTTACGGCCATTTTCGCGCGGAGCTTAAGGCCTATCATGGAAAAACCTATGAGAAGAAGGATTATTCCAAGACCCGTGATCGCGTAATCATAGAACAGTCTGTCTTCGGTGAGCTGCGCTGCCCTTTCCCAATAAGGGAACTCGTATCCCAGTCTTTCCCTGTCTGTCTCGCCCAGAGGGAATACCGTATCGAATACTCTTGTAACCCCGAAACGTCCGGTGTTATTGGAGACATAAAGCTGCGGATTTGAGAGCGAATAGTTGGGCATGGCATTCTTGAAATCCGTAACGCCGACGCCCTTAACGAGTTCGGGAAGAATTGCCTCATAGCACTGGATGGCAAAATCTGCAGGAGCGCTGATGGCACCTTCGCTGTCATCTGAATTATTGGATGCTGTACTGTAGATCGATCCCAAAGCACCGAAATAAATGAATGCCCTTGTCTCCTGCTCACCTGCAAGCTCGGCTACCTTTGTGGTTCTCTCTTCAACGACACCGATGACGGTAAACATCTGGCCGTTGATCATGACCCTGTTGCCGACGACGTCATATGAATGGTAGAACTTCCAAGCGAGAACGTCGTTTAAGACGATCTGGTTAGTATCGACGGGAGTCTCTGGAAGGAATCCGCCCGACAGATATCTGAACGGATGGAAAGCCTTGTAATTGCCTCCGACGGCTACGAGCTGTGCATCAGATTTGCCCGTTGTCACCTCAAGTCCGTCAACTACGTCGAGTGCTTCAACCGTAGACATTACCGTGGATGAATAACAGTCCTCCCAGCCTCTGAGCTGCTTTCCTTCAGTATATTGGAGGTTCTTGTTTCCTGCAGCAGAGCCCGTATCGGCCGTAGACTGGAGAGCCGTTCTTATCAGAGCAATGTCCGCAAGGTGTATAGACTTGCCACCTTCCTGGTATGTCATGGGTGAAGTATCGCCCTGTGCCCTTATGCCACCTGCATATACTGCCATATGTCTGAAAGCAGTATCGGAGCTGCTCTGCCAGACCTCTGCTACCTTTTGGTCAGGTCTTGTATCTATAAGGTAAATTGCCCTGCCGATACCGAATGCCATAAGGAACAGCGCTATCACGATTAGCCAGAAAGGAACTGCAAGGATGAGCTTTAAAAGGTTCCTCTTCGCATTTCCTTTCTCCGTATTCCAGAGCTCTTTTGTCTTATCTATAAATTGCATTATCTTCGCACCTTAAGGATTACTTGGAAGTGTAGTCTTCAAGTCTTACACGCTGCCCGTCTTCAAGAGGTTTCTCGGCTCTTACAACGATCATGACATCGTACTTATCAAGGCCTTCACCCTTGATAGCTGTAGCAGCACCGTCTGTTGCCTCGATGGTTACGTCAACTCTCTTTACGGTGTACTTATCACCCAAAGGAGTGGAAGAACCAACGATGACATAAACGAAATGTCCGTTGTTGTCTTCACTTACGGCACTGCTCGGGACAACGCACTTGTAGTTGTCGTTGCCTCTTCCGGCATTGACCGTGATCTCCTCACCCGGCCATGCATCGTTACCTTCAACCATGCACTTTACGATCCTGTTGGATCTCGGGTTATCCGGGTCGGGCTTTATTGACTGGACCGTGCATCCCTGAATGAATCCACTGGTAATCTCCAGCTCCATTCCGACACGGATGCTCTGTGCAGCCTGTGCACTGAACTTGAAGGATACTGAGCAGACTCTGTCTGTCTCGGGAATTATATAAGTTACAAGAGTCTTTGCGGTAAGCGCATCGCCTGAGGATACCGCAATGTTGTAAATGTAACCTCCGACAGGTGCCTTGATCTCAGTAATCTTAGCCTGCTTCTCAAGATCTTCAATCTCCTTGGTAAGCTTTGCTATCTCCGCTTCCCTGTCTTCTGCGGTATCTCTTGCTTTATCTTCTGTAATGCCTGCTGCCGTCTGTGCATCACTTAATGCTTTCTGCGCAGTGTTGACCGCATTTCTTGCTGTTGTTACCGCATTCTGTGCGGCTGCTTCAGAAGGAAGCTGCTTAAGTGCATCGATCTCAGCCTGCGCATCTTTGATCTTTCCCTGGCACTCTGCAAGTTCTGCTGATGCCTCATCAAGACGTGTCTTGGCAGATTCGAGCTGGCTCTCCAAAGCTGTCTTCTGGTCTTCGTACTGTTGGATCTTCAACATCAGTTTCTCCATCTCATATGTTGGAGATGTGGGATCAAGTCCGTCTGCATCGTATACCGGTGCCGGAGCAGCCGTTGTTTCTACAGGAGCCGAAGTCTCAGCAGGTTCTGTCGCCTGATCTGTCGCTGATTCTGTTGCCGGATCTGTCACAGGTTCAGTCTCAGCAGGTTCTGTAGTCTCGGGCACCTCCGGTCTCGGAGTGGGAGTAGGAGTTCCGAGCGCCGTATATACATCGATCTGTGCCTGGAGCGGAGCAATCGATGCATCGATAGCATCTATCTGCTTCTGAATGTCCTCTACTGTTTTCGCAGCTTCGGTAACCGTAGCCTTAAGAGAGACTTCCTTTACGGATTCGTCATTGATGATCTGCTTGTTTTCCTCTTCGACTGCGTCCTTGTTCTGAACGGCATATAAAGTATCCTCTGCATCAGAGAGTGTGGCTTTCGCCATGTTGATGGAGTCATAATATGAAGTGAAATCCGTGGAATTATCCGTTCTTGAATCGTATTCGGCATCACGCTCGAGCTGCTTTAAGCGGTCTCTTTTTGACTGAAGATCTTCTGATTCTTCTATCGGCTTTAAAGTCAGGATCGTATCACCGGCCTGGACGGTATCGTAATTGGTTACCTTTACCTGGTCGACTGTCCTTCCTTCCAGACCCTTTACTTCAGTCTGGTTTTCGACGGTGATCGTGCCCCTCGCACTGTTTGAATATGAGAGATTGCCTCTCGAAGCATATGCTCCCATTACCTTAGGTATAGTAAGGTTCATCAGCGTATTCGAGAAGAATGTAAGCAATGCAAGAACTGCCACAAAAGCAACCATCGCTTTTACAACTCTTGACCTTCTAGCGCTACCCTTTGCCATCTTCAATTTTCCTCCATATCTCTGCGTATGTGCCTTATCTGCACATGATGTTTACTTGATTCCTGATCTTGAGATTCCTTCGACGAGATAATCCTCACCCCAGAAGAAGATCAGCAGCGGCGGGATCATGTAGACACTTGATGCCGCAAACGCGATTCCCAGTTCAGGTTCGTTTATCTGTGAAAGGAATACCGACAGCGGCTGTTTTGCCGTATCGGTAAGAAGTACCAGTGGCTGCTCGACCATGTTCCAGTAGTCGATGAATAAAAGTATCGTCAAAGCGAATATCGCATTCTTGCACAAAGGCAGTGCGATGTTCGTGAATATCTGCCATTCGGAAGCGCCGTCAAGCGTTGCCGCTTCGATGTATCCGGTCGGGATCTGGCGCATGTATTTGGTAAGAAGGAAAATCGCAAATGTCGAGAAGATGCCCGGCAGGATGATCGCCCAGATAGTATCAAGGATACCCAGCGTATCGGCGATCATGTAGTTCGGAACGAGCGTTACCTGGAAAGGCATGAGCATGAGGATAATGTATGAAAAGAACAGTAATTCTCTTCTCTTCCTTCTGTATCTTGCAAATGAATAAGATGCCAGACATGCTACGACCATCTGACCGCCTACGATGGGAAGTGTCAAAATGATCGAATTCCAATATTTGAAAAGATATTCCGGATTCATGAAAAGCAGCGTCGTATACTGCTTGATCGTAACCTGCTCCGGAATAAGTTTTAATACCGGCATTCTGGACATATATGTCGCACCCTGCGTAGCGTGTCCCGACATACTCTGGAATACGACCTGGTAGTTAGAGACGATCTCTTCTGATGACATGAATGAGTTAAGGAACGTGAAGAAGATCGGCACCAGAGCCAATGCAGAGATGAGGACTGCAAAGAATACGCCGATTCCGGTAAGTATTCCCTTCTTGATGTTTCTCTTTTTTAAGTTGGTCTCAATTCTCTTTTTCTCGCTTGCGAAAAAGTTCTCTCTTGCTTCTTCCGAGAGCGAAGTGATGAATGTCTCAGGCTGCACTGTCTCCGTAAAGACATGGCGGCGTGCAAGAGTTGCCTGTTTTCTTCTTTCCAAGCGCTTGGTCTCTTCCATCGTCAGCCCTCCACATCCTTATCGAATTTGGATTCAGCGAAGAACAGACCGCCAACGATTATTACCATGACAATGCACATTATTATCGCACCCGCAGAAAGCTTGCTGTAATCAAGGTGCGTAAATGAGTTGTTCATGAAATGCTGCAGCATGTAAAGGTTTGCAAACGGATAGTCACCCGTAAGCAGATAGACCTCTCTGAATATCTTGAATGAATTGATCAGTGACATTATTCCGACAAAGAAGATCGTCGGTGAAAGATAATGAAGCTTGATCGCGAAAAATCTCTTTACGGGACCTGCACCGTCCATCTCGGCAGACTCAAGGATCTCATGCGGAATGCTGTTCAGAGCCGCAAGGAACAATACCATGTTGTAACCCAAGTTCTTCCATAGGAATAAGAGCATTATTACTATCTGCGCATATTCCGATTTGAGCCAGTCTATCTTCTCGGGAGAATCGAAGATCTTCTCGGCGATTCCGTTGATGACTCCGTTGTAGCTGAAGAATACCTGCCAGATAAGTACGACTGATGCGACAGGCACCATCATGGGGTTAAGAAGGAAACTCCTGAACAGGCTCTTTCCGGGAAGTCCTGAGTTAAGCAGCATTGCAACAAACAGCGCAAGTATTACCGCGAGCGGAACTGATATAAGAGCGAATGTAAGAGTGTTTTTTGAAGCATTAATGAATGCATCGTTTGTAAGTACTCTCTCATAATTGCGGAACCCTACAAAATCGGAATTCGTGGGTGACTTCTGGAATGAAGTTACGAGGAGCATCAGCAGGGGCAAAAAGAAGAATATCAAAACGCCGACAAGACTCGGTGTCAGATAACCCGTGAATATAGCCCACTCACGGAATCTTCTTTTCTGAAATCTCTTTTTTCTGGATGCCAGCTTCTCTCTTCTCTCAGGTGTATCCTCAAATACGGGAATATCATCGGGAGTAAGCTTCATGCTTGCAAGAGGAGTAACATCCTTAGCCTTTGGCCTGTTGATGAGCTTTATCTCTGCCTCTTCCTTAGAGACAGTCTTGATCGCAGTTCTTTCAGTATTCTGAGTTTTGGGATGAGCTATCTCAGACCCCGGTCTCATACCGGTGACTGCTCCTTTTTCAATTAACTGGTCTTTTTGTTCCGTCCTATTATCCATACAAAAAACAGTGTCCCCAACACTTCACGAAAATTATACTATCGAGCCATGTTTTAACTAATGCTCTTTTTGGTGCAAAGTGTGGCAAAGCGGCATCAAAACGGCATCAATTAAAGGCTTTCGGGGTTACCGGTATAAGTATATCCCTTGCCGCCGGATAAAGCGTTCAAATTTGGTAAAGATTTCGTATCGTTATGCAATGAAATATTCAGTCCCACCCCTTACCTGCTAAAATCGGAAAATCATATTTTCAGCAGGTAAATTCGAATTATGAAGGGCTGCCTCATATGAGACAGCCCCTCGAAAAGAATCTTAAAGTTTTATCAATTTACGGTCTCAACCTTGATCGTGTTGGTATTGCCTGCCGTACCGTTGATGAGTCCGCCTGTCATTACGACATTGTCGCCTGCTTCAAGACCGAGGATGTCCTTTGCTACATTAAAGCCATGGTAGTACATAACGTCAGTAGAAGTAAACTCTTCGTTGAGGATCGGGATGACACCCCAGCTTAAGTTAAGTCTTCTCCATATCCTCTCTGACGTCGTCATGCCGACGATGTCGATCGGGCATCTGAAACGGGATACCATTCTTGCTGTAACGCCGCTTCTGGAGTGAACTACGATAGCCTTTGCTCCGACGTCGATTGCCATCTGGCATGTAGCGTGGGAGATAGCGTCGAGGTTGTTTCTGATCTTGAATTCCTGCTTGAAGAAACGGTCTCTGTAGTTGATGTGATTCTCTGTATATTCAGCAACCTGAGACATCGTCTGGACTGCTTCAACAGGATACTTGCCTGCAGCTGACTCGCCCGAGAGCATGATTGCGGAAGAACCGTCGTAAACGGCATTCGCAACGTCAGAGATCTCAGCTCTTGTCGGTCTCGGATTGTTGATCATGGATTCGAGCATTTCTGTTGCAGTGATAACTCTTCTGCCCAAAAGCCTGCATCTCTTGATGAGCTGCTTCTGAACGCTCGGCACCTCAACGAACGGAATCTCAACACCAAGGTCACCTCTTGCGATCATGATGCCTGCGCAGTACTCGGAGATCTCATCGATGTTATCAACGCCTGCACGGTTCTCGATCTTTGCAATAACTTCGATGTCCTCACCGCCGTTGCTGTCGAGGAACTCACGCATCTCGATCATGTCTTCTTTTCTGGATACGAATGAAGCAGCAACGAAATCGATATCGTTCTCAATACCGAAGAGAAGGTCGCTCTTATCCTGCTCGCTCAGGAAGTCGCCCTGCATTACCTTGTTCGGGAAGTTCATTGACTTCTGGTCTGAGAGAACGCCGCCTACGATAACCTCGCAGATAACGTCAGCTCCCCTGATCTCTCTTACCTCAAGGATAACAAGTCCGTTATTGATGAGGACTCTGTCACCGGGAACAAGCTGCTGGGGAAGCATCTTATATGTAACTGAGACGCGTGTCTCATCGCCCTCGATCTCATCAGTTGTAAGAGTGAATGTAGCACCATCCTCTAATACGACCTTGTGGTCTCTGAATGTCTTGATCCTATACTCGGGTCCCTTTGTGTCGAGCATGATGGCGATGGGGAGATTAAGCTTTGATCTAACTCTCTTGATGAGGTCGATCTTCTCCTGATGCTGTTCATGTGTACCGTGTGAGAAATTCAGTCTTGCGACATTCATTCCGGCCTCACACATCTTTGATAATGTTTCCTCGTTATCCGATGCAGGTCCTATAGTACAGATGATTTTTGTCTTACGCATATACTAATAATCTCCTGTGTCATAAAAAAGTTATGCCTGATTGTATCATTTCAATACCCAAACTTCTTCACAATATTGTAAAATGTTTTCGTGGAATTTTTATACATCAGGAGGCTTTGCTTATGGCAGACGTTAGACCGGAATCCCTAAAAAGAATTACAACAAAAGCTCAGGCTGATCAATTTATCGATGAGCAGATAAAGGCTATCAAGGAACAGGTAGGAGATAAAAAGGTCCTCCTCGCGCTTTCAGGCGGTGTTGACTCTTCAGTAGTCGCAGCCCTCCTTATCAAGGCTATCGGCACGAATCTCGTTTGTGTTCACGTAAACCACGGACTTCTCCGTAAGGGCGAGCCTGAGATGGTATGCAAAGTCTTCAGAGACGAGCTTGGCGCCAACCTCATTTATGTAGATGCAGTTGACAGATTCTTAGACCTTCTCGCAGGTGTAACAGATCCTGAGCAGAAGCGTCACATCATCGGCGAAGAGTTCATCAAAGTTTTCGCTGAAGAAGCTGCTAAGCTTGACGGCATCGCCTTCCTCGCACAGGGCACCATCTATCCTGACATCCTTGAGAGTGAACAGGGCATCAAGGCTCACCACAACGTTGGCGGTCTTCCCCCGGAACTCGATTTTGAACTCGTTGAACCCGTTAAGTATCTCTACAAGGACGAGGTCCGCGTAGTAGGTTCCGCACTGGGTCTTCCCGGCAAGATGGTTTACCGTCAGCCCTTCCCCGGTCCCGGACTTGGCGTAAGATGCCCCGGTGCAATCACCAGAGACAGACTCGAAGCAGTTAGAGAATCTGATGCAATCCTCAGAGAAGAATTCGAAAAGGCCGGCCTTGCAGACAAGGTATGGCAGTACTTCACGGTTGTACCCGACTTTAAGTCCACAGGCATCAAGGACGGCAAGAGAGCTTTCGAATGGCTCTGCATCGTCCGTGCGATCAACACAACAGACGTAGTTAAGTGTACTGTTGAACCTATCGACTACGACCTCATGTGCCACATCACAGACCGCATCACCCACGAAGTTCCCGGCATCAACAGAGTCCTTTACGACTACACGCCGAAGCCGACTGCTACAGTAGAGTACGAGTAATATTATTTGCTCGCTAAGGTCCTCCGCGCTGCGCTTGTGCGGAAATCGCTCGCAAACAATATTACTCTCTTGATTGAGAAATAAACTTTGAAAGCTCCTGATCATTCAGGAGCTTTTTTATACCAGGAGTTCTCTGCCTGGATGATATAATTATCTTGTCTGAGGGAGTGATTCCTTAGTACAGAAAATAATCAGTAAATACGACAAAGCGGGATTTCTCATCCCGCTTTAATTTACTCCTCATTTACACTTCAATAACACAATCAAAAAATACGGACTATAGAATACGAATATGGAAAACATACACAGGAGGATAAGGCAATGGCAGAAGATAAGAACGAAATCAATCTGGAAAACCTTGAACAGGTAACAGGCGGAGCCTCATCTAGACCAGCTGGAATAACTTGTCCGGAGTGTGGCGGTTTCATTCCTGTATCGATGGAACAGTTCAACACGATTGGTTCAATTATCTGTCCGTGCTGCGGTAACACGTTGAATATTAATCAGCAAGAATCAAAATCGGCAATTGATGCTCTTAAGAAATTCATGTAACAGTGAAAATGAGGAATTAGTCGCGTTAATGAACAGTAAGTACGACAAAGCGGGATTTCTAATCCCGCTTTTATTTACTCTGGCTTAACACATCGATAACACAATCAAAATAGGCGAACGATAGAATGCGAATATGGAAATCATACGCAGGAGGATAAGACAATGGCTGAAGATAATATGAAAGAAATCAAAATCGACGAGTTAGAAAAAGTAGTAGGCGGAGCTAT
>CADAIP010000016.1 GCA_902787975.1 Oscillospiraceae bacterium
TCAACCACCTTTACATTAAAGATCTTTTCGAATCTTCTTTTACCCAGCTGATATCTGGGAAGCATGTCTTCATCACCGGCACGGCCACCTGAGATCGAAATGAAAGCTACGGTATCGCCCTCGTTCAGTTTTGATGGAATAATCAGTTCTTTCATTTTTCCTCCTCAATAAACTCCGGTTTGTCTTAGTCAATTATCCTGTTTATTATCCTATCTATGAGTTTCCCCTTAAGAAGAATTATAACATGCCTATTCAACTAAGCCTTCCATAGTCGAATTCTGTCATCTGGATTATACAGATTCAGCATCACCACTATCCTCGTTCATTCAGAACTTATTGAGTTCTATCACAACCCCGCAAAGCTAAGAAATACAACGCTTTGCAGGGTAATGCATTGTTATTTTGTACCGAATTTGTCCCTTTAGATTGCTATCTAAAAAGTGGAGGTCTTACTCAACTATATGCATACATACATCCTTCCCTCTACTACGCTCTTTTTCTTTTAGCTGGACAATAAGGAACGTGAACCAATTTGAATACTACCTAAAGTAGAAACATGATCAAGGATGCATGTGTGTAAAGCCTTACGCGTGCGTGCGCGTGTTAATTATGTTGATTAGGTTGACTTGTACCAGACTACCGAAATATTCTTACGGATCAAAACACAAAACATGGTAATCCGATTAACATGGTCAGAAATCCTTATTTCATAAGGCGTTTACGGGATTATACCAGCAAAATAACCCTCAGAAATGCACGTTTTAGGCCCCAAACATGGTAATCCGATTATCATTCTAATCTCATTCATAACACTGTAAATTGAGAACTGTCAGGAACGCAAATTCGACAGAAAGGTGACATTTATGACAAGTCAGAAGATTGATTCAGAGTCCTACTTAAAATTCCAACTGAACCAAAAATATAGAAAGAAACTTTCTGATATCAGAAACGCAGCAACCATATGCATTTCGCCATTAATAGTCACTTGTTTGCTCATCATTTTATGCGTAGTTTCAGGCAAAACTTAGAAAGTATTTTTCTATTCTAAACCTTGCCGAAACAGCGTAGATTGAAAACTGTCAGGAGCACAAGTTCTGACACCAATAACAGACCAAGCACTTGTTGTCGGATCGACGGATCGGACCATAAAGTAACAAGTCGCAAAGGTCACAGAAATAAGTTGCCGATTTTACTTTTATGGATCGTCATCTTTGTAAATTAGGTCTCAGACAGGAACACATTTTCTAGAGATTGCTCCTATCAAAATGACCTCGGAACGGTTTCGCAAGCAACGCTTTTGTGTACACAAAAGCAAAAAGCTTGTCAGGGGACGCCCCCTGAAGACCCCGTTTCTCAAACTCAAAAATAAAACATTGGAGGAATCTAAAATGCAATTTACTAACAACGAAAACTATGAAAACAACAACGAGTTCGAAGACGAATACGACGAAGAAGATTCTGTGCTGATGAGTATGGCCGAAGTCGAAAAGGAAACTGTCGAGTGGTTATGGTATCCGTATATCCCCTACGGAAAGATAACAATAATCCAGGGCAATCCCGGAGATGGCAAGACCAATCTTGCACTTAAGATCGCAGCATGTGTATCTTCAGGAACTCCCCTGCCCGGCTTACCTAAGCTCGAACAACAGAAAGTCATTTATCTCTCCGCAGAGGACGGAGTAAGGGATACTCTAAAACCCCGTCTTGAGGAATTAGGAGCAGATACCAAAAACATTCTTTTCTTTAAGGAAGAAGACAAACCTACCTCTTTATCTCAAAGAATGATTGAGATTGCTCTTGATATGTCCGGTGCAAAAGTTCTTATTATCGACCCGATTCAGGCGTTCATGGGATCCCGTACCGACATGAACAAGGCTAATGAGGTAAGAGAAACTTTGAGACCTGTCGGGGAACTCGCAGAAAAGTATAAGTGCTCGATCATACTGATTGGCCATCTCAATAAAGCGCAGGGCTTAAACAGCATCTACAGAGGGATCGGCTCCATGGACTTCACCGCCATCTCCAGAAGCATCCTTCTTGTCGGCAGGCACAAAGATGATTCCGGGTTGCGCATCTTTGTTCATAACAAGTCTTCTCTCGGACCACAGGGACCTTCACAGGCATTTAGATTGGACGGAACGAACGGCTTCGAGTGGGTTGACGGATATGACGATGTAACTCCCGATGACATTCTTTACGCTTCCAGGAACCAGAAAGCCCGCACCGAGACCAAGCTGGATATGGCAATCACATTCCTGAAGTCTTACTTCACGGATCATACAGAGGTCGAAGCCAAGAAGATCCAAGAGATGGCAAAAAACAAAAACATCTGTAAGAGGACACTTGATGAAGCCAAGAAGTACATTCCCGGACTCGGATCGGACAAGAAGGGTGATGTGTGGTTTTGGATCTTAAACAAGGATCAGATATCCGAAGGAGGTTCAGATGAGTAAGACTTTCCCTGCAAAATCGCATCAGATCCACTTCAGAGTAGATCAGAAAGAATATGAATCCATTCGTAAAAACGCTGCAAGAGCAGGTCTTACCATCAGCCAATATGCACGTAAAGCAATGGCTGGAGACATAATCGTGGAAGCTCCGCCGGCTGATCTGAATTACCTGCTGTGTGAAACAAAACGTGCCGGAAGCAATCTTCATCAGGTCCTCCGCAAGTTGAACATACTCGGTATAGCCCATCCCCTGGAACTTGAAAGGTGTGCCGATGATATCCGGAATGCCATGAACGCAATCTATCAGACTTACTGTCCTGAAAACAGAAACAAATAATAGGAGTAAAGGAGATATCTTTATGGAAAACAATCAAACTCAGAACAATAGATCAAATGTTGTCCCCTTATGGGAAAAATACACACTGACCATCAGGGAAGCTGCCGATTATTTCCATGTTGGTGAAAAGAAATTACGGCGAATAGTTGAAGAAAATCCTATGGCAGATTTTGTCGTCATGAACGGCAACCGGGTCATGATAAAGCGTAAATACTTTGAACAGTATATAGATCAGGCAACAGCCGTATAAAACAATCGTTAATCAGAGTTCCGGTATGGTATAGTTATCTATATCATATCGGGCTCTCTTTACAGAAAGGAGAGAGACTAATGAGCGAGAAAAGACGCGACAAGAAAAATCGCATTCTTCGCAATGGAGAGAGCCAGAGACCGGATGGTAGATATCAATACACTTACTACGACAATACCGGGATCAGAAGGATCGTGTACAGTTGGAGACTGGATCGTACGGATGCAACTCCTTCCGGCAAAAGACCTGAGTTATCATTAAGAGAGAAGGAAAAGCAGATTCAAGCAGATCTGTTTAACCAAGTAGCTGTTAACGGCGGTGATATTACGGTTCTTGAACTGGTCAAGAAGTACGTCAAGACAAGAACAGGTATAAGACCTTCTACGGCAGCGGGTTATAAGACATGTATCAATTTCCTGTCCAAAAACCCGTTCGGTAGCCTGAGGATCGACAAAGTCAAAATGACGGATGCCAAGTGTTGGCTGATAGATCTGCAAAAGAATGGGAGAGGTTACAGTTCTCTTCATACTTTCAGAGGAATACTGAGACCTGCCTTTGAGATTGCATATCAGGATGAACTTATACGTAAGAATCCGTTCCAGTTCGCACTGGCCGATGTCCTTATCAATGATCAGGTTACTCGCGACGCTATATCGAAGCGAGAGATGAATGAGTTCTTGGACTACGTGAAGAACGATAAGCATTATTGCAGGTATTACGATGCATTCTATGTTTTGTTCCATACGGGTCTTCGTATCTCGGAATTCTGTGGTCTTACTTACAATGACATACATTTCGATGAGATGTATATCAATGTTGATCATCAGCTTCAGCGTACAAGCGGCATGGAATATATCATTATTCCTACCAAAACAAATGCAGGTACCCGCAGGGTTCCGATGACTAAAGAAGTCGCTGCCTGCTTTGAACGTATGATCGGGAGCAGACCCGCGTTGAGAAAAGAACCGGTCATTGACGGATATACGGGATTTCTGTGTGTTGATAAGAACGGAATGCCCAAGGTCGCGATGCATTGGGAAAAATACTTTAAGTTTGCCCTGGAAAAGCATGACAGGATCTATCGCTTGAGGTTCCCCAAGATTACGCCGCATGTGTGCAGACACACATTCTGTTCCAATATGGCAAGAAGCGGAATGAATCCCAAAACGCTTCAGTATATTATGGGACATTCTGACATCACAGTCACGATGAATACTTATACACATGTTAAGTATGATGATGCGAAGGAAGAGTTTGCCAGAGTTACTGCCATCGGATAACCGCTGTAGTAAATTGGTTTGGTTTTACTACAAATTTACTACAGACCAAGGCTTAGATATGCCGAGAAAGGGCACGATAAGCCAAAACAACAAGAAAGGCCGAGTTCTTGAAAAACCTAATGATCAAAGGCTTTTCGGGGATTATCGGGGCAAATCGTAACTATGATAAAAGTTTTGTTTATATGTCACGGCAATATTTGCCGTTCAACAATGGCGCAGTTTATGTTCCAGGATATGGTCAACAAGAAAGGACTTGCAGACCGTTTTTATATTGACTCTGCTGCCACAAGCACGGAAGAGATCGGAAACGGTCCGCACTATGGAACGGTCGGTAAGATGAGAGAGGTCGGAATACCGGTCCTCCCGCACCGTGCGCGACAGATGACACGGGCCGACTATCAGAACTTTGATTACCTGATCGGCATGGATTCATATAACATCAGGAATATGTCAAGGATCGCAGGCGGTGATCCCGACGGAAAGATATATCAGATGCTCTCCTTTGCGGGCAGCACAAGGAGCATTGCAGATCCCTGGTACACGGGTAATTTCGATGAGACATATTCTGATCTTGTGGAAGGTCTTGAGGCCTTTATGAAGTACCTGGAAACTGAGATGTTATAATTCATGTATATTCATTAAGGGGGATGGTATGAATACTTTTAAGAAGATCGCTTGCTCGTTTATGGCACTTGCCGTAGTAGTCGGATGTACTGCCTGTGCTTCCAAGACTTTCGACCATAAGAAAGCCGTCAAATTCTGCGAAGACGAAGGGTACGAGATGTACGATGACGTGGAAGACTATGCCGATGCATTTAATGAGATCATAATCGGCGACAGACCTGGTGATAAAGCTTATATCCATGCAGTTAAAGACGATGCACAGGATATCTACGATTCGGTCTTTAACCGTTTTGAAGCTTATCCGGAATGCGACGTAAATGAAGCAACGTCTTTTATATTCTTCGATGATGACGTTTTCGTTCAGGGTTACGTGCTGACCTTCGATGAAGTTAAAGATGCCGAGAAGACATTTAAGGACTATTCCAGAAGATTTAAAGAAGATGGTGAAGACGGTGAAGAAAAAGGTTATTCGTATTTCATCATGGAAAAAAGATACAGCGATAACATGAAGTTGTATTGCGGAATCTATCAGAAAAACAATTCGATATTATTCATACAGTGCAATTACAAAAAAGCATCCATGGTTGACGGCATCTGTGAGAACTTCGGCGTCATATCACCTTCTGAAGCTTAAGGATATAATTGATTCATAAAATACTTTTTCGCGGAGGGATAACATGAAAGCACTTAAGAAAATCGCCTGCTCAGCATTGGCACTTGCAATGGTTATAGGGCTTACCGCCTGCGCGCCTAAAGGATTCAGTCATAAGACGATGCAGAAGTTCTGCGATGAGCAGGATTTCGAGCTGTTAGATGATGAGGGCGATTTCTATGAGGAATTCGTGGCAAAGACCGCGGGCCAGTCAGACGACGGCGTATATTTCTACGGCAAAGACAAAGATGCCCAGAAGGTCTATAAGAAGATCATTAACCGCTTCGAAGATTTCAAAAAGTACGATGTTACCGAAGTAACGGGTTACGCATATAGCGACCACGACGGATTATCCATAGGCTTTGTGTTTACATTCCAGAACGAAGATGATGCAAAGAAATTCTGGAAAGAGTACGGAAAAGCATTTGCCGGCGGCGGTGAAAAAGGCGATGAGAAGGGTTATTCCTACTATATCTCATATGTTGAAAGCACCTCAACACGTGCATCTCTTGCAGGTGTCTATCTCAATGGAAATACCGTGCTGATCATCAGATGCCTCAGCGAAGATACAGATCTCACTGAAGATCTCTGCGAGGCTTATGGCGTAATATCCCCTACTGAGGCTTAACGTGATCCTCGTATACTGGCTTATCCTGGTTAATCTGGCTGCGTTCATTCTCTACGGAATGGACAAGTCTTACGCGAAGAAAGGCGCCAGACGCATACCTGAGAAGACGTTATTGTTATGGGCGTTCCTAGGCGGTTCGATAGGTGCCTTCTTAGGCATGAAGGTCTTCCACCACAAGACGTTAAAACCGAAGTTTGCAGTTACTGTTCCTTTGCTTATGGTATTGGAACTTGTTATATGCGGGTTCTGTCTTTTTCAGAACTACCGTCTGACGACAAGCACATACGATGTTGATCTGGGTTTGTCTGACGACATAAAGATCGTCCAGGTGTCAGACCTTCACAACCAGTTCTTCGGAATTAGACAGTCTGTTTTGCTGGACCAAATTGAAGCTATAGATCCTGACATCATTGTCGTTACAGGCGACATTGTCGATTCAACGCACACATCTTATTCCATTGCCATGGACTTCATCGAAGGTGCGGTAAAGATTGCACCCGTTTACTATGTCACGGGCAACCACGAGAACAGGCTGCATGGTGATAAACTTGATAAGTTCTACGATGACATGCGTGCATCGGGAGTCGTATTCTTAGATGACACTTATGCCGATATGGGTGAATACACGCTTGCAGGAATCGCCGATTCGTCTTTGGAATCGTTTGATGCCTACCCTGCATTTGGTGATGAGAAGCCTGTGGTAATGCTTGCGCACGAACCTGATTATGTTTCACTCTATCAGTCTCTCGGTGCAGATCTCGTGCTGACGGGACACGTTCACGGCGGACAGATAATCATTCCAGGCAAGGGCGGCCTGCTGTCACCTGACTTTACTTTCTTCCCTGAACTTTATGAGGGCATGCATTCTTATGGCTCCATGACCCTCATCGTAAGCCGCGGCCTGGGCAACAGCGTTGCACCTGTCAGGATCAATAACTTTCCGGAGCTGGTCGTAATTAACGTAACTTGATGGTTAATTGACTTTGGGTATGTTGCACCCCGCTCTTCAGCCGTGTAAAATTTCTTTATGGAATACTCAAGAACGGTCACAACCGAATACGGACTTGTAAGAGGCATCGTCAAAGACGGATGTGAGGAATATCTCGGAATCCCGTTTGCATTGCCTCCTGTGGGCGACCTTGCTTTTAAGCATCCTCTTCCGCCCGAGTCCTGGGAAGGCGTTCTGGATGCCACCAAGGCCCCTATAAGCCCTGTTCAGGGACGCGGAAGGTCCACTATCCAGGCTGACGGCAAGGATTGTCTCTACCTTAATATTTTCGTGCCCCAGGGGTTAGAATACGGATCACCTGTCATGGTGTGGTTCTACGGCGGCTCTTATGCTAATGGCGGATGCGGCAAGGTAACTGAAGATTCTGAAGAGCTTTACTACGACATGGCCAAGGTCGCTATCGACTCAAAGACCGTCGTCGTAAGCTTCAACTACCGCTTAAATCTTGAAGGATTCTTAAATCTCAATTTCCTCGACAAGAACTTTGACAAGAGCAACGGCCTTTTTGACCAGATGGCTGCACTCAAGTTCATCCGTAATAACATTCACCGCTTCGGCGGAGATGCCGATAACGTTACCGTCTTCGGACAGTCAGCAGGCGCCGCATGCATCCTTGCGCTGCTTGGCATGCCCGAAGCAAAACTCCTGTTCGACAAGGCGATCTTAATGTCACCGTGCGCCAAGTCTTTCTGGACAGAGCAGCAGAGCGAGCGTCTCACACGTAAATATCTCGGATTCCTTGAGGTCAAGGAGAACGAGCTTTATAAATTGAAAGATCTGCCTATCTGGAAGATTCACGAGGCAAATAAGAAACTTCGTGAATTCGTATTCCGCGAAGGCAATTCAAACTGTGCTTTCTCACCTGTCATTGACGGAGAGGTAATAAAAGGCTGGCCGGCAGATCTTGCCAAAGAGTCCAAAAAGCCGGTCATTATCGGAACATGCGCTCAGGAAGGCGATGCATTCATATGCAACATCCCGACCGCTGCCCTTCCGCTTGCTGCATACTGGTTCAATTTTAAGTTCAGACCGGGCCCGGGTGCTCGCCGCAAGATGTCAGATGACTTCACTTCGTTCTACTACGTTGAACCTTCACGCGACGTTGCGCGTAATATCAAGGGCCCTTCCTGGGTCTATGAATATGTCTACATGACACCCGACATCGAAAAGCGCGGCGCCGGCTGTTTCCACGCAAGCGACGTTCCGGTCATGCTGGACAAGTCCGCTCCGTATTGCAAGGTTGAAGATCCCGTCTCACGCCGTGTCGGTGAGAAGATAAGAGAACTCTGGGGTGAGTTTGCCAAGACGGGCAAGGCTCCCTGGCCGATGTATAAGGACGATGAGTTCATCCAGCCGATAAAGTGATCCTCCAGTGCCTTTCCTGTGCCTTTCCTGTGCCATTCCGGTGCCCTGGTAACATTGTTAAAGACCTGCCTTTTTGGCTTTTTTGTTGCGTTCTTGAACAAGATATCCTTTTTATGTTCAACTTTGTCTGAAAACTCTTTAATTCCTTTATTCCCTTCATTATAATAGGTTAGTGTTTTATTGACCTATGGAGGCTTCAAAATGGTTGTATCTACAAAAGGACGTTACGCACTCCGCGTAATGATCGACATCGCTAAGTCCGGCAAGGATTCTTATGTCACGTTAAGCGGCATCGCCGAAAGACAGGGTCTTTCCGAGAAATATCTTGAATCCATCATAAAGATGCTCGTCCAGAACAACCTCGTTAAGGGCCTCCGCGGCAAGAACGGCGGCTACAAGCTCGCGCGAGATGCCAAGGAGATCACCGCATGGGACATCATCTCCGTTACTGAGAACGACTTCTACGTCGTAGCATGCATGGATCCCAACGCGCCCAAGTGCGACCGCGTAGCTTCATGCGTCACACTCCCCATGTGGAAGGAATTCAGCGAAGAGATGCAGAAATTCTTTCAGAAGTACACTATCGCTGAGCTGGCTGCAAAGGAAAGCTGATAGTCAGGAATTTATTAGTTGATGATCAGGGGGCTGTCTCAAATGAGACGGCCCTTTGTTATTTGATATGGATTATACGGTTACTGTGATTTTCGAAAATGGGAAGGCAGGATCAGAGTCCTCTCTCCTTCAAACCGTGCACTACATTGATGTAGAATTCGCGGATGTCGAAGCCGTCGATGTTTTCGCGGTTGAGGTCGATCATGTCAGCGTGGGAGATGCCGCGGAGGCCTTTGTTTGTGAGGAAGTGGTATTCGGAACCCCACTGGAAGGATTCTTCGCCGACGAGGCCGTCGTTGAAGCCGTCGAAATGCTTGACGAAGTGGTAGCTCATGTTGAGAGGGAACTTGCCGCTCGTGGCGTGGTTCAGCTTGGAGCCGAAGCTCTGGGTGTAGATGCCGTTGAACTGCGACTGCATCGGAGCCATCTCGGCGTTAAGGCGTGCGACACCGTCCTTTGTGAGGTCGGTGACGGCGCTTATGAAGTCGGGGTTCGTGTCGCCCAATGCTTTCGCGCCTTTGTTATATGCTGCGGCAACCGTGTTCTTGAGCTTCTCGGGTGCCTTGTTCATGAGATACTCTGCAAATTCGCAGCCTCTGTGCGGTGTGTTGACCGTTGTGAGGGATGCGACATAAGGAGCCATGCCGAGCATCGTGATGCAGTATCTGGAGTCGAGGCCGCCCTTACTGTGGGCGATGATGTTGACCTTCTCTGCGCCCGTTGCCTCAATGACTTTGACGATGGCTTTCTTAATCTGGAGAGCACATGAAGGGACGTTGCCTGCTGATTCCTGGCCGCCGTAGAAGATGGTCGCGCCGTTCTTGATGAGCTCGGCGGGAACACGGCCCCAGTAGTTTAAGTGCTCTGAATCTCTGAAGAAAACGCCGTGGACCATGAGGATGGGATATTTGGTCTTGCAGAGCTGCTCAGGGATCCTCGCTTCGTTGCGCCAATATCTCTCGCTCTCCTCTCTTACTTCCCTGCCGGAGATCTTAACGATCAATGAGAGAACGAAGAGGTTTGCAACGGGGATCATGCCGCAGAAGATTCCGAGCAGACGCTTGCTGATGCCGATCTGCTTGGATGTTAAGTAAACGATTATTATGCCGGTCCAGAAAAATATGTTAAGAAGCACTATCGTGACGACTGCATAAGTGATTATCGCAGTCCATCCAAGATCTTCGTTGAAGAACAAAGAGACGATGAATACCGGTACCACCACGAGCAGCGTGAACGGAAATACCGATAAGATCGTGGTGCCGTAAGAACATGTCTTGAGCCTTGCGCCTGCAATGCCTGAAGCATAAAGGCCCGGAAATACGAATGCCAGTATGGCAAGCACTGCAGTCAGCGCTATAAAGAAATAACTGAACTCGTAAAGGAATGTGCTAAGGCATGCTGCCGTGATAAAGATACCGTCAAAGATCTTGATGACAGGTCTTTGCTTATACATGTTTCTGACCTCTTTTCGCCGGCGGGAAATCTGAAAGCCCGGCCCTGGAATAATTGTATCCATATATTACATCGGCACAACCCGGGTGTGGGTCATGCCGATGCGGATAGTTTAATTAAATTACTTACCAGCTTGCGGAGTTACCGAAGTTGTAGTCGTCATTGTAGTCACCCGTACCACCATAACGTTCCCTGTTACTTCTGTCCTGAATGTCGCGGATGCGGTCCTCAGGTGAAGGTGTAGGAGTCGGTGTACCCTGGCCCTGGCCGCCGCCCGGAGTAGGTGTAGGTGTTCCTGTTCCTTCGCCGCCCGGAGTAGGTGTAGGTGTTCCTGTTCCTTCGCCGCCCGGAGTAGGTGTCGGAGTTCCCGTTCCTTCGCCGCCGGGTGTCGGGGTAGGTGTACCGTCGTTACCGCCCGGAGTAGGTGTAGGTGTTTCTCCTTCGCCACCCGGTGTAGGTGTGGGAGTCTCGCCCTCTCCGCCGGGAGTAGGAGTCGGTGTGCCGTCACCGGGAGTCGGTGTAGGCGTATCTTCTCCGCCGCCTGGTGTGGGAGTAGGAGTCTCCTGACCGCCCTGAGGCGTAGGTGTCGGTGTCTGTTCGCCGCCCTGGGGTGTAGGCGTAGGCGACTGGTCCTGGCCCTGCGGTGTAGGTGTCGGAGTTTCCGTTGCATCTGCATCCGGCTTGGGTGAAGGTGTCGGCGTAGCCGTGCCGTTCTCCGGATTCGGAGTAGGTGTTGCTGTAGGTGTCGGCGTCGGCGGATTCTCGTACTGGTTCTTCAGATCCTCGATAAACTGGTTGATCTCGTTATAGAGTTTCTGAGCTGCGTAGTAGTGTCCGTCGTTATTCTCTGTAGCGCAGTCGTTCTCTGCGAGGATGCTCTTGGCTGTCTCACAGATCTCGATTACGTCCTTGTAGTTATCCTCGTTAATGTCATCGACATCGATGGGAGTTACGTAAGACAGAGCATAGTTGACTCTGATCTTGCAGTCGTAAGGTTCGTCAGGTCTTAAGTTAAGAGCTAATTGATATTCCTGCTTAGCCTTCTGATAGTCGCCCAGCTGATAGAAAACATTACCCTTGTTGAAGTGGTTGATGTAAGGCTGGGTGAAGCCCAAGAAGCCTAATTCATTCTGCTGGTAAACACCCTGGCCGTAATTCTCGATCATCTTCTTGTTGCCGACATAGTTGACGACAAGGATGCCGAGGAATGAGGCTGTGAGGATCCAGATTGCAATAGCTATTTTCTTTACCATGCGTCAGGCCCTCCTTTTCACGCTTATGAATTCATAAGCTACTAATGCTGCGAGCGGATAAACGAACCAGAAGTAAACGTCTGCATAGCCGTACTTCGTCGTCTCTTCCTCTTCCGCGTCGAGAAGACCCATTACATCATCGAGAACCGGATCGATATCCTCGGAATCATACATGTGGACATAGGTAAGACCCATATCGTCAGCAAGCTGCTCGAGGTTATCTTCATCGATATATGAGATAGCGGGCTCGTAAGGATAAGATCTCTTATCTTCAACGAGGACTACTTCATCATAGAGTTCGTCGTAGTAATGCATCTGTCCGCCCTTGTCAGTGCCGTAGCCCATGACTGCACCGCCCTCGATGCCGTCTGCGATGTCTGCGAAGGAATCGAGTGTGTTCTTGTCCGTATTCTCACCGTCAGTGATGAAGAATACGACTACGTGGCCGTCGCCTAAGATCGTTGCGTTGTCGATCATCTGGCCAAGGAGCTTCTTGGAGACGTTAATGTTCGTACCCGTTGCGTGGTAATCTGCAAGCGGATAGATCGAGTTAACTGCAGACTTGATGTAAGAGGTATCGTCCGTGAAAGGAGCGATGAGGTTTACATCATTGTTGAAGTCGATAAGGCAGAACTTGGCGCCTACCATCTTTTCCGTGATGTATTCGACGTCGGCCTTAACACCGTTCATACGGGGCTCTGAGCCGTTGTAGTCTTCAGCCATCATGCTGAGCGTGTCGTCGATTACGATTATGCAGTAGCAGTTAAGCTTCTGTCTCATTACTTTTACTTCATCTGATACGTACATGGGTCTTAAGTTGATGGCGAAAAGAAGCAGCACGATGAGGCACTGTCTGACATAAGGGATTATGCCTTTTCGCTTGATAGCCAAAAGACCGATGCAGATTATGACCATTAACCAGATGGGAATCATAGGTTCAAAAGTTATTTTATCCATCTGTTTACACCTTCAATATAAATGCTACGAGGAGCATAAGACTAAGTGAGAGGAGCAGGAGCCTGAAAACTTTTTCCGGCGTCTCATACTCAACTATCTCGTACTGTGTATCGTCGAGTGTTGCAATCTGCGCTCTGATGTCCTCAACGATATTCTCAACGATATCGCTGTCTTCACCGTAGTAGAACGTTCCGCCCGTACCTTCGACGACATCCTTCATCATCTTTCTGTCAGCATCGACCATCTTCTCCGTGCCTACACCGAAGACCACGATGTCTCTGTCCTGGCACATCTGTCCTGCTTCAGGAAGTGTGATGATCTCTTCGCCCAAAAGCTCGTTATCCGTTGAGAGGATGATTACTCTTGTACGGTCGGGCTTTTCCTCATAGTCATAAAAGTCGAGGCAGGCTGCCGCAAGACCGTCACCGATAATGGAAGAACCTCTCTCCTCGTTATCTACGAGCGTACCGTTACTGATGTATGCGTCCATCTCATAGAGCTTGTCTGAGAAGAGGATCTTGCCGTTCATGTAATCGAGTCTCATCTTGAGACCTTCCTTGACCTTGTCCAGGACTTCGATGATGTAGTTGTAATCGTTTGTCAAAGGGCAGAGAAGGACCGGAGACGAGTTGAAGATAACGATGCCGAATCTCTCGCCGTTAAGTTCTCTTACTACGTCTTCGAGCTTGTCAATGAGCTCTGCGTTCAAGTTGTCGCATGTTGTGGAGATATCCATGCAGAGCATGATGTCTCTGTTGTAGTTTGCGAGCTGCTTGGACTCTGTCTTGTAAGGTCTTGCCATGAGGAAGCCTGACAGAAGGATGCTCGTGATGATGAGCACGATAAGAACATACTTAAGGATTACGTGCCAGACGAGTCTTGTCTTATACATAGAATCGTTCTTGAGGTAATCCGGCAGGTATGTCTTCTTGCCGCCCTTATACTTTCTCTTAAGTCTGAACGTGATGAACATGACGATAAGGAATACCGCTGCCACACCCGCACAGATATATAAAGCTATTGGATTCTTCAGTTCCATTCAGACACTAATCTCCTTGACTTTGCCAAATGATCCCTAACATCACCTTCCGAAATCTGGTCGAACTCCGGCTGATAGTATTCGCCGACTAGCTTTGCAAGATCCTTATACTCGGTTGCGCTGATCTCGTACAATGCGAACTTATCAACTTCAGTACCTGTTGCTCTGTAAACAAAGTCTCTTACGACACGGCTCATGCCCTCGTAAGCAGGTCTGACCTTCGTGGTATCCTCATTGAACTTAGCTTCAATGCCGTCAAGCAAAGCAAGATACTCGGCCTTGAGCTTCGTCATGTCGGGTTTTACGAAAACTTTTTGCTCGACAACTTCCTCTGTCTGCTTCTGCTTGAGCTCCATGTTCTTAAGAATCGTGTAAAGGAACATGAGGATGATCGCAACGGTGAGTACAGCAAGTACCGCTCCCGTAATGATTATCGGAAGTTGTGAGAAATCAAATAATCTTCTTAAGTTTATCGTCGTTTCCATAACTCTTGTTTCTGTCTTTTACTTACTTTTTCTTTAAATCACTCAACTGTTCTTATTCCGTTTTGGGTCTATTGCTTAGTTGACTGATTTGTTCTTTTCGAGAAGCTCTGCGATCTTACTGTCGACTCTTGTCGCAGTATCGACATTGACATACGGTATGCCGTATCTGTTGAGCTTCTTCTCTGCCTGCTTCTCCAGGTCTTCCATTACCTTGTGCTGCTTCTTCTGCAAAGCCTTGCTCTGCGCGAGGAACGGCGGGAGGTAACCCTGTGTTTCAACGTTATATACCTTCTTACCGAAGATATCGGTGTCGCTGACCTTGATGAGAAGGCAGTCGTGAACCATTGTGATCTGACCCAAAAGATTTTCCTTGAGGTTGCAGACACCCTCGGTGTCAGTAACCATAACCACGATCATGCGCCTCTTGATGTTGTGCATGATGTAGCTCAGGATCCCGTTAAGGTCAGACTTGTTGGTCTGTGTAAGGCATTTAGCGTAACCTTCGAGAAGGAACTCGAGATTGAGGAAACCCGTCTTGAAAGGGGATCTCTCCATCTTATCGTCGTGGTAGTAAAGTCCGCTTACATAATCGCCGTTATCGGTAACCATGTATCCCAGAGTGCCGCCGGCCATAAGAGCAACTTCGCCCTTATCCTCACCTGTCTTGGTGTGGCCGAGCATCCTGTGGTTGGCGTCCATTACCAGCATGATGTTGTGCTTCTTCTCGGCTATATAAGATCTGATAAGTACTTTCTGAGATCTTGACGTTGCCTTCCAGTCGATATCCTTGATATCGTCACCGGGCACATACTCACGGAGCTCGTCGAAATTCATACTCCTGCCCTTATAGATGGAGTTGTATGAACCGTCGAGAACTCTGCTCGTCGTCTTATCCGTAGCTATCGTCTTATAACGCTTAAGCCCGAATTTAATTTTCGAGACGTAGTCTAAGTTCATGGAGTAACGATTGCTCCGACAATTGCATCAACGATGGTTTCTTCCTTTACGCCGTCAGCGATGGCAGCGAAGTTAAGCATGATTCTGTGACGCATAACTTCATGTCTCATTGCCTTAACGTCGTCAGGTGTTACATAAGCTCTGCCCTGGATGAGAGCAACAGCCTTGGATACTTCCATGAATGCGATAGCCGCACGTGTGGAAGAACCCATTGCAATGTAGTTTGCAAGGTTGGGTGAGATGTACTTCGCAGGATCACGTGTAGCCTGAACGATATCAACAATGTACTTCTTGATAGCAGGTGAGATGTAAACCTTCTTGCAAAGACCCTGTAAGAACTCGATGTCATCGATCGTAACGACAGCCTTGGAAGATGTGAATACATCACCCTCGATCCTGTTGAGGATCTCGACCTCGTCCTTAACGTTAGGATATGTAATTACTTCCTTAAGAAGGAATCTGTCCTGCTGAGCCTCTGAAAGTTCATAAGTACCTTCCTGCTCGATCGGGTTCTGTGTAGCGATAACGATGAATACCGGAGGGAGCTTGAATGTCTGTCCGCCGATACTTACCGATCTCTCCTGCATGGCTTCGAGCATGGCGCTCTGTGTCTTAGCTGATGAACGGTTGATCTCGTCCAGGAGCAGGAAGTTAGCGTAAACAGGTCCGATCTTTGTCTCGAACGTGTTGTTAGTCATGTTAAATGTCTGCGTACCGATGATGTCAGAAGGCAGAAGGTCAGGCGTACACTGAACTCTCGAGAAGGATCCGCCGACTGCCTCAGTCATAACTTTTGCAGCGGTTGTCTTCGCAAGACCAGGTACGGACTCGAGCAGGATGTGGCCGTTCGCGATCATGGAGACCAGGAGCGAAACGCCAAGCTGTGACTGACCTACGATCTTGGAATTGTAGTAAGTCCTGATGTTGTTGATGATCGAATTGGCTCTGGCGAGCTCATCAACATTGATGTTCATTACGAGTTGTTCAGCCATAAAAACCTCTCATTCTTTGCGCTTTGCCGCCCTTTAACGGCCCGCGCTTATTAACCGTAAAAATATTTTGACTTGCCTATTATACTATCTAAGGCGCGAAAATTATAAGAATTTTGTAAGAATGCTTCATTTTTGCGCCATTTTCGTGGTATTTCCCATTTTGTTTTATGTCCTTTCTTATGTTTTCACACTATTTGTACAGATGAGATGAGGGAAATGTTGCAGTGGGGCGAAAATTTTTTCGTTGTGTGAGAACCCCAGAGTTTTTGGCACTTGAGATATTTTAAACGCCATGAAGCCGGAAGACAGGTTTTTGCTCATCTTTTTTGGCTGCAAAAACTGAGCAATTAGCTGGTTTTTGACAAAAGAAAGGTTTTTGCTCATGTTCTTTAAGCAATTTACATGAGCAAAAAACTGAGCAGCTAAGTCGGGCAAAAGTTGTATGGAAAAATAATCTGCCGCATTGCAACATTCCCGTTTATATATCTGTATTTAAGACAAGAGCATACGCAAGGGGGATATTGCATATGAATAGAAAAAGGTTCATTTCCGGGTTGCTGGCTGCGGCAGTGCTTATGGGCGCCGCAGCCTGTGACAGGAATGCGGGAAGGGATTTGCCCACTGACACAAGTGATGATATCGCAGGCGTGGAAGACACCGCTGCCACTGACGGCACGATCAAGGTGACGCTCGCTGAAACCGGTTCCGCAGAAACAGATGCAGACGCGACTGACGCCGTGACAGTAGACATCGATATTGATGTCACCACTGCCGGCCTGCCCGCTCCGACAGCCGAATACGATCCGATTGTTTTCATGTACACATACACGAACATGGCATGGGGCTATGACTCAAGGTGCATGCTGGTAACGGCAGGCGGTGAGGTTTATGTTTTCAGCGACAGTCCGGTGGTATCCATGATGCATAACGGACGCGATATCGAGCTGGAATATCTGAAGGAATACTCAGAGCCGGCATGGCTCCTTGACCGTGAAGACATCGAAGAACTCTATGATGTCTGCTGCGAAGTCGCTCCTGACGTTGAGACAGATAAGGTGCATGTGGCTTACGACTGCGGCGAATACAGATTCACATGCATCGAGCAGGAGACGGGCCGTGAGATCACTGTATTCGTTGACGGCGATTACACGATGGAGACTGACGACCCGACGCTCAAGAAAGCGCAGGAACTTTCAGAAAAGCTCCTGAGTAGCATCGGCGGCCCACGCAAGGATATTAAGCTTAATCTTTATTCTCATTGCATCAGCGCGCCTTATGGCGGCACGGAACTTATCGGAACGCATTTGGTTTTCGACAGCTTTGAAAAGCTCACAAAGTACTGCGAAGAAAACGGGATAGAGCTTGATGCCGATGCTGCAAGGGAACAGTTTGAAGAGGCGTCTTACATAATGCTCCAGGTTTTCGATACAGACCAGAGACTGAGCGGAGCGCTTATCACGGATGATGAAGTGCTGCAGCTCCTGCCTTCGCTCGAAGCATTTGAATACGACCCTGCTTATGACGGCAAGGTCGGTGTAGGCATGTGGAGATTTGAGGGTTTTGAGGAAGGCCGCTACGTTGACGAGAACGGCGACCCGTGGGTCGTGGCAGAGTGATCAGTTAAGACCCGTGGGTCTTGTACGGATAAGAATTACTCCGCACCCTGCTCTACCAGTTCCTCGTGTTCTTTCTGGATCTTCTCATCGTATGAGAGCAGCGGCTTTACGCCCTCCTTGTTCTTGATGCGGCGGGCAACATAGTTGTCGGTGAGCTTCATGACCAGAGGACAGAGCGAGATGACGCCTATCAGGTTGGGGATCATCATAAGGCCGTTGAATGTGTCAGAAATGTCCCATGCGAGTGAGCTTTCCATGACGGCGCCGAAAATGATCATGATTACGAAAATGACTTTGTAGACCTTCGCAGCTATGGTGCCTACTGAGCCGAAGAGGTATTCGATCGCCTTGCTGCCGTAGTGGGACCACCCGAGGACGGTCGTGAATGCGAAGAGCAGGATTGCGACGGCGATGAACCATTCGCCTCCGATACCGAAAACATTGCTGAAAGCTTTTGCAACAAGAGTTGCGTCCTCGACGCCTTCTTTTACGAGGCCCGTCTCAAGGTCGATGTAGCCTGAAGTGAGGACGACGAGAGCTGTCATGGTGCAGACAACGAATGTGTCGGCGAAGACTTCGAAAATGCCCCACATGCCCTGCTTGACGGGTTCCTTAACGTCGGAATTCGAATGGACCATAACGGATGAACCGAGGCCGGCTTCGTTGGAGAAGACGCCGCGCTTACAGCCCTGAGTGATCACCTGCTTGATGGCAATGCCTGCAGCTGCGCCGGCAACTGCCTTGATGCCGAATGCGAACTTGAAGATCGCGCCAAAAGCGGCAGGAAGCGATGCAAAATGTATGACGACGAGTGCCAAAGCACCGATGATATAAGCGACTGCCATGAAGGGAACGACCTTCTCTGCAACTGCTGCGATCCACTTAAGGCCGCCGATGATGATGACGCCTGCGCCGATCATGAGGACGATGCCGATCGCGAGAGGTACTACCCTGACAGAGCCGTCCAATATTGCCAGTTCTTTTAAATTCTGAGGGAAGAATGCAGATTCGAGATTCAATGTGATCTTGTTGATCTGGCCCATGTTGCCGATGCCGAAAGATGCGAGCGTGGCGAAGATGGCAAAAAGGATGGCCAGGATCTTACCGATGTGTTTGCAGCCCTTGTAGTTTCCGAGGCCGTCCTGGAGGTAGTACATTGCGCCGCCGGACCATTCGCCTTCGTTGTTCTTGCGTCTGTAGAAGATGCCGAGAATGTTCTCGGAATAGTTAGTCATCATGCCGAAGAATGCGGCAACCCACATCCAGAACACTGCTCCCGGGCCGCCTAAGCAGATAGCGGCAGAGACGCCTGCGATGTTACCCGTACCGATCGTTGCTGCCAATGCCGTGCAGAGAGCCTGGAACTGGGAAACGGCTCCCTTCTCTTTTTTGTTATGGCTCTTCTTGTCGAACACGCCGCCGCCTGTCTTTTTCCACCAGTGTCCTGCGTGGGTGATCTGGAAGAATTTGGTTACGACAGTCATCAAGATGCCCGTTCCGATCAGAAGGAAAAGGCCGATCTTGACCCATACGAAAGAATTCACTGCATCGTTGATGTTCGCAAGGCTGGTAAGAAAATCGCTCATAAACTAGGGCTCTCCAAAAAACTGATGTTAGAAAAATACACAAGAAAAAGCGTGTTATCAAGGGTTTTGATCCTATAAACACGCGAAAAGCCTTTATCTGTTATGAAATCTTAATATTTATACGCTTTGAGCCACTGACGTGAAACAAATAACATAACCGTCATACTCCGGCTTGATGACCTTTGCATAAATGCGGTTGTCACCTTCCTGGAGCATTATGTTGGTCCTGGGCGTAAGTTCGTAATCGCACGAGATAAGCGCATGCTTTTTATCTGTCGAGATCTTGCAGACCGTTGCCTGATGGCCTACTGCTTCAACGGTCTTTTCCTTAACCGTGTGGAGATCGTATTTTTTCTTGTCGCAGTCCGTCCAGACGATGACTGAATAATTGGTATCGACAGAAAGGCCGTCTAACCTGGAAACCTCATAATACTTGAGTTCATCCTTGGCACCCTTGGGAAGGAAGCTTCCTTCAGAGCAGGATTCGAACTCACCCGTAAGCTTTTGTCTTGTATTGTCAGTGATGAGGACCTGACCTCCGACAGTAAGGCCCTCAAGTCTTCCGGCGATGTTTACCGTCTGGCCCATGCAGCCGTACTTCATCTTGTTCTCTGAACCGATGTTGCCCACAACGACGCTGCCGGTATTAATGCCGATGCCCATTGCGAGTTCGGGATAACCGTTCTCTTCAGTCCACTTGTTGACTTCCTTGATCGCGTTCTGCATTCCGATGGCGCACTTGACCGCATTGGACGCATGGTCGGGCATTTCCTTTGGCGCGCCGAAAACGACGAAGATACCATCGCCCAAAAACTCGATTACCGTGCCGCCGTACTTGGAGATGACTGCGACCATCGCCTCGAAATAATGGTTGAGGAGACCGATGAGGCTCTGGGCCGGCATTTTCGATGAGAGCGCGGTAAAGCCTCTAAGATCGCTCATGAGTATCGTGACTTCCTGCGTAAGGCCGCCTCTCTTCTGACCTTCGGCGGTCGTAAGAACGTAGTCGGCAATATCAGGAGAAGTGTATCTTGCGAAAGCGGATCTGACCTGGATGAGCTTGGTGAGGTCGGTGATGACGACGAGGTAAACTGCCATGTCGTCTTTCTTGAAATAGTTGAGCCTGACGTGGAGATTATATTTGGTGCCGTCGTTGCTGACGTAATCGACGATCTCTTCCTGGGCCTTGAGCTTTTGCGCGACCGCGTCGATGAAGAGCTGGATCAGGTCATCGTTGCCTTCAACGAAGGGGATCGCATCCCATATCTTGATAGCGCTGTCAGCGGAGATCCCGAAGAGTTTTTCTGCCGCCGGATTTGCTTCCAGCAGAACGCCGCCCGAAGAGACAAGACATACTGCGTCTTCCGTGTTCTCGAAAATATAACTGATTTGCTCGGCAGGCATTTTTTCAAACATCTGAAATCTCCGTAAAAAATATTTTAGCCGCGGTAATATTGTAACATCCCGCGGCCAAAAAAAATCAGAACAAAAACTGATCAGCTGTTGTAAAGGTCATTGACTTCCTTGCATGCATTAAGGAAATCGTATGTGAGCATCCTTAAGCGGTATGAGAGATGCTTCAAGATCATCTCGACCTTGACGGGTGATTCCTTGAAGAGCTGCTCGAGACCGTCGGGGCTGATGATCTCGACATATGTTTCATCACTCTCTGCGACTGCGGTAGCACTTCTTGCGTCGTCAGAGATCATGCCCATCTCGCCGAAGCATGCGACAGGATAGAGCTCTGTGAGCCTGACCTGATTGGGATCGCCGTAGTTTGAATAGATGCCTACGGTACCGCCGTAAACGATATACATGCACTTGCCGACTTCGCCTTCCTTGAAGATGATCGTGCCCTTCTTATATGTCTCGAGGATCTCTGTCTTCTGGTCCTTGAGGGAAGCTGATGCTTCACGGAGTGCTTCGGCAGACGGCTTGTCGATGTTGTTCTTGCCTGAAGCGTAGAAGTCGATGTACTTCTTGATCTTTGCGAAGACTGATTCGCTCTTCTTATCCTGTGATGCGCGGAGCTCCTTGAGGAGTGCAGCAAGAACGTCGTACTCTGAAGTGAGTGTCTTGATCCTGCTTCCGATGTGATTCATGATCTGGTAGATCATGTCGGGATTCTCAGCGAAGTAACCGTTGAGCTCGTCTGCTGTGATCTCAATCGTACGTACATTATCAGCGGCTACAATCGTGTTGCTTCTGGGATATGTCTCGATGACAGCCATCTCACCGAAGAACTCGCCGGGATTAAGAACAGTCAGCTCTCTCTCGTCTGCTTCGCCGTAGTTGGCGATGACCTGAACGCTTCCTTCAAGGATCTTGAAAAAGCTGTTGCCGGCATCTCCCTGCCTGAAGATGACTTCGCCTTTGGAAAAGTTTCTTTCTGTACTCATGTTGTAGCCCCTTTCGTCAATTATCAATGATTTATTATAACTCGGTTAAACCCTTAAATGGCTTAATTCACACAATGTTTAACATCAATTAACCTGTACTCTCTGTTTTAAAGGGTAACCGCCGCAAGAGGGTAGCTCGCGGCGGCTGGAGGTAAAGTGCATTCCGGATATTCGGGTGACCGGAAAACAATATTATGAAAGAACGGGTTATTATTGGACTCTTTTACTGTCTCTTGTTGCCTTTCTTTGACAAGATATCAAATACAACAGCTATAAGGAGAACTGCGCCCTTGGCGATCTTGATCCAGTCCTGGTCGATAGTCATCAGTGACATACCCTGGTTAATAACACCGATGAGGGTAGCGCCGATTACCATTCCCATTACGGTTCCCGCTCCGCCGTATGCGGATACGCCACCGACGATACAAGCAGCGATAGCATCCATCTCGAAGTTTTGTCCTGCAAATGCGTTAGCGGAACCGAATCTCGTTGTAACGATGAGAGCTGCAAGAACTGTTAAGACTGACATGTTGAGGTATGCAGCAAACATTATGAGCTTGTTATTGATACCGGAAAGTCTTGCTGTTTCAGCATTTCCACCGACTGTCATGAAGTGACGGCCGATCGTTGTCTTCTCGGTAATGATTCCATAGATGACAAGTACAGCAATGATCCAGAGGAGAACTACCGGGATACCGCCGTCATAAGCGAGCTTGAATGTGAGTACGAGGATAACTGCTACTTCAAGAACACTCTTAACGATAACAAACCACATAGGATCTGCTGAATAACCCTTCTTAATCCTGCGTGCACGGCCTGCAAGATTGATGTAAACAATAGCAGCAGCAGCGATAGCTCCGATTACTACACAGGGGATGTTGAGCTCACCCCAGGGTGACTCGAAGATCTTTCCCGTGAAGAGTCTTGTGAAAGACTCAGGGAAGTTGGATATAGCAGATGTCTCAGAAACTGTAATAAGGATCTGGGTGCCGAGACCTCTGAATGCAAGGTAACCTGCAAGTGTTGCAATCCACGGCGGAATCTTGAGGTAAGCGATAAGGAAACCTAAGACTGCACCGTAAACAAGACCTACTCCAATAACTATAAACAGTGTCAGAGGTGTGCCGACATATTTGATAACGGAGAAGACACCTGCAACTGCACCCATGAAGCATACAAAGGAACCTACAGAGAGGTCGATGTTACCGCCGGTGAGCATGCACATGAGCATACCGACACCGAGGATATATACATATGCGTTCTGCTCGATAAGAGAAGTAACATTTGAGGGGGTAAACATGTTACCGCCGGTACCGATTATGAAGAATACATAGATAGCGAAAAGTGCTATTGTCATTACGTTCTTTTTAAGAACATTTCCTATGCTGAAAGAGTTCATGCAGTAGCACCTCCCTTCTCAGTTGTCTCAATTTTTTTCTTTTTCTTAGAGCCCTTTCTGCGCATCTGCATGATAACGTCGAAAAGAACTGCTACGAGAAGAACCAGACCCTTAACTACTGTCTGATAGTTCGGAGGTGTATGGGCAAGGATCATTCCCTGGTTGATGATACCGCAAAGGGCAGCACCGATGATTACACCGCCGACAGAACCTGTTCCGCCGTATGCCGAAGCACCGCCGATGAAGCAGGCTGCGATAGCATCCATCTCATAACCCAGACCGTATGTAGGCTGTGAACCCATGAGTCTTGCAATATTGAGGACACCTGCGAAACCTGCGAGAAGTCCCATGAGTGTGTAAGCACTGAACATAACCATCTTCGTGTTGATACCGGAAAGTCTTGTAGCCTTTTCGTTACCGCCGACAGCATAGAGGTTACGGCCAAGAGTTGTTTTCGAGGTGATGTAAGCGAATGTACCGAGTACGAGAGCGATCCAGATAAGAACCGTAGGAATGCCCTTATACTGAGCGAGCTTGTATGCGATCCAAACAACAACCGCATCGATAAGACCCGTCTTAATGACCAAAGTGATCATTGAATCAACTTTATAACCCTTCTTTACGAGGTTTACACGGTTGACCAATGTGAAGACAGTATATCCGGCTGCAATGAGGATACCGGCAAACAGACATGTCTTGTTAAGTCCCATGTCAGATCCGATGCCTGCCAAAAAATCAGGGATATAGCAGGTATCACCGCCGCCGAAGATATTAAGGAATGTCTTGTCTGTAACCTGATATGCGAAGCCCTTCATTATAAGATTTGCAAGTCCTCTGAAGGCCAGCATGCCTACGAGTGTTGCGATGAACGGAGGAACCTTTACATAAGCGATCCAGAATCCGTGCCATGCACCTACCAGAACGCCCATGACGAGCATAGCGATTACTGCTATAGGCCAGGGGAGCTTTGCATCCATGATGATCGCACCGACACCGCCTGCAAGACAAACTACTGATCCTACTGAGAGGTCGATGTTACCACCGGTTAAGATACAGAGGAGCATACCTGTTCCAAGTACGAAAACGTATGCGTTCTGTGATATTAAGTTATTAATGTTCTGAGGCAGTAAAGACTGACCGCCCGTGATGAAGTAGAATAAAAATACAACACCAACCGTAACGATAAGCATCATGTACTTTCTCAGAAAGTTTTTTACCTTTGATCCACTCATCGTTATGCCTCACTTCCCGACTTAACTATGCAAGCCATAATATTCTCTTGTGTTGCCTCGGAAGCCTTCATCTCTCCTACGATCTTTGCCTGGTTCATGATGTAGATCCTGTCACTCATTCCGATAACTTCAGGAAGTTCGGAAGAGATCATGATCACCGACTTACCGGCCTTTGCAAGATCGTTGATGATGCAGTAGATCTCGTACTTGGCACCAACGTCGATACCTCTTGTAGGTTCGTCGAGAATGAGAACATCCGGATCAGCGAACATCCACTTCGCGAGGAGGACCTTCTGCTGGTTACCGCCGGAGAGGTTTCCTACGAGCTGTTCAACTGAAGGGGTCTTTGTTCTAAGCTTTTGCTTGTATTCATCAGCAACCATATATTCCTTATCCTTATCGATAAAGGTTGCCTTACTGATTGCTTTGAGATTGGCAAGCGTGGTATTTGTCTTGATAGAGTTTGAAAGAACGAGTCCGTTGCCCTTACGGTCTTCGGTAACGTATGCAAGTCCTGCGGCGATCGCCTGCTTTGGACTGGTTAGATAAACCGGCTGTCCTTTCAGCACTAACGAACCGGAGATTCCGATACCGTATGAACGTCCGAAAATACTCATTGCGAGCTCTGTACGGCCGGCACCCATGAGGCCGTAGATTCCTACGACTTCACCTCGTCTTACGTTAATGGATACGTCGTCTACGACTTTTCGCTCTGCGAACTCAGGGTGGAAGACTGTCCAGTTCTTAACTTCCATCATGACATCACCGATCGGTACGTCGTGACGCTTAGGGAAACGGTCTGTGATCTCACGTCCTACCATTCCCTTGATGATCCTGGCCTCAGAGATTTCCTGACCTCTTGCATCTATTGTCTCGATCGTGGATCCGTCTCTTACGACTGTGATCTTGTCTGCTACATATGAGACCTCGTTGAGCTTGTGGGAGATGATGATCATCGTCATTCCCTGCTCTTTCTGGAGCTTCTTCATAAGATCGAGGAGTGCTCTAGAGTCTGTCTCATTAAGTGATGATGTAGGCTCGTCAAGAATAAGGAGTCTGGCATTCTTTGCCAAAGCCTTAGCGATCTCAACGAGCTGCTGCTTGCCCGTACCAATATCTTTGATAAGTGTTTTCGAGGAATCAGTAAGACCTACCATCTCCAGATACTTATCTGCTTCTGCGTATGTCTTGTTCCAGTCGATACACTACTTCGCCGTCGTATACTATGTCGCCTTCATAGGAGCCATGCGGATAAATTCCGCTGAGAACGTTCATAAGCGTGGATTTACCGGCGCCGTTCTCTCCGACTAGTGCGTGTATCTCCCCCTCTTCAACCTGAAGGTTGACGTTGTCGAGAGCCTTAACGCCCGGAAAAGTTTTGGTTATGCTATTCATTTCAAGCAAAACTTTTGCCATGTGTCGCCTCTTTCGTTTAAGTAGTGATTTTGTTTTTGTTTCTTACTTGTAAGTTTGAGTTTTGAGTTTTTAGTTTGAGTTTGTTTGCAGAGATGCTGCGGTTTGAAAAACTGCGATTGCAGATGCTGCTGTTTAAGCTATCGCGGTTTAAGTCAGCCCCCAATATACAGGCGGGGTTTCCCCCGCCTGCAAAGGGCTAAAAACTTGTTAATTAAGCAAGCTGATCAGCTGTGTAGTAGCCGGAATCGATAAGGATCTTCTGATAGTTGCCAGCGTCAGCAAATACAGGTGAGCAGAGGTAAGAAGGAACAACTTTCTTGCCGTTGTCATATGTAGTTGTGTCGTTAACTTCAACAGTCTGACCGTTGAGGATCTGTGTAACCATCTTAACAACCTGGGAAGCGAGTGTACGTGTATCCTTGAATACGGACATTGACTGCTTGCCCTGGAGCATGTTCTTAACGTTAGCGATATCGCAGTCCTGACCAGTGATGATCGGATAGCTGCCTGTGTAGTTAGCTGCGAGAGCGTTCTCTACGCCGAGAGCTGTTGAGTCGTTGGAGCAAAGCCATACGTCAACGTTTGTGCCGTCTGCATAGTTAGAAGAAAGGATGTTCTCTGCTCTAGCCTGAGCTGTCTCTGTCTTCCAAGAAGGTGTAGCAACCTGCTCGAATGTGGACTCGCCGGAAACTATGTTGAGCTTACCGGACTCAATGTAAGGCTTAAGAACGTCATAAGCGCCGTTGAAGAAGAAGCCCGCATTGTTGTCGCCGGGGTCACCAGCTGTGAACTCGATGTTGAAAGGACCTGCAGCGTTTTCAAGGTCAAGTGTATCTACAACATACTGGCCCTGGATTGTACCAACCATGTAGTTGTCGAATGTTGCATAGTAGTCAACGTTTGCGTTGTCCATAAGGAGACGGTCGTAAGCGATGACAGGAATCTTCTTAGCAGCAGCCTTATCGAGAGCTGTTCCGAGTGAAGAACCTTCGATAGCAGCGATAACGAGAACCTTACAACCGGAGTTGATCATGTTCTCAACCTGGGAAAGCTGTGTAGCAACGTCGTTGTTAGCATACTGAAGGTCTACTTCGTAGCCAGCAGCTTCGAGCTCTTTCTTCATGTTGTCGCCGTCCTGATTCCATCTCTGGAGATCCTTTGTAGGCATTGATACGCCAACCTTGTTCTTTCCTGAACCAGCGGAGCATCCTGTCAATGCTGTAA
The DNA here is from genome assembly GCA_902787975.1 of Oscillospiraceae bacterium. Taxonomy (GTDB): domain Bacteria; phylum Bacillota; class Clostridia; order Saccharofermentanales; family Saccharofermentanaceae; genus Saccharofermentans. The sequence continues at coordinate 27,215 of CADAIP010000016.1, forward strand.
TAGCCATTGCAGCACAAAGAATTGTTCCAATAATTTTCTTTGCTTTCATTTGGGAAATTCCTCCTATTGAAAAATATGGCACTTCTTGCCACATACAAATTAACATTAGGAATATAGGAGTTGCATATCCAAATTCTTGATATTTTTGGCGAATAGTCATAAGGTTCTGCGGCAATTTAGCACAATCTTGTGTTCATTCTCACCAAATTGTCAAGATTGTGCTAAATACAACACAAATGCCACAAATCCGATATTTGATGATTAATTATTTATATTTTTCGCGTGTATATATAAAGGGTGGGATAGGCGAGCTTGGTGATTACGTACCTATTTTGGAAAAGTGCTATTCAGGTACGTAAATCTTGTGCTTATCGATCTGCAATTACGTACCTATTTGCGAAAAAGCCTTCTCAGGTACGTAAATTTCTTCCTGATTTTGAGTTTTCGAAGTACATGAGGCTTCATTTTACGTACCTAAAAATGAAAAACAGCTTTTAGGTACGTAAAATCCAGAATAAGTGCTTTGAAATTACGTACCTATTTTGAAAAAGTGCTATTCAGGTACGTAATTATTCTTGGGGTGAAGCATTTTCGAAGTCAGATTACTTACTGAAATCAGAAAATTAAATCTCAGTAAGTAAAAAACAGGCCGAAACGCCTTCGTATCGAATTAATTTACTTACTGGATTACAAAAATGGATTTTCAGTAAGTAAATTTTCGAAAATTCGGATCTCAGAAGAGGAATTTTTACTTACTGAAAAAGGAAAACCCAAATCCAGTAAGTAAATACTCGGGAAACATAACCTGGGAAGGCCATATTTTACTTACTGAAATCGAAAAACTCATTTTCAGTAAGTAATCACACTTCAAAATAATCCAGAATGCTTACCCTTCATTCATGTAGACCTCTTCCCTGAGATGGAAGCCGCTGTCGATGATGACCGTGTCGAGGTTTTCGCGCGTGACGGCAGAAGGTTCGATGGCGATGTAAGGGATGTCTTTGGAGCCGTCGAAGAAGGTGTCGGTGTTGGCAAGTTCTTCGCCTGAGGCGAGTTTGACGGCGCATTCGGCAGCGAGGCGCGCGAGCTTTTCGACGGGCTTATAGACCGTGATGAGCTGGGTGCCTTCGACAAGTCTCTGGCATGCTTCAAGGTCGCCGTCCTGGCCGGTGACGAAGATCTTGCCGGCGTAACCTCTCTCGGCGAGTGCGTGGATGGCTTCGCCTGCGAGGGCATCGTTGCCGCACATGATGGCGTCGGCTTTGGAGATCTCATCGAAATGCTCGTTGACGAATTCGTAAGCGAGCTCGGGCTTCCAGCTGTCGCAGTTGTATTTGAGGGTGATGTTCATGTCGTGCTCATCGCAGACGGAGTGGAAGCCGTTCATTACCTGGGCAACGTTGTAGTCTGATTCAGGGCCCATGATCTCGACGATCTTGCCGCCGTCTTCGACATTGTCGCAGATAGCCTGGGCCATCTGTTTGCCGACTGCTTCGTTGTCAAAAGAAATATAAAGATCCGCATCGGCATCCATTACGAGACGGTCGTAGCAGATGACCGGAATGTCCTTGCTCTTGGCCTCTTTGAGCACGTCGGTCAGTGCGACCGCGTCGGCTGTGATGATGACGATTGCATCAACGCTGATCTCGATGAAATACTTGATTTGGGATATCTGCGTGTCGACGTCGCCGCCTGCTGACTGGACGTTGACTTCGGCGCCCAATTCGTTTGCGGTGGATACGAAAATATCACGGTCCCTGGTCCATCGCTCGATTACGAACGAGTCAAATGACAGACCGATCGTACATGTGTCGTTCTTGGTCGTGGGCGTAAATTCCTTCTGCTCCGGGGCTCTGCATCCGGCACAGAGAAGAAATGAAAGTGTCAGTAAAACCGCGATGATCTTGCGCATCATCTTCTGCCCTCCTTATACTCGGTCGGGGTAACACCGGTATGCTTTTTGAAGATACGGCTGAAATAGTTCGGATCGGAATAACCGACCTCCGAACAGATCTCCTTCATGGACTTGTTCGTGCCTTCGAGAAGTTCCCTTGCCTTTGCGACCCTGACACCTGTCAGATAGTCCGTGAACGTAACACCGGTCTGTGTCTTGAAGACCTTGCTGAAGTAGAACGGACTGATGTCGTACATGCCTGAAAGGTCGTCCAATGAGATGTCTTCTTTGTAGTTCTGGTCGATGTATTTTTTTGCCTTCTCGGCAACGTCTTCGGTCTGTGCGGCATTTGCCGTGTTGATCATTTTGACGGCGTGCTCGATGTGGCTTACGAACCACAGCCTCAACTCGTCGTAGCTCTTCATGGAATTGATCTCGGGAAGGTACTCGCTTCTGGACATGAAGTGATAGACGTGACCGCCGTTGCCATACGCGAGTCTCTCGCCCCAGAGCACGAATTCCAACACCTTAAGACAGATGTCGCTCATGGCGCCGCCGGAGCTTCTTTCCATCCAGTCGAAGAACAGGTTTGCCTGTTCGATTGCTCTTATAACATCGCCCTGTGCGATCGCATCGAAAAGATCCTTCTCGGTCTTCAAAGGATAGTCAGAATCGTATTCACATCCTTCCGGAAGATCGATAGCCTCTGCAACATTCTGCGTGGATTTTACGAGTATCGACAGTGCCTCGCTGTACGATTCCGCCATGTTTTCGAGAGGCTTAACAGGTCCTATGCCGATCCTGAAATCTATGCCCAGTGCTTCCGCCAGTTCTTCCTGCGCACTGTTCGCGGAATCAACGATCTTCTGGTATTCCTCAGGCGTCAGTGAACTCTTTGCGCAGGGGATCAGGACAGGGATCTTGTTGCCCATGACAGAACCGGTTATGCATTTGAAATTGTCGCTTATAATGAGCAAGATTGTCTCATAGTTTTTCTGTGTCTTGACGCTTGCAGGAACGGCGCCGCGGAGATATCCTCCGGACTCTTTATCGCCGCTTACTATGGCAAGCATAAGACCATACTTCTCGTTGATCTCAAGGAGCTTTTTGTACTCGTCGATATTCTCTTTGTAATGCTCATGTGAAAGAAGGTCCTGGATGAGGCCGTTCTCGATGATCGGCACGATGCTCTCGAGCTTCTCCTTGACCTCGAGTTCGCGGCTTCTCTGCTCGCGAACACGGTCGACTTCGGCCATCGCTTTCTTTAAGACAGCAACGATCTGCGCCTTGTCAAAAGGCTTGTTGATGTAGTCGATAACGCCGAGATTTAATGCCTGCTTCGCATAGTCGAATTTGTCGTAAGCGGAGATGACGACGAACACGATGTTGGGGTTCGTTGTCCTGATCTCCTTCATGGCGTCGATGCCGTTGATGCCGGGCATCCTGATGTCCATGAACGCGATGTCAGGGCGCACCTCGTCGGCGAGCTCGATTACGCGGCGTCCGGTCTTTGCTTCGAAAGTCTCGAACTGGCCCGGAAACTCTTTATCTACTATGAACTTGAGCGATTCGCGGACGATTCCCTCATCATCGGCGAGCATGATCTTATACATTTCCATCCTCCAGCGGTATCTTTATCGTTACGTGTGTTCCTTCGTTCTTGCGGCTCTTCATCTCGAAAACTTCTTTGTTGTTGTAGTAAAGATCAAGCCTTGCCATAACATTCGTTATTCCGACGCCTCTTGTCTCAGACGGGCGTTTCTCGTGATTCATGATCTTCTCGATGATCTCCTCATCGGTGCCGATACCGTTGTCGCTGACCCTGATACAGCACATCTTATCTTCTCGGTAAACGGAAAGCGTAACTTTGCCTTCGCCCGGCTCCAGGTCCTTGATGCCGTACTTGATCGAATTTTCGACAAGAGGCTGGATGATCATGGAAGGGACCATTACCGAGAGAAGTTCCTCGTCGATATCCTTCTCGAAAAGGATCTCTCCGCTGTATCTAACATTGAGGATATACATATATGAATCGACAAGTTCGATCTCTTCTGAGAGCTTGACCGTCTCGGAACTCTTCTTAACGTTGTAACGGAAGAAGTCAGCCATGTTCCTGATGTATTCGACCGTCCTGTCGGCGCCTTCCATCATGGCCAGCTGCGCACCCGCATTGAGCGTGTTGAAAAGGAAGTGCGGGTTGATCTGCGACTGCAGATACTTAAGCTGCGCATCCTTGAGGTGCGTCTCCATGAGGAGGTTCTTCTCTTTCATCTCACTCTGCGTGATGAGCTGCGTCCTGATACGCGCGATGTAATCCTTGATGGATGCGAGCATCTCGTTGAACGCCCTTGTCACCTTACCGACTTCGTCATCGGAAATTACTTCGAGAGGTTCAACGTTTTCGGGGCTGCCCTGCGAGATCTCATCGGCTTTCGCGGAAAGGCGCGTAAGAGGCCTCGTGATGGTGTTCGTCAGAATGATTATGAGCAATACATTCATGACCGATGCAACGGCGAAAATGAGCATGCTCATGATCTCCGTATATCTCAGTGAATTAACGAGCGCATTGTAGTTATTCGAGTTCGTTCTGAACTGCTCGTTGTTGACCGAGTAGATATACGTGTTCAGATAATCCCTGATCCTGGTGCATTCATTGTACTTGGCGGTGTACTCGTCGATGTTCCTGCCTCGCTTTGCCTGGACCGCTTCATCGGCAGTCGCAAGATATGTCTCGAGCATGTTTCTGATGTCACGTTCGGAAAGCTTTACGCTGTTGTTCGTGACATCGTCATTGAGATCATTCATCAGCACTTCCATTCTCTGGGAAGATGCGTAGTAAAGCTCAAGATCATCTGTGCCTTTAGTCTCAAGATATCCCGTGAGACCGGAATGGATCTGGTTTAAGTTATCCGACAATTCATTAAGGCTGATATTGCTCGAGAATACCTGGTTGATCTTATCGAGCGCCTGGTTGAGGTTAAAGTAAATGAAGATGTTGACGCCCATCGCAATGACAGACGTTATGAGGAATACCGCAACGAGCTTACGGGAGATCTTCATGTTGGAAAAGAAACTAGCCCTCATCAACACCATCCTCCCGTGTATATTCGGAAACATTCTGGCGGTTGATCAGGATGTAGTTTGCAGGGTTGTACTCACTTACGAATCCCGTGTTGTTATATTCGTTGAGCGCGTTGACGCACTGCTTTGCAACGGTCTTTGTCTCGATAGCAAATGTCGCATAAACGGATCCCCTGTCGATCGCCTTTAAGATCGTGTCGGAATCGTAATAACCCAGGATTGTCGTCTTGCCTACGAGGTTCTTCTCGACGATACACTGGATGGCACTCTCGGTAGTACGGTCATTGAGACAGATGATGACATCCGGAATGGTCGCAAGTCCGTCAAGGATATTCATGACACTCTCTTCTGATGTGAACGGGGATGAAGTATCTACTACCGCCGAAGTGAGTTTTATGAGTCGTCCCGTAACCGACTGCTGGATAGCAGCGTGGATGATGTCATCTGAGTTGCCGTCATCTCCGTCTAACAGGATCAACGCGTTCAGAGGATATTTTTTGTTCATCTCTCCGATCGTCGCAAGCTCTTCACCGTATTCGGAACCGAGACTGAAGTTATTGAGACCTACGAAACTCTTTCTTGAAGATGTCTGGCAGTCGGACAAAACGGTAACTACCGGAATACCGTTTGCAGTCGCCTTATCGATGAGATCTGCCGTCTCTTTTGAATCGTCGCCTTCCAGAATGATGCCGTCAACTTTTGAGCTGATCGCAATGTTCATTCTGTCCGCTTTGGAATAACTCGTGGAGAGGTTCTGACCCGTCATCTCGACGTAGCAGTCGTTCTCGACAGCATACTCCGCGATCTCTTTATAGATCCTGTTCGACAGCTGGCTGTCGGGATCTTCGGCGATGTATGCATATAATCTCGGATACTCGGTAAACTCTTCTTCATGGACTTCACCAAGCTTTTTGATCATCTCTCTGTAGTAGAACAATCCGGCCACAGTCGCTATGAAAAGGACGAGCACAATACCCGCCAAAATAGAGACCACTACCTTGTTCCTTGAGACCTTCATAGCGCTAATTATACTCTATTATGAATCTTATTGCCTTGCAGGTCTTAAAGGAAGCAATAAGAACTTTGGGGTCAGTTAACCGGCCCCAAAATCCTTTTGAATGTCTCAGTAGTTAAAAATGCTTTATTGCTCTTTGTTGTTCTTCGTTATTCTTCAGGCAGCTGGTTCCCGCCATTGTCGAGTTCATCGAACATCTGCCTGACGGAAGGAGCATTCTTGGTAAGCTTCTTGATGGACAAGTCTTCAGCCTTGTTGTTTGCAAGACGCAAATTGTTCTCGGAAGACATGAGCGCTTTCTTGACCTTCTCGAGATGGTCAATCGTCTTGTCGATCTCTTCGATCGCAGTCTGGAACTTCTCTGATGCGATCCTGTAATTCTTGCCGAAAGCATCCTTAAAGTCCTGCATGTTACTCTCGAAATTAACGAGGTCGAGCTGCTGGTTCCTGACTACCTGAAGTTCTCTCTGATACTGCAGTGAATTGAGTGCGGCATTTCTTAAGAGAGTGATCATCGGGATGAAGAACTGCGGTCTGATAACATACATTTTGGGATACTTGTAAGAGACATCAACGATGCCGTTGTTATAGTAATCGTTATCACTCTCAAGAAGTGAGACCAGGACTGCATATTCGCAGTGCTTCTCATTTCTGTCCTTGTCGAGTTCCTTGAAGAAATCTTCGTTCTTGTGTTTGCTTGCAGTGGTGTCCATCTCGTTCTTCATCTCGAACATGATGGAGATGAACTCAACGCCTTCAGGATCTGCTTCCCTGAAGATAAAGTCGCCCTTACTTCCGGATTCGCTGACCTGGTTGTCCTTCTCGAAATATGCATTCGGGAAAGCCGTCATACGCAAACTGTTGAACTGGTTCTGGCAGTGCTGCTCAAGGCTCTCGCCGACCATCTTGGTGGACTGGCGGGCCTTCATGTCCTTATAGTAATCGATCTGGTCATCCTTGAGCTTAAGCTGGTTCTTATAGTTCTCTTCGAGATTCTTCTCCTTAAGAGCACTCTCAGTCTTCTGGTTGTCGATCTGGCTCTTAAGCCTGATGATCTCGGCTTCTTTTTCTGCAAGGATCTTGTCCTTGCCACTTACAGCTTCAGTGATGGCAAGCTTCTGCTGTGAATCATTCATCTCAAGCTTGTTCTTGAGCTGCTGGATCTCCATGTCTTTCTCGGCAAGAACTTTATCCTTATTGGTCAGGGCAGCATTATAGTTTTTCTCCTGCTCCATCTGGGCCATCTTGATGTCATTCTTATTCTTCTCTTCCAACTCCCTGGCACGCTTATGGAGTTCATCTTCAAATGCTTCATTCCTTACCTGGCTTAACAGCTCGGCATAACCTGACTCGTCTACCTGGAAAACTTCGCCACACTTGGGGCACTTGATCTCATGCATACTGATACGATCCTCCTGATTCAAATCTTTATGGCCTAATTATAATCCATCCGAAACCCGATATACGGCCAATAATCGTACTCATCGCCCGGCCCGCTGCGACCATGATTTGTGATTCGTTGACGATGCCAATTCCGGACGATATAATGAAGTTGTGATGAGGTGTTACCGGTCGACGGTTGCCCTCGCTATGTTTGGTTAGAACCGCCCATGTATGAAGGCTACGGGCGGTTTACTTTTGCCTTGTTTTCGATAGCGCGGAAGTTCAGTCAATAGTTCAGTCTACAGACGGAACAAAAGACTGAACTTTATATTATTTTCGCGATTGTTCAGTCAAAAGTTCAGTCTATAGACGGAACAAAAGACTGAACTTTTTTGAGATTGAGCCCTCTAACTGAAATTGAACACTTTAACTAAGGCTGAACTTTTTAACATGAGCAGATCAGGCTCTTACTTATGTCTTCTCTTATAATCCTCACGGACTTCGTCGAGCATCTCTTCTGAGCAGAAGGCTTCGTTCATTGCCTTCGCGCTCTTGGCACCTCTTGCGCAGGAGACCATCTTGTTCATCACCTGGAAGTTAAGTGCTGTTCCAGCGCTGTCGCATTCGTACCTTACAGCATGCTGCCTGTCCACGCCGAACCTGTCTGCAACGCCTACCGCATCGATGTTTGCGCCGAGGAAGATGAATTCCCAGTGATACTTTTCCTTCTGCTTTTCGATCATCTTTTTGACCTTGTCATAGGAATACTGTCTGCTGGAATTCTCCATGCCATCTGTCGTGATGATGAAGAGTGTCTTCTCCGGAACGTCTTCTTCCCTTGCATACTTATGGACATTTCCGATGTGATGGATCGCGCCGCCTACTGCATCGAGAAGTGCTGTCGATCCTCTGACATAGTATTCCTTTTCCGTGATGGGGCTGATCTTATCGAGAGGGACTCTGTCGTGAAGCACATCTGTCTGCCCGTCGAAAAGCACTGTTGAGATCAATGCCTCGCCCTCTTCTTTTTTTTGCTTTTCGATCATGGAGTTGTAGCCTCCGATCGTGTCGCTTTCAAGTCCGCTCATTGAGCCGCTTCTGTCCAGGATAAATACGATTTCCGTTAAACCTTTTTTCATTTTACTTTCCTCACTTTCTATCGCTATTCCTTTGCGAATGTTTGATCGTGAGTTCAGTATAGGATCTTATGAGGGGTCAGGGGTCGCCTGTCAGGCGACATTTTCACGCGCCGAGCTGCGGCTGGTCGTGGTCGAAAAGCGCTCCGTTAATGAGCATCAGGTCATATATGCCATGGTCTATCGAATATTCGATTATGAGATCGAATATGCTCGACGGCGAAAAGGCGTAGCCCGCACGTCTTAAGAAATCCCTGGTCTCGTCGAGATTAAGGCGGAGAGCCAGTGCGAACGCAACCGCGGTATTCTTTTTGGGCTGATAATTCTTGTTGCTTCTTATCTTCGAGAAAAGCTTCCTGTCGACATTTGCGCGCTTGTATACTTCAGTGTCCGAATAACCTTTTTCGGTGATGAGCCTTAAGAGGCTCTCCTGCCAGGTCTCACCGATATTCTTGACCACATCATCAAGTGATCTTTTAGGGGCTGCACAGGCCTCGGACATGGACATGGCTGCCGGAGGCTCTACCATCATTGCATTCCTGCCGGTTGCAAAAAGTCCTCTGCGCTCATTTCTCAAACGCTCATTTCTCAAGCGTTCTTTGCGTGATCTTCTCTCACGATGGAAATCGGCGGGTGCTTCTTCACATACGTCAAATGAAGGCATCTCCATTCTGTCTTCCATGACAGCTTCGCCGTACTCTTCTTCGATCTTTTCTTCAACGTAATTCTCATCGATGAACCGGTCGACACCTGCGAATATCTTGTCCGATAATGCGAAAGATTCGCTGTCGAAAACAACGAGTGTGATATCCATCTCGTGATCTGCAAGAAAACTGCCAAATACCGATGTCGCGATCAGGAGGGCATCAGGCTTCGGGAAGCCATATGTGCCGGTCGCAAGGAGCGGGAACGCGATGCTCTCAAGCTCTAATTCTGCCGCCTTGTTAAGACAGTTCTGATAGCACTTTCTGACAGTCTCCTTCTCGCCGTAATCTCCGCCCTGCCAGATGGGGCCTACGGTGTGGAAAATGTATTTCGCATCGAGATCAAAAGCGGGCGTAACAGCCAAGTCGCCTTCAGCGATCCTGCCGATCTTCTTGCGCTCTGCAAGGAGCTTTTCGGCGCCGGCGGCATTATAGACAGCACTGTCGGTTCCGGCAGAATAAACGGGCTCCGGATTTGCAGTGTTGACGATCGCGTCAGCTTTGATTTTCGTGATGTCATTACGGACGATCTTAAAAGACATATTGCACCTCTTGCCTCATATTATATCGCCTGGCGCTGATGTGACAAAGATGTAAGTATTGCGTAAGCAAAATCAATGGAGCGGGAGCTTCTGTTTTCCTATACTCAAGCTGTCATCCGAAATTGCCTTACTCTTAAGGAAATCTTAATGTTTTTGCCACAACTATTTAAAAGCAATTGTGCAATAATGTGTGCCGGGAGAGAAAACATGGAAACAATCAGGATTATAAATTTCATCATCACGGCCATCTTCGCCGTATGTTATTCATATCAGTTCATTTACGTTCCTGTATCGCTCTGGATGCAGCACCGCGAAAAGAAGGCAAAAAAAGCCGCCTTGTCCAACGCTTCCGGCAATGCCGATAACGCGCTTTGCGAACGTAACCTCAAGAACTACGCAGTCCTCATCTGCGCAAGAAACGAAGAGAACGTCATAGGCGACCTCATAGACAGCATCAACGGCCAGACATATAAGGGCGGAGTCACCACATTCGTTATGGCTGACAACTGCACTGACAACACATACGGCGTCGCTATCGCACACGGCGCAGTCGCTTACACCAGAAGATCAATTGACAAGATCGGCAAGGGCTATGCAATGGAAGCACTTCTCGGCGAGATCAAAAAGGATTTCCCTTCAGGTTTTGACGGATATTTTGTTTTCGATGCCGACAACGTCCTTGCGCCCGATTACATCGAAGAAATGCACAAGTGCCATCTTGAAGGCAACGAAGCCATCACTTCTTACCGCAACATCAAGAACTACGGCGACAACTGGATCAGCGCAGGCTACGGTCTCTGGTTCTTAAGAGAGACAATGTACCTCAACTACGCACGCTACAAGCTGGGCTCTTCGGCTGCGATCTCCGGCACGGGATTCTTCTTCTCAGATGCAGTCCTCAAGGATATCGGCGGATGGCCTTTCCACCTTCTTACGGAAGACATCGAATTCACTATCAACCGTGTCTGCAAAGGCCGCAAGATCGCATTCTGCAGAAGCGCCGTTTTCTACGACGAACAGCCCACATCTTTAAGACAGTCTTTCAGACAGCGCATGCGCTGGGCAAGAGGCTACTTCCAGGTCTTCCATCACTATGGCAAGGCCCTCACACGTGAGACTTTCCACGGTAATTTCGCGGCATTCGACATGGCCATGAACATCATGCCGGCATTCTTCCTTACCGCAACGTCGATCGTCTGCAATCTTGCATACGGCATCATCGGCGCGGCAACGGGCGGCGACATCACGATCGCGCTCTGGTCAATGTGTGAGACTATCTTCAATGCATGTGCGCTCCTCATTGTCTTAGGCGGCATCACGACCGTCACGGAATGGAAGAACATCCACGCCGGTGTGGCAAGAAAGATCTTCTCGATCTTCACATTCCCGCTCTTCATGCTCACGTACATTCCGGTCGCATTTGCAGCGATCTTCGTAAACCCCGGCTGGAAGCCGATCAAGCACAAGGCCACAACGTCTTCACTCATGACAGCTCAGGCCCGTGCGGAAACAAAAGAGAAAATCTCCTGACAGTCAATCGAATATAGAACGGGGGTGCCTTCCTTACCAGGCGCCCCCGTATTTTTTTTTATTTTCGGAACGAGAAAGAGTGCTGTTCCTTATTTTCTGTCTGAAACGAATAACGGCTGATCCTTATTTTCGAGCAGTGGAAGAACAGCTGCCAACGCCGTGCTTCTTCATGCATTCGGCACAGTTACCGCAGCACGGGCTCGTCTTCTTGCGCCTGACTGCAAGCACGACCGCTCCAACCAGGACCGCCGCGATTACCGCTAACAGAATATAATCTACAGGTCTCATACAAGTCCTCCCGTGCATGCCAGCACGATGATCCTGAACAGGAAGCTTACGATCCACGCGAGGATGCACTGCCAGGCGACGACTGCGACTGACCACTTCCAGCCGAGCTCACGCTTTACGGATGCGATAGCCGCAACGCAGGGCGTGTACAAAAGGCTGAAGATAAGGAGCGTAGCTGCCTCGACCGTGCCAAGCACCGCACTGATTCCGCCCTCGGCTCCGAAAAGAACTTCGAGCACGGAAACGACGCTTTCCTTCGCCATGAATCCGCTGATGAGTGACGTCGTGATCCTCCAGTCACCAAGACCCAAAGGCTTCATTACCGGTGAGATAAAGCCTGAGATCAAAGCCATTATGGACTGTGAAGAATCCTCAACGAGGTTGAATCTTGTGTCAAAACTCTGCAACGCCCATACGACAACAGTCGCGACGAGGATTACCGAGAAAGCCTTCTGCAGGAAGTCTTTTGCCTTCTCCCACATGAGCTGTACCGTGCTTCTCAAAGACGGCAGTCTGTAGTTCGGGAGCTCCATTACGAAAGGCGCTGCCTCGCCCTTGAACAATACCTTTTTGTAGATGAACGCGATGAGGATTCCGATGATGATGCTGAGCACATAAAGTCCGATCATGATGAGTCCGCCCTTGCCCGGGAAGAATGAGCTTACGAAGAAAGCGTAGATCGGAAGCTTTGCCGTGCAACTCATAAATGGCGTTAAGAGTATCGTCATCTTACGGTCCCTGTCGGAAGGAAGCGTTCTCGTGGACATGACCGCTGGAACCGTGCATCCGAAGCCGATAAGGAGCGGCACGATCGATCTTCCCGACAGTCCGATCTTGCGGAGGATCTTGTCCATGAAGAATGCGATCCTGGCAATGTATCCGCTGTCTTCCAAAAGCGACAGGAAGAAGAACATTACAACAACGATAGGCAGGAAGCTCAATACGCTTCCTACGCCCTCGAAAATACCATCGATAATGAGGCTGTGAATTACATCATTAACATGCGCATTCGTGAGCGCCTGTTCAGTCACGGCGGTCAGTTCTTCGATGCCCAGTTCGAGCAGCCACTGAAGGAACGCGCCGATAACGTTGAATGTCAGGAAGAATACCAGGCCCATGATCAGGATAAAGATCGGGATCGCTGTAAACTTGCCCGTTAAGATCCTGTCGACCTTCTCGCTTCTCTCACGTTCCCTGTTCTGCACAGGCTTTGTAACGCACTGGCTGACAAGCTGCATTATGTATGTAAATCTCATATCTGCAACAGCTGCAGCGGGATCGAGTCCGGACTTCTTTTCGACCTTGACCCTGATGTGCTCAAGAAGTCCCTGTTCGTTCTCATCAAGACCTAACTGGTTTAAGATCAGCTCGTCTCCCTCAAGCGCTTTGCATGCAGCAAACCTGAGCGGAAGGCCGGTGTTTTTTGCCTTCTCCTCAATGAGGTGCTCGACCGCGTGGATCGAGCTGTGAATGGGACTGTCGGGTGCGCAGAAATCCTGCTCGAGAGGCTTTTCGCAATATTTCGCAATATGAAGTGCGTGGGTAATAAGCTCATCGATACCCTGGTTTTTCGCAGCGCTGATCGGAACGACCGGCACACCCAGGATCTGCTCCATGAGGTTGATGTCAACGGAACCGCCGTTACCGGTCAGCTCGTCCATCATGTTGAGCGCGACAACGACCGGCCTGTCAGTCTCCAGAAGCTGCATCGTCAGATACAGATTGCGCTCAATGTTCGTGGAGTCAACGATATTGATTATCGCGTCAGGCTTGTTGTCGAGCACGAAATCTCTCGACACGATCTCCTCTTTTGAATAAGGCGACATCGAATAAATGCCCGGAAGGTCCGTGATCACAGTCTTCGGATTGCCAATTATCGCGCCGTCCTTGCGGTCGACAGTAACGCCCGGGAAATTTCCCACGTGCTGGTTGGAACCCGTGAGCCTGTTGAAAAGCGTCGTCTTTCCGCTGTTCTGGTTGCCTACAAGTGCGAAAGAAAGCACGTGGTCATCCGGCAGCGGATTCTCGGTCTTTTTATCGTGGTGGACACCCGGCTCACCTAAGTTCGGGTGCGCAACATTCGCCTTGTCCTTGCGCTTCTCTTTGGCTGTATCTTCAGTCTTGGCTGTATCTTCTGCCTTAACTGCGCTCTCTGTAATCGTGATCTTCTCTGCGTCGTCCAGTCTTAAAGACAGTTCATAACCGTGGATCCTGACCTCAACCGGGTCTCCCATCGGCGCAAACTTAACGATCGTGATCTCCGCGCCGGGAATGATTCCCATATCGAGAAAATGCTGGCGCAGCGCCCCTTCGCCGCCAACCGATACTACTCTGCAACTCTGCCCTGCTTTGAGTTCTCTTAAAGTCATATGTGTCCCCCCGCCGTCAACGCCTGCAAAAGTCCTGACTTCGGGCCCAGTCCCGCACAGCATTGACACCTCTACCAATTTTCGACTTTATTATATACTCGGGTATAAACGGTCGGTATTGACAGTTAGCACAATCTAACTTTATGTTGATTCCCTCTATTTTTATACAGTTAGAACAAACTAACTTCTGCGGCAGGCATTTCCTTGTTTTTTCAGCAGAAGCTTCGGTTTTTTACAGCAGGTACTTCCGGATCTTCTCCTCGACAACTTTTGTATTCAGCGGCTTGTTGCCCGTCTCCATGGTAATGATCAGCTTCGTCTCATCGAAGTCCGGCTCCAGAGCGTACTTATCCAGCTTGTCCTTGTTATTATCCATGTACTCCTCATCGCCCATCTTGCCCAAATGCTCCCAGTAGTACTCTTTTCTCAGCCTCACATTCATGCAATTGAAATCCGGCGCCGCGAAAATGACCCCTCCGCTATACACCGGGAACTCGCACCTGTACGGAATGTTGTGCCTGAAAAGCGCATCAGCGATCAGTATCTCCGACTTCGACCTCACGCGCTCGCCCTTTGCCGTATAGTATTCAGGAGTATTTTCCTTGAACGGCGGCCTCGTATACGGCACACTCATCCACCGCTTTACGTATTCCTCATCACTTATGAATTCGGGTGTGACCAGGAGCTTTCTCGTGCTGTTAAGCTTCTCGTAAACCTGCTTTGCCGCATCAGGGTCAAAGTCCTTAAGGAACCTGTCGATTGTTTTCTGCTGCTGCTTCAGCACCTCGAGCAGCTTGATGTCGTAGTCTTTTTGGGCAAGCCTGGAGGGAAGGGATTGGTTGTTACTTGGTATATAAGCTCCGGTTTTTTCTTCCGGACTGAACTTTTGGAAGAACTGATAATGGTTGTGGCTCTTAGCTATACGAAGCGTTCCCGGCGGCGCATTATCAATCCTTTTCTTAACTCGTGAAATGTGTTTCTCTATATTGAGCTTACGAGCCTTAAAATCTTTGATTATTTCTTCAGCACTTAATAATTCATATTTGTAATCTTTGGTCATGTTATTTCCCTCTCCTTTCTCTTTACTTACTGAAATCAAGATTTTCGAATTCAGTAAGTAAAATCACTCGAAAACCTGCATCTAAAGCTGTGTGATTACTTACTGATTTTGAAAAACCTCAATCCAGTAAGTAAAATCTTGCGAAAAAATCTTCTAAAACTAGAAAGATTACTTACTGAAAAAGCAAAACCCGTTTTCAGTAAGTAAAATTCTTCGAAAAACGCAACGGAAGTGCGCATTTTTACTTACTGAAATTCTAAATTCTGTTTTCAGTAAGTAAATCTTTTCTAAAAACGCGACGGAAGTGCGTATTTTTACTTACTGAAATACGAAAACTCAAATTCAGTAAGTAACGCATCCCAACATTACCCGCACTATAAAAGCGCGCACGGGAAACTTCAATAGATTTGGAGCAGGTTGAGACTTTGGACCAAAGATTGAGACTAGTCTCAATTTTTTAAGGGATTGTCGTATTGCAGCGATAGTCTTAAAGACCGGCATCTATAGATGCGAGGTCGGAGAATCCGGCCTCTTGAACACTACTTCAGCACCTGTAAAGGCGAGCAGTCAATGGTGCCAAAGGCAAGCCTGCGTCCATTGACGGTGAAGCCTTCAGGTGCTACTGCATACAAACACTTATTCCCACAACTTTTCAAACGCGCTCGTCTATTGATATTTATTATCAATGTTGTAGCATTAAGTATCTAATCAAGAGAGGTATACCATGGACAAGAAAACTATAGTTACAGGCGCGAATCCGTACATGCCGCTTTGGGAGCATGTTCCCGATGGAGAGCCGAGAGTATTTACTTATAACGGCGAGACCCGCATTTATCTTTACGGATCGCACGATACCAAGAAGACTGACTACTGCGGACCCGATTATGTTGTATGGTCTGCGCCCGTGGATGACCTCACGAACTGGACATGCCACGGCGTCTGCTACACGGCTTCGGATGGGGGCGATCTTTATGCACCCGACGTTGTCCAGAAGGGCGATACGTTTTATATGTATGCTGCGGAGAACAGGGGTTCTTCGATCATGCTCGTGACTTCGAAAACACCGTGGGGTCCTTTCACCAATCCCGTTAAGACTGAGCTCGGATTCGATCCGGGCATCCTCGTTGATGACGACGGCAAGGTCTATGCGTTCTGGGGTTTCTGCGAGTGCCATGCGGCTGAGCTTAATGATGACATGGCTACGATCAAGAAGGAGACTATCAGGAGGCACATCATCGGTCACTCGAAGCCTTTCTGGATCAAGGAAGATGACGGACACGTTATTCCCGAGGACGGTTTCTTTGAGGCGTCCAGCCCGCGAAAAGTCAACGGCAAGTATGTTTTTGTTTACTCAAAGCGTTATGAATACCGCAAGCCTGAGCTGGGCGTAATGGGAAGCTGCAATGGTTTCTTGAGCTACAAGTGGAGCGATTCTCCGCTGGGCGATTACAAGGAAGGCGGCGACATCAGCTTCAATGGCGGTGAGATAATCACGGGACCTGACGGCGACGGCATCATGACATATCAGTGGGGCAACAATCACGGTTCACTGATGAAGATCAATGACCAGTGGTATGTTTTCTATCACAGGCAGACGGGCTGCGACGAATATGCAAGACAGGCAATGGTCGAGCCGGTTGACGTTGCTGTCGGCAAGAATGGAAAGATCTATATCGGAAAGATCGAATACGAGGGCGGCGAGCCTGTTAAGTCTGATGTTGTCGACATGACTTCACAGGGCTTTTACAAGGACGGACTTGATGCTTTCGCGATCATATCTGCAGGCTACACATGCCACATGTACGACGGTACCGGAAAGCACAATTATCTTGATAACGCTGAGGGAACTAACAGGGATGTAAGGCGTGCTCACATTAAACCTGTTTATGAGGGCAATTCCGCACCGGTTGTTGATATCCAGAGCGGCGCGACGATCGGTTTCAGATACCTGAATTTCGGAAGCGAAGGCGCAACTAAGGCTACTATCAACGGCGAGTTCCCTAAGGGATTCAAGGTAAGCATCAGGCTTGATTCTTACAATGGCAAAGTTGTTGCAACGAAGGCGGCTGAAGAGGATGCCAAGGAGATCGTTTTCGAGATTACGGAAAAGATCACGGGAAAGCATGCCGTGTACTTTGAGTTCGTAACGGAGAATGACGAGACGAGGTCAGTTCTCGATACATTTACGTTTGATTGATAGTTTTTGATTGGCTTTATCAAAAATCTGTGATATTCTGTCGGTACATTTTTTGGGGAGGCGGATTATGAAAACACGGATTACCAAGATCGTAAGTCTCATATCAATACTGTCCATCTTGTGCCTGATGGTTGCATCATGCAGTTCGGGCAACAAGCCTGCTTATGTACTGATGTGCGGTGAAGATAACGGACTGGTTGCTGTATACAGAACATACCTTGAAGTTAATGGCACGACGTTAAATGAAATCAGGGAAGACCGCTATAATAATCTTATAAAATCCGGCGGATATACTGAAATCAACTATACCACTTATACCTTTACGGCTGTAGCAAAGTCCAGCAATGCTTCAAAGTGGACATATACAGAGAGCGGTTACGATAAGGAACTCTACAATGTAGATAAGCTCATCAAGTATCTGAAAAAGATGGATGTTTACTACACCGGCGACATCAGCATTCAGATTGCGACGTTTGACTCTTACACTATTATCGAGGTCTGGAATGTTGACGGAACTACTATTTCCGACATAACAACAGGTATTTTCAAAGGTAACAGTCTGATCAGCCAGCCGAATAAAGAAAGCCTTAAATCATTGTGGAAAATTTATAAGAGAACGTAATCCGGACCGGACAGATTAAGACTTTATCAGCCCTCAGTTTTGGGGGCTGTTTCTTTGTCTTTTTCAAAAGCGACAAGGCCGATCTTTGTGGGATGGTCGATAAGGATGACATCCTTGTCCTTAGTGTCATAGCGCAGGAGCATTGATGTGATAAGGATGTCGCCTGAACCTCCGATGATCTGGAGCACTGCGATCGCGAGAACCACCCAGCTGCCGACGAAGATAGATACGATGCCGAGCACGACACCGAGGATCGTCATGGGCATCATGGAGCCTAAGATATACATATTCTTAGTGAGCGGTGATTTGCATGTGCAGTAAGGCGTGAGGGTCTCTTTCTGGAAACCGAACTCGATGTCCTTTGCGCCGTTCTCAGCGCCGATGGTCCAAAACCACCCGTGAATCTTCTCGTGAACGACAGCAAGAAGACCTGTTACGACCATGATTATCGCGAGCTTAACAAAATACATGACAGGGTTTTCATTGATCGCCGAGTCGATATTAAAGAACCCGTTTTTGAGGATGAACCCGCCGACTACCAGAAGCACAAAAGGGAGCGTCAAAAGGATGCCGACGAAGTTAGCCTTAAGAACAGTTGTGATGATGTCCTTGCGCTTATAACCTTTTGCAAGGATCTCTTTTTCTTTCTCATCGAATAGTTCCTGACGCTTGATCTCTGCAGGTGTAAGAACGTGTCCGTCGCCGTTGGTCTGCTTCTTGGATTTCTTCTTGTCATCCGCGCCTTTTAACTGCTCAAGCATCTCCTGATTCTTCCCGTTGTCGCTCATTTATATCTCCTGATTAATGTATCTTTCCTGAAAACAACAGGCACGATTGTATCATCAAATTTTGATTTTTGCGAATTCTGTAACTGTTTACTCGAAAAAGGGCAGACAATTACAGAAATCTTCCATTTTCTGTAATTGTTGCCACAAAAAAAGACCAACAATTACAGACCCAGTCCCAAAGAGAAGTCAACTAAAAAGGATGCCTCGTTTCCAGGGCATCCTCTTAAGTGTAGTTTTAGTTAGACTTTACTCTGCCGTAGTCTCTGTGGTCTCGTCCGTCCCGGCAGCTTCTGTCTCTGTAGTTTCAGTTGTCTCAGTAGTTTCCGTCGTCTCTGAAGTCTCAGTGGTTTCAGTGGTCGTGGCGGGTGCGGCGTTTTCAGAAGGCACACTGTCAGCGTTAAGGCATGTGCATCTTGAATCTGTATTTACAGAGATATGGATGTCTCCCCTGTCGCGTCTGTCGCGCAGGATGCTGATGATCGCCTGGTTATCGACGGGTGCTTCGAGCTCGGAATGAACGGGTTCCTTGTTCTCGAAAATGCTTCCCGGCAGATATGCGCAGTGGCTTGAGATAACGATGCGGTATGTCTCGTCAGTGCCGGTGAGATCGACCTTTGATCCGCTCTTCAATGTGATGCTGACGATCTCGATGTCAGGGTTTTCGACTGTGCCGTTGTTGTTGTACTCAAATGTGAGGCCTGATACCTGGTCGCCATATTCGGGATTCGTGAAGCCGTCTATAAGGAGCTGGACGAGTTCCTGACCTGAAACGTCGTAGATCAGCCAGTAATCGTTATAAGGTGCGAGCGCATAGATGTCGCCGACGGAGATCTCGTTGATGCCGCCGTCTTCAACTTCGAAGTCAGTGCAGATCCCGCCTGAATATGTGAATGCCGCATCGACGCCGTCTTCCATTGTGTATGAGAGCATAAGGCCGGTTACGAAGTTTCCGCCCGTTGTCGATCTGTCGTCGACAAAGCCGTCGTGCTCAATGTTAACGTCTGTGTAACCAAGAGCTTCATTCATCTGCTCGCTTATTGCATCCCATGAATCGTGTGAGAGCTTCAGGACGTCAGCAGCGAACATGCCTGCATTTGCAGACGTGTCGTAGAGGCGCTCGGGTGTGTCGATGATGGAAGTGTACTTGGGATTCTCGATCGTAACGGTGCCGTCGGATGCTATGACGAGGGTTGCGCTGGCGTAGCCTGAAGCCTTTTCGCCGCCTTCGACATAAGCAATGCCGTTGTCTGCAACACCGTAGATTCCGTTGTTTGCACCTGCGCCTGCAACGAGGTCAACTTCGCCTTCGCCAAGTGCTGCTGCAAGTTCAGCAGGGTCGGAATGAGTTACGACGATGGTGGCGTCAGGCTTCTCGCCTTCCTTGATGTCCTTGATGCGTGAAGAGAACTCTTCGAGGTCAGCGTGGATCTCGTAGTCTTGGAAATTCTCAGATAATATCTCGTCTGAAAAATCGGGAATGTAGCCAATCAGTGCGATGCGGCAGCCGGCCTTTTCGACGATGACATAATCCTTTGTGAAGAGCGTTCTTGAATGGTTGTTTGAATAGCAGATGTCGGCGCAGATGACCGGAACTTCAGGGTCGCCGGTGTAGTCGCCGAACTCGTATGCGGGAACCGTGCAGAACGTGTCTGCCGCGTATTCTGAAATGTCTTTTGCAAAGTCGCTGTGTCCGAGAGATACCGCGTCGTAACCCATGAGGCCGACCGCAGCTCTCAGTGCAGCGCCGCCCGTATAGTCGGACACGGGCGTGCCGGCATAAATGTCGCCGCCGTCGATGAGGATGACGTCGTCAAAATCTTCAGACTCACGCGCGTTCTCAACGACCTTTGCAACATATGCAAGTCTGTACTCGAATGTCTCGGGATCGCCACTTGTCGTGTTCATGAGATATCCGTTGATGTCTGCCGTCTCGAAAAGCGCGATTCTCTTGGGAGCGACATACACGGGTTCTGTCTCTGAAGTCTGAGTAGTGGACTCCATCGCAGAGCTTTCCTGTGAAGCGATCTCAGCCTGGAGCGGGTCTTTATAGACCGTAACTACGACAAAGACCAGACCTGCGATCAGGAGAAGCAGGACCAATACTGCCAGTACTGCTCCGAGATTTCTGGATGATTTATTCATGTTCTACCTCTTTTACTTAGTTTATCCCCTGTGCACGTTTTGTTCGTACACACCTGACCAAGTATACCAATAAGAGCGCAGAAGCGAAAATAATTCCTGCGGGATATGCGATCGACGAAGACAGCTTAAAGCCTTCAGGAGCCATGAGAATATATGTCAGGGTTACCGCACTCATGAAGGTTGCGGGAATCGCCGTGATAACGCTTGAAGCTTTGTGCTTGCCGTTGCGGAGGAGATATGCGGTCGCAACCCAGAGCGAGATCATGGCGAGCGTCTGGTTGCTCCACGAGAAGTATCTCCAGAGGACGTTGAAATCGAGCTGCGTAAGAACCGCGCCGACAGCAAGGAGAGGTATCGTGATAAGGAGTCTGTTGCGGATCTTCTTCTGATCGAGCTTTGTCCATTCGGCAAGTATGAGTCTCGCGCTTCTGAATGCAGTGTCACCTGATGTGATCGGGCATACGACTACGCCGATTATCGCAAGTACTCCGCCTACAGACCCGAGCATTGTCTGGCTGATCTCATATACTGTTCCGGACTGTCCGGTTCCGGATAAGGCTTCGCCTAACAACTGTGTGCCGCCGTAGAAAGCAACACCTGCTGCAGCCCATACGAGAGCGATGACCGATTCGATTATCATGGCGCCGTAAAAGACGGTCCTGCCGTTCTTTTCGGACTTGATGCACTTGGCCATCATGGGCGACTGCGTTGCGTGGAATCCTGATATCGCTCCGCATGCAACCGTGATGAACATGAACGGCCATATAGGAAGATTATCCGGGTGGAGATTTTCCAAAGAGATCTCAGGGATCGTGTACTGCGGAAGGATTATCATCGCACCCGCAATGCTTACGGCCATGACGATCAGGATGACGCCGAATATGGGATAGAGTTTGCCGATCACCTTGTCGATCGGAAGGAGCGTTGCCGCGATATAGTAAATGAGGATAACGATTATCCAGAATGTCTCACCAAGAGATGCTGGCGTGAGTCTTGCAATGAGCGAAGCAGGGGAATTTACGAAGACCGTTCCGGTCAAAAGGAGCAGAAGGATGGAGAAAATCCTCATCAAATAAAGTGCGGGTTTTCCGAGATAGATTCCGGAGAGTTCGGCGATAGATGCGCCGCCGTGACGCTCGGAGATCATGCCGCTCATGTAGTCATGAACTGCGCCTCCCAGGATAGAACCGAATACGATCCATAAGAATACGACAGGTCCGAAGCATGCGCCCATCAGCGCGCCGAAGATAGGTCCCGTTCCCGCAATATTCAGAAGCTGGATAAGAAGTGCTTTCCATGTCTTCACAGGCATGCAGTCAACACCGTCATTAATCTCAATGGCAGGAGTCTTGCGGTCATCCGGTCCGAAGATCTTTTCGACCACTTTTCCATAGGTAAAAAAGCCTATGAGAAGCACGAGCAATGCAACAAGAAATGAGATCATGTCTGTTCCCCGGTTCTGTAGGATATTTTTCATCTTACATCACGGAGATTTTGCAGGTGTTTACTCAGTGTTAATTTTCTTAGACAAAAAATTTACTTTATTTCAGGCATTTTCGATCCATGTCATATACTTATCGAGCGTTTTGCTCTCGTTGCGCTCGAAAAGAAAATAACCTGCCGTATACCATGAATGCGTATTTCTCTTATCTTCGACCTCATAGATCTCACAGCTGTTGCCGACCATCTCCGCCTTGCCGGCAAGATCTTCCGCGCACTCAAATTCAATAAGACCGTCGTGCCTGCTCTGGATAAGCAGCATCGGAATGTGATTCTTTGTCATGAGAGACCAGGGCTCAGCTTCCGTGCGGTCATAACCCTTTGCAAAGAGCATTCCCAGGAGCATCTTAAGCGTCATCGACTGGCTCTTTCTAAAGCTGTACGGACCTCCGACACCTATATATCCGATGACGTTAGAGACATCGACTTTATACTCGTCCTGAACTTTTTTGCTGTAGCAGAGAATAGATGAAAGATGCGCGCCCGCAGAAGGTCCGGAGACGATCACTTTCGATGTGTCGATCCCCTTGTCATTCAGATATTTTATTGCCGCATTGTAAGCGTTGCAGACATCTATAATCTGCGCCGGATATTTATTCTTCGGCGACAGTCTGTATCCTATTGAGACGAAGCGGTATCCTGCCCTTGCCATATACTGTCCGACGTAGTCAAAGAACTTGGGGTTACCCGCATTCCAGCCGCCGCCGTGAATCCATATGACTATCTTGTCACTCACGCTGTCCTTCGGCTCATAGTACAGAAAATACTGTTCTTTATCTGTCCCGTAATCCACGCGTTCAGGCGTAAATTCCTTCTTCGTTTTGAAAAGAAGCCTGAAGAAGATCGGATAATAACTTAAGTTTTCTCTGATGTAATCGATCACTTTGTGAACTCCCTTATTTCCCTTATCCACTGTTCCGGCTTAAAGCACGCAAGTTCAGCATGCGCGAGACCTTCAAAGCTTCTTATCTCCATCTTGGGATTCATTTCTTTCATCTTTAGCGCGCCTTTTTTTGAGACCGATTCATTTCCCTTTGTGCCATGCATGAAAAGTATCTTCATATCATCCGGATATTTAATGAATTCAAACGGTCGGAATAGAGAATCGATAATGTTATCTATTGTCTCAACGTTCATATTGTCTGCGATCTTCAGGAATTCTTCCCAGTATTCTCCGGGAAGACAATTTACCTCAAAAGATGCTTTTATTTTCGGGTCGCGCGCTTTCGATTTCTTTAATATGGCCTTGTAATTGTTCCTCATAATGCTCTTTAAGATGCCGTTTACTTTCATGAGCGGCGCACCGTCTATAACGAGATTTTCGATCTTTATGGCAGTGCTTTTCGCAAGTTCAGATACGATCCTTCCGCCCATCGACAGCCCTGCTAAAAGATACACTTTCCCGTTCAGTTCGCTGCTGATAAATCCTTCTAACTTTTTCACCTCGTCATCAACACTTATGAACGTACTCGCCTCATCTTCTGTGTGACCGTCTAATTCCGGCACGATCACATAATGTTCGCCCGCGTATGCCTGTACCGCCTTGTTCCAGATGCTATACGGCGTGAACATTCCGTGGATGAATATCACTGCACTGTTTTCCTTATTCCCGTATGTGTGGAATATCATTTCCTTATACCTTCCTTTTATTCCTTTTTTGACCTTTTCTTATGCTCTTTTCTTATGCCTTTCCGCCCATAATGAGGATCACGGACTTTGCGAGATTTTTGAACATGTCTTCAGGCTTGTACTTGCCTTCAACATGAGGAACCTTAAAGCATTCCGAGAGCACGTATCCTGTCTGGATGCCGTGGTAATTTACGATCATGAACTGAATGATCTCATCGATTGAAGTCTTTGGTTTTAACTTGTTCTTCTTTACGATCTCTTTGAGGAATTTCTCCGTTGCGATCGTTGCATAAAGCAGCGGGCTCTGCTCGTTTTTCCCGAGCCTTTGCGCGATGCTCATCGCTCTTTCAGGATCAGTCATCGCGAGCATGTCGCTGTAGATCGACACCTTAAGAAGATCTGTTCCGACTTCCTTCATGTAGTCAGCCTGCATTGCACAGATCTCGTAAATGGTCTTCTCCCATTTGTCCGTCTTCGCCCTGCTCAAAATCGCATCGAGTTTATCGTCGATCTTATTGTTCTCATTGATCGTGATGACGAGGTCCTTCAAGACTTCATCGAGATCTTTGTAATATCTGTATACGACCCCGTGCGAAAAGCCCGTCTCCTCTATGATGTCCTTCATCTCAACAGATGAGATCGGCTTTCTGGTGCACACGCGGTATGCCGCATCGACTATCTCTTTGCGCTTGTTCTTGTAGTATTCTTCACTGACTTTGGGCATGTGTTTCCTCCGCCTTGCGCTGCATCTTGTTCTGCGCCTTTGTAAAAATGACTCGGTGTCATTTTAGTACGAGGAAAAGGGATTGTCAAATAGTGGGGGGATTATTGGGTTGGAGAGTGATTGTTCGGGTTGATGCATTTCTCTTCAGGATACGTGGTCAGGCTGCCGCATAATCCTTTCTGACACTCCGAACTATATACCCCCAGGGGGTATGCGAATCTTTAAAATCAAAAAATTACCTACTAAAATCGAAAAATCGAAATTTAGTAGGTAATTTCTATTCCCATATCCACTTGAAAAACGCTTTTTAGAGCCCGAAAGGCCTTTTCGGGCACGGAGAAACCAAGATAACAGTCCAAAGAACCGCTTTTCGAGCTCAAAACAGACAAATTAGGGGCTATATACCCCCTCCCCCTTACCTACTAAAATCGAAAAATCGCATTTTAGTAGGTAAATTTCCATTAAAGAGGGTGTTCAGAAATCCGGAAGGATCAGATCTTGGTCTGGCCTGCGCGGTAGCGGCCGAAGAAGATGCCGTCGTCGATGAATTTGTCAGCATCTGATACCCAGACCGGGAAAGAGCCTGTACTCAAAGCTGTCTGGCCGTTTAACATGCCCGTGTGGAAAGGCAGGTGGCGGAACTGGCGCAAACCGAGTTCCATGCGCGTGAAGCGGCAGTTCTCAGGATGCTCATAGAGCATGTCATCTGTGAGCGAATCGAGGTAAGACAAGGTCTTCTTCTCGACGTGATCGAGATACTCAAGAAGCTGCTCGTCAGAGAGCACAACAGATGTCGGATTGTCAGGGTTGTCCATGCCTTCTTCGTGGAAGGATGGCTCTTCATAGACATTGGGATTGATGAACCATTTGTCTGCGGAGTGAAGCGCGTGGTAGACCCAGCGCCAGCAGGGCGCGCCGCAGATGATTGCATCTCTGTCGTAAGTCTTTATTGATGTCTTTATGTTGATGAAGTTAGGGACAACTGCAGTTTTGATTATCATTACTAAGTCATTCATTTTCGATACCTCCGAAAAAGGTTAGTGTACAGTGTGCGATCTCCTAAAAAATTATGAACCCGTAAAGTCGTATTTGCGAACGCCCAGCATCCAGAACTTGTAGCTCAGGAATACGAAGATCAGGCCGTAGAGGGGCGAGATCCATGACAGCAGCGGGACGTTGTCCGGAGTCAGGATGACGAGGCTCGGGTAGAAGGCGATGAACGCAATCGGGATGATGAACGTAAAGATGATCTTGAAGATCCCTTCGAAGATCGACGACGGGTATTTCGCGAAGTCTTTGAAGCGGAACATGATTACCATTACGTAGCCGGAGCCCTTGATCCAGAAGCATGTTGCGGCTGCAAAGTTCATCAGGGCGATCATGAACAGGGACGCAGTCAGCAGGAACACGATAAGCTTCAGGATGATGAGAGGCGTTACCGGGATGCCGAGCTTGATCCATGCGTAAATGATCGTGCCGATACCGAAAGCAAGCTGGCCCAGGCCTTTGACGTCAAACACTTCAGAGATGAAGTAGAAGAACACGTTGACCGGCCTGAAGCAGTACTTGATGAAGTCGCCGCTCTGGACCATGAAACGCAGGTTCCAGTTGTTGTCGAAGAAGCACTGGACGGGTGTCAGTGCGACCAGCGAAAAACCGTACAGGAACAGCATGTGGTGGTAGTCCCAGCCGTTAATCGTCGGGAAGTTGTGGAACAGGATCATGAAGGTGACAAAGCCTGACAGATTCGTCATTATCATGCCGAACGTCGAGATGACGAAATCCGCACGATAGCTCATCTTGCTCTTCAGGTCCTGAACGAGAATCTTGCGGTACATTCTCGCGTAAAATCTCAGTCCTCTTTTGCGCATGTCAGCCTCCATTCACGGTGACTTTCTTCACCGCACAATTCCAGAATAAGTTGCCCGCGACCGTAAGCACGACGAGCCATATGAGCTGCAGGCCGAAAAGCTGCAGAAGGCCCTGCCAGCTGTCAGATCCGCTCTTGCCGAGCAGGATCGAGAGCGGTATGTCGTAGACTGCTCTGAAAGGCAGATATGATACGATGATCCTCGCCTTCTCAGGGAAGAAAGCCAGAGGGATCGAAGCACCTGACAACAGCAATACGATCGTTTCCTTTACGATGTTGATGCCCCACGTTGATTCTGTGAAAAGACATATCGGAGCGACCAGCATCTCGATGTTGTAGTTAATGATGAGCGCGAAAACCGTTGCGATCAGGAACCATACCAGGTTAAGACCCATAGGTATTGCGCCCTTGGTGACGATCATGACGACGATGAATGTCGGGATGAAGGTCAGGACGAACTGGACGACGTGGTTGCCCGTGTACGACCAGAAAGTGTATTTGCGGAACCTCATTGGTTTAAGCAGATCCAGAACTATCTTGCCCGACTGGATGGATCTGCTCATGTCCCAAACGACGAACATTTCCAGGAAGTTAAACAATGCGGTCGCGAGGATCAGGTAGATCATGGTGTCGTTGAAGGTCATGCCGTTTACGACGTCGGTGCCTGACGAATCGTAGATGGCTTTCCAGAGGTAGTAAACGAGAACCAGGTAGATCAGGTTCGCGAAAAGAGTAACAAATATGCCGAGTCTGAAATGCAGTGACTCCATTATCCCGGCCCTTGTTATTGATAACAGCCTTTTGGGATTCATTTTGTACCCCCTTCGTAGATCTTCTTGATGACTTCCTCTGTGGAGATCTCAAGGATCTTAACGTCCTTTATCTTCTTTTCCTTCTGCTTTTCCATGATGACATCCATGACATCCGTGGTCTTCTCGTCGATCAGGTATTCTTCCCATGAATCGTCAGCGAGCTTGAGCTTCAATGTCCGGTAAGAACCGAAATAGTTCTTCAGGTGGTCGATGTCGTTGTCGTAGATCTTCGTACCCTTGTCGATGATGACGATCCTCTTGCAAAGCGCATCGACGTCGCCCATGTCGTGGGTGGTGAGGATTACGGTTGTATTTTTTTCTTTATTAAGACCGAGAATGAGTTCCCTGATCTTTGCCTTCATTGAGACGTCAAGACCGATCGTGGGCTCATCGAGAAATACGATCGCCGGATTATGCAGGAACGCAGCGAGAATGTCGCTTAATGTCCTCTGGCCCAGAGACATCTGTCTTACGGGCTTGTGCAGGATCGGCTCGATGTCGACGAGAGAGCGGTAAAGCTCGATCATTTCCTCATATTCCTTCTGCGGAACCATGTAGAGATCGCGAAGGAGCTTAAACGATTCGATCAGCGGGAGCGACCACCAGAGCTGGCTTCGCTGTCCGAAAACAACGCCGATGTTCTCGCAGTTTTCCGTCCTGTTCTTATAAGGGACTTTGCCGTTGACGAGTATCTCACCTGATGTCGGCTCAAGAACGCCAGTCATCATCTTGATCGTGGTGGACTTGCCTGCGCCGTTAGGACCTAAGTATCCGATGATCTCTCCCCTGTTAACCGTAAGTGTTACGTCTTTTACCGCGGAGACAGTTTTGTAGTCTCTCGAAAACAAGTCCCTTATGCTTCCCTTAAGGCCTTCATGGCGGTTGAGCACCTTGAAGTCTTTGCATACGTTAGTCATTATTACTGCTTCGTTGCTCATATGAAATTTCCTCTTCCTTTTTTGTTTGATTGCAAGTATATTGTGAGTAGGCATGCAAAAACAGTGCATAAGTGTCTTGTTTTTATAACTATCTTCCACGCAAGTGGAATATTGTTATAGTTTTCGGGATTTTGGAGAAATATTGTTATGAAAAAAGAAGTGATGGGTCTCATCGTAAAGCGTGATGACGGCTCAGAGATAATAAACTACGATGATCCGAACTTTCCTTCGTATATCTACGACGGCTGGATCGCGCCCAAAGTCACATGGGAAGGCGTGCCGCACTACCACGAAGACATTGAGATCATGACCATTAAGGAAGGCAAGGTCGCCTACTTCGTAAACGGCAGGGAATTACTGCTCAACG
This sequence comes from Oscillospiraceae bacterium, assembly GCA_902787975.1. GTDB lineage: Bacteria > Bacillota > Clostridia > Saccharofermentanales > Saccharofermentanaceae > Saccharofermentans. The sequence continues at coordinate 55,806 of CADAIP010000016.1, forward strand.
CCGGCGACACAATAGTCGTAAACTCCAACCAGATCCACTACAATCTGTGCGTGGGTGAGGTTGCAAAATATGTCATCGCGATAATTAATCCGCGCATTCTTGCAAACTCGGTTGCAGTCGAGATGCAGGCAATAAAGCCCATAACTGATAATCCCGATATCCCTTATTTGAGATTCCGCTATATAAATGAATATACGGAACAGATAAGAGGACTTGTATACGACCTTCCCAAAATAAGGCACGATCCGTTTGCGATCACGATGCAGTTCTATCAGATATGGGACATCATCAGAAAGCAGGCCGAATATCTGGGCGCGACAAAGGAAGAGACCGTGTCAGACCCCAGGATGCAGCCGTTCAAGACAATGATGCATTTCATCTCCAATAATTATCAGGAACAGATCACTCTGGGCGACATCGCGGCAAGCGGCAACGTCAGCAAGTCACTGTGCAACACGCTTTTCCACCAGTATGTCGGCGAATCGCCGATCAATTACCTGATGCACTTCAGGAGCCGCAAAGTGGCTGAATTACTGCGTTCGGGGAATATGTCCATGTCTGAGATCGCTGCCAGGACGGGCTTTGGAGGAGTCAGCTACATGTCTGAGACCTTCCGGAAATTTTTCGAGAAATCGCCAAGGGAATACAGGAAATCCTGGCAGTAACGTTAACTGAATATTTACAGAGTTTCATCATTTTAGACACGCAGGTAACACTTTCGTGCAAGTTATATACTTTTAGCCCTGATATAATGACGTTAATATCTCGTAATCTCGTCTCAGGGTGAAGTTCTGATGGTAAAAAGAAACAACAATATCGATAAGACTCTGAAAAACCTCTCTCTTAACAAAGAGGCGCCGAAGAGTGCTTTCATTCTTCTTGTGCTGCTTTATGCCATAGCATCATTCCTTACGACGAGAACGTCGGTGATGCAGGGCTCCATAGCAATCGGCGGCCAGATGATCAGTTATAATTCCTTCACCGGTGTTTTCTCAATGCTCGGATACATCTGCATAATCTGCCTCGTCATGCTGTTCCGCAGAGTCGGCTATATAGTATCGATGGCTGCGATCATCCTGCAGTCCCCTTTAATGATCTTCAACATTTTCGTGCGCGGCAATCTGCACTCGCTTCCGGGTTTGTTCTCCAGCGTGCTAATTATCGGAGCCATCTCCATAATCCATTTCACTTACAGGAAGATCTTGAAATATCAGCAGAGCATCCGTGAGCAGGCAGTTACGGACAGGATCACGGGTCTTCCGAACCGCTTCGCATGCAACGAGCTCCTGACAGATCTCCAGAGACGTGGCGAGCCTTTCGTTCTTGTCTCGGTCGACCTGAACGACTTCAAGAGCATCAACGATACAATGGGTCACGACACGGGCGACCAGGTCCTGAAGGAAGTTGCAAGAAGATGGAAGGACCTCGCTAACTCCCTCAGCACTGAGACAGTCGATTTCGTTGCAAGAAATTCAGGCGACGAGTTCATGATCGTGATCAGTGAATATCCTTCTGTTGAAGAGATCGAAAATACTATCAACGCATACCGCGAAGTGCTCGAAAAGAAGATCACGATCGACGACTGCGACTACTATCTGACAGCATGCTTCGGTTACTCCTTCTTCCCCGAAGACAGTGACGTTATTGAGAATATCTATCTTTTTTCAGACGCAGCCCTGCACGAAGTAAAGAAGGCCGGCAGCGGCAGCAGGATCTCAAGATTCACGCCCGATGTCCTGAATTTTGAGAGAACTCTTGAGATAGAGCGCAAGATCCGCACCGCTTTAAACAGCGACAAGATCTTCTTCAATCTCCAGCCGCAGTATGACATCAACCATAACCTCAGAGGCTTTGAGGCGCTTGCACGAATGAAGGATGACGACGGTTCATTCATCAGCCCTGTCGATTTCATTCCGGTCGCAGAGAAGACCGGTCTTGTAGACAGGATCGACATGCGCGTTTTCGAGCTCTCGATGGAATTCCTTGATAAGATCACCCGTGAGACCGGTACGGAAATCATGATGAGTGTCAACGTATCCGTAAGACACCTGATGAAGAATACATTCATTGAAGACATAAAGAATATCCTCAAGGCCCACAACATCGCTCCAGAGCGCGTCGAGATCGAGATTACGGAGTCCATCATGATCGACTCCGCAGAAAAGGCCCTGCAGCGCATCAACGAGATCAAGGCGATGGGCATGAAGGTTGCGATCGACGATTTCGGCACAGGATATTCGTCACTCAGTTACCTGAACAATTTCCCTTCAGATCTCCTTAAGATCGACAAGGCATTCATCGACCAGATGAACATGAGCGAATCTTCAAAGCAGTATGTCGCCATGATCATCTCGATCGGCCACATACTCCACCTTAAGGTCATCTCAGAAGGTGTCGAATCCCCCGACCAGGTCGAAGTCTTAAAGAAGATCGGCTGCGACTACATCCAGGGATTCGTATGGGGCAAGCCGATGCCGCCCGAAGAAGCAGGCAGGCTTGTCAGCTCAATTAAGAAATAAGAGGAAGGTTAAGATTGTTGGAAGAGGATGTCTCGCGGAAGGCATCCTCTTTTGTTTTGTTCTGATTTGTCTGCGCAAATTTTGTTCCGGCGCCGACGCTCAGTCCATATTCGCTTCTCCCCACTTCTTCAGCTCGAGAAGAATGGGAATGATGCTCTTGGCTTTGTCGGTGAGCCTGTATTCGACGCGGACCGGCATCTCATCGTACTGGGTCCTCAAGACCATGCCGTCGGTCTCCATTTCCTTGAGGGAGGTTGCGAGCATCGTGTTGGTGATGCCGTAGATCCCCCTTCTGAGCTCGCCGTATCTTACGACTTCTTTCTGGTCGATGAGGCAGAGGATCAGGACCTTCCACTTGCCGCCTATGAGGTCAAGCACGCGCTTTAAGCCGCAGCCCTTGCCGGCGATATCTTCACATAAGACTTCTTTATTGCTCATTTTTATTCTCCTTCGAAAACCTGACGGTAAGAAAAATCGTACCAGCTTAATATATTCTGCGCACTTGATACGGAAATTATACCAGATATACTTGAAGTATCAAAGGCAACCCGAGAATAAGGAGGTTCAACATGGAATACAGATTTAATGAAAACAATTTTACAGACGAGGTTATCAAGAGTGACGTTCCCGTCATGATCGATTTCTACGCAGAGTGGTGCGGCCCCTGCCGCATGATGTCACCCGTTGTCGAGGAGTTCGCTAAGGACTTCGAAGGCAGGGTAAAGATCGGCAAGATCAACGTCGATGAGGAAAGCGAACTGGCAATGAGATTCGGCGTGCAGAGCATCCCGAGCTTCGTCTTCATCAAGGACGGCAAGGTCGTCGACAGGGTAACGGGCGCAATGCCGAAGCCGATCTTAAAAAATTACCTGGAAGATCTCGCGGCAGGTTAAAAACATATAAGTAACCCTTGCCGGCGAAGAGTAAAATATAAGAAATTAAGAGTTTTTTTCGCTGGAAGGAGAATATAGATGAATAAGTTAAAGATCGCGTTTTTCGACGCCAAAGATTACGATAAGCAGTCGTTCATTGAATCGAACGGTGACGGCGGATTCGATATAACATTCCTTGAGACAAGGCTTACTTCAGACACGGTGAAACTCGCCGAAGGAAATGATGTTGTGTGCGTTTTCGTAAACGATGACATCAACAGGGACGTCATCGACAAGCTCCAAGAGCTCGGTGTGAAACTCATCGCATTAAGATGCGCCGGATACAACAATGTCGATGTCGAATACGCTTACGGGAAAGTCCATATCGTCCGCGTTCCCGCCTACTCCCCTTACGCTGTCGCAGAGCACGCCATGGCACTCCTTTTGACATCGATAAGAAGGATCCACAAAGCTTACATCCGCACCAAAGACTTCAACTTCAGCCTCAACGGTCTGACAGGTTTTGATCTTCACGGCAAGACAGTCGGCGTTATCGGAACAGGTAAGATCGGCAGGATCTTCATTGATATCTGCCGCGGATTCGGAATGAACATCATCGCTTACGACAAGTTCCCCGCAGCAGGTTCCGGCATCGAATATGTAACGCTCGACGAGCTCTGGGAAAGAAGTGACATCATATCGTTCCACTGCCCGCTCACCGAAGAGAACAGGCACATGGTCAACAGTGATACCATCGCGAAAATGAAGAAAGGCGTTGTACTCATCAACACATCCAGAGGTGCCCTGATCGATTCCGAAGCATTGCTGGAAGGCATCAAGCAGCGCAAGATCGGAGCGGCATGCCTCGATGTTTACGAAGAAGAATCCAACATATTCTTCCACGATTATTCCGGCCACATCGTAAACGACGACACGCTTGCAAGACTCATATCAATGCCTAACGTAATCGTCACTTCGCACCAGGCATTCCTGACCAACGAAGCACTGAAGAACATCGCTGATACAACGCTCGAAAACATCCGCGGATTCTTCACTTCAGACACCTGCCCCAACGAGGTCTGCTACAAGTGCGCAAACCTCGCAAACTGCAAACAGACTCACGAGAAAAAGTGCTTCTGAATTAAAACTTAAAGAACATATAATCGTGCGGAGCCGGGATCAGTCCAGAGTCAGAACGACCAGGCCGGCTTCGTACAATGCTTCTTTCCGGCCGCCTTCTTCATGGGTAACGCATACTGCAAATTTGTGGTCATTGCTGTACACAAAATCAAACGAATTGCCGCCTTCAAGTTCGCCCATGTCGACACGCTCATAGATAATGAAGCTCTGATAATAGCTGTCGGTCCAGCCGCCATAATCCCTGATATCTTTAGATACAACATCGGTCCTGTAGACCCTTATGACCGTATCTTTATATCCGTTTATCTCGTACCATTCCTGCTCTGCAAAATCAGATGAACCTTTGGTCACGCCGCCTGTTGCGCCAAGTGCTTTAGCGAGCTCCTCGGCATATGCCCTGCACTCCTCATCGGAACTTGGCACGGAATAGACTTCGTAAGGAAGCATCCTGCAAAGTTCGTAGTTATCGAGAATAAATTCGTAGACCCAGTTCTTCAGAAAATAGTGATAGCACTGTATTGTGTTATCGAGGCACAGATGCTCAACAACATCACGGATCGTGCCTCCCTTTATTCTTTCATCGGTATAGCCCGTGATCGCAGTGAAATATTCATCCGTCATCTCCTGCATGTTTCCGTTTGCGCAAAGGAATTCCTTATCGCCGCCGCAAACCCTGTTAATGATCTCGCAGAACCTGTCAGTGCCTTCAGGATAATCACCGTAAACGCTGCCTATGAGGCTGGTCTGGACATTCCCGTCAATTACGGTAACCCAGATGCGGCAGATGCATTCGCTTTCGTCGGCATTTTCGGGAGCTTCAGGAAATGAATTTATATAAGACAAGATAAATTCCGTCTCGTCTTCATTTAATTCCAATGCTTTGTCTTCGAAACTGACATACTCGTTGCCAGCAATATAATGACCCGGCCAGTTGATATACCATATGTTTTCTGAATTTTCCTCAGCCGACATGACCGTAATGCTTTTTATCTCGGTCGTTATCACCGGCTTATCTTCATCAGATGCCCTGCATGCGGATAACAAAGATGCCGCGGTTACACAGCATGCCAAAACCGCAATTGTTCCGGAAATAAATCTGGTATTGCTCCTTCTCATAAACACAGTCCCCCTCAGAATCTGATACTTTAATAACAGATACGTATGGATAAATGTTGCAATACTGACCGTTCCACTGTCTTTTCGTGAACAGTTTTTTGCTCATGTAAAACGCACTAAAAACATGAGCAAAAAGGTGAGCAAACGTTGCTCCCACCTTAATCCATACCAAATAAACAGGGACCATCTCATCATTTGAGACAGTCCCTTAATCATCAGTTTATTGTGATTTACGTCAATTACTCTTCGAAGCCGATCATGTAATAGAGTGCAGCATAAACGCCCTCGATGAATGTGTTGTTCGTTATGAGGTAGTCTCTGCCGGGCATGAATTCGAGTGCGCTTGTATCGAAGTTGTCGAGTACGAGAGAGAGGTATTCGGGATCTGACATGGCCTCATCACTGTCGCCTTCGTATTCTTCTGAAGCAGCATCGAAAGCCGCGCTCATTTGTTCCTTATTATATTTCGATATCGTCCTCTGATACTGTCTGTTGAATCATTGTCTCTTGCGGCCCTCTCGTATCTGCTTCATTAATAAACAAAACCCAATATAAATAGGAATCAACAATTAACATAAAGACTATCAGAATGCTTCCTAAAACTATAAAGCGTGGTTTCTTTTGCTTTATTGCCAATATAACACCTGCTATCGTCATAAGAAGTCCAACCGTCACGGAAAGTACGCCTATGACCATAAACAAATAGAAACAGACAGTAGGATCCCAATCCATAAGTAAACAAAAGGACATGGCCGGCAGCATCAACAAACTGAATGCCGTTGTTGCCAACGGAGTCAGTATCAGTATCTTAACCGCCTTGTTTCCTTTATTTACAGTCATATGCGGTAAATATCTATGCTCACAGTTCCTTGCTCAGTAATAGTTCCGTAGGCTGTTCGAATCCCGGATAGAAAAGATCTAGATTCCCGCAATCTTCATACCCCAGTTTTCTGTAAAAATACTGCGCTTCCTCATCTTCCCGGGTGGATGTAAGTACCATTCCGTAACCCAGACTCTTCATATCGTCTTCCCAATGTTTCATAAGACTGCGGCCATATCCGCATCCGTGTTTATCATTCCTGATATAAATCATAGTACAGAATGGAGTGTTGTCCCAAAACAGGTTGTATCGCAGTATTCCGACAGGCTCATTGTTTTCGAAAAGAACATATCCCTGTCTGTCACGGACTTTCTTATCGAATTCGGCTTCCGGTAAATGCTTATCAAGCTCAAACCAAAACCGCTTATCTTCATTTGTCACATATCTGATCGTTATCATTTTCTATTCCTGTTAGAAATTTATACTGCTTATTATCCTATTTAAGGACCACCCTGTCCATTTTCCATGCGATCCGGGTTTATCTTTCCGGTGCGGTTTTCAGTTTGTTTTGCTTATAATATGGTTACTTGCAACTTGAGGAGGTCTGACTGACAACGGTCTCATCGAAGTCAGCAAAGGCCAGTGGGTATATGTTTTCTATGAGGTCAATTACGGGGTATCCACGGCACCGTTAAGTGACAAACTGACACTGTTCTGGGTTGAACAATGAACCTTTTCGGAGAAGTCTACCGGTAAGTTTCCGGGCTCTCTTCTGCAGCGCTGTTTAAACCGGTGGCATCTCCTCAGCAGTTGCCGGATCTAAAACCACAGTGGGTGAATATCCGGGAACAATACGTGCAACCTTAAGATACACAAACCTGTTTTGAGGAGTGACATCAACTTCAAGACCAATACCTTTATATTTTCGCGCCACATAATCGAGATACTTTACCAGAACATGATAGTGACCATATGGCACTGGAATCCTGACGGTATCAAAAGAGCTGTAATGGCCGGCACGACGTCCCAACAAGCCAAGTTCAATGCCGTTTATATATATTTCCATGCTCAACTTAGTACGAAGCGTGCGTAAGATTTGAATTACACCATCCTCGGGGAGGTGTACCATTGCATGGCATTTCCAGCAAGGTCCATTGCCGGCAACATCCTGGACCATACCACATTGTGGACATTTGAATCTGAGTGGTGTTGGCATGATGACTCCTTTCCCTTTTTCCGTGTTAAAGATCAGAAATCCTTCATCAAGGCTCTGAGCTCATCATCTGATTTTTTCTAGACTAAGGGTTCTCTTCTTTAGACAAGATAATTATATCATTTGGTCAAAGTTCCCCCGCCGGTTCGAAAATGGTTATTCCCAATCTTTAGTTTTTCTTTAGGATTGGTGAATAATTCTCTTAAGATCGTCCTGTAAACTGACAGTATCAAAATGAAAGGAACTGCCAAGATGAGTGAAATAATCCTCGAAACAAGGAATCTTACCAAGAAGTACAGGAATCAGTACGCACTTAAGGATGTGAGCATTTCTTTAAAGAAGAATCACATCTATGGTTTTATTGGGGAGAACGGTGCGGGTAAGAGTACATTAATGAAGATAGTCGCAGGTCTTATTTTCCCGACAGATGGCGATATGACACTGATGGGCGAGTCGGATCCTGCAGCAATAGAAAAGAAGCGCAAGCTTGTGGGAACCATGATCGAAGGCCCTTATATGTATCCCGGATATACGGTCAGACAGAATGTCGAGCTGCAGAGACTCCTTGTCGGTAATCCCGATGAATCTGCCACAGACAGGATCATAGAGATGGTCGGTCTGGGGGATTCCAAAAAGAAAAAGGCAAAGAAGCTTTCCATGGGCATGAAGCAGAGGCTCGGCATTGCAATGGCTCTTATAGGCAATCCCAAGCTGTTAATTCTCGACGAACCGATCAACGGTCTTGACCCTAAAAATATCGTAACGCTCAGGAATATGCTCAAACAGATCCGTGACGATAACGACTGCACGATCTTCGTATCGAGCCATATCTTAAGCGAGCTCTATCTGCTTGCAACGGATTTCATATTTATCCATAAGGGAAAGATAATCGACACCGCAACGCACGAAGAGCTGGAAGAAAAATGCAGCCAGTATATCCTGGTCAGGGACAACAACATTCCCGAGACTGTAACTATCGTGGAAAAGCACTTCCCCGGCACGTCATACAAGGTCGAAAGCGATGACGAGATCAAGATCTACGGCAAGTCCGAGATCATGGCCGAACTGTCCGGATATCTGATGAATGCGGGAATTCTGGTAAGCGAGCTTTCGATAAAAGAGATCACTCTCGAAGACTACTTCATGAGCATTACGGGAGGTGATAACAATGCTTAATCTGTTAAGGATCGAAAGACGCAAGATAGTAAGATTCATACCCTTATATGTCAGCCTGGCGATAATGATCCTGATGTGGGCGGATATGCTTACCACCAGTTTAAAGGATGAATACATTGAGATGTACGGACCCCTTACGATGCATGACGGCTTCGGCGAAGGAATACAGGATTGTTCATTCTCTTTTCTGTACGGAATGCTCATAGCCTGGTTCATCGGAATAGACTTTACCAACAGGACCGTACACAAGGCTATCGTCACCGGCAACAGCAGATGGAAGATAGTGGTTGCCAAACTGATATCGACAAGCGTAGTTGTCATGATCTTCCATTTCATAAGCGCAGTTTTGGAGACACTGTTGTACGGAAAGCAGTTCGGTTTTTCTTTCGAGGGTTTCTCGGCAAAAGATATTGCATGGCTTCTTGTTATCATGCTTCAGCTCATTGCATATAACGCTTTCTATGAGCTTGTGACCATTATCTGCGGAAATGTGTATATCGCGTTGTTTGCCAGCATAACAACCGCAGCGGTACTCGGAAATGTATTGAGGAACTACCTTGGCGGCAACTTCATTTATGAGCACTCGTTCTTCTGCCTCGCGAAAAGCTCATCCGCAGCTGATTTGATACCCTGTGCCGTATGTGCAATAATAGCGGCGGTGCTGCTTGTTCTTGCCTCATGCTTTGTTTTCAATAAGAAAGACGTGGCGAACTGACAGACCGGAATAAGCTATCAGTTCTGTAATCTCAGGAGGATCAGTATGATATATGTGATTATCGTCCTTATAATACTGGTCCTCTTTTTATTGGTAAGACTGATCCTGATAAAGAAGGAACTGAAGCGTGTCACAACGGTGATGACGGATAATCCCGGCCACGAGCAGATGAACATGGATTTTGTGGACCGCGACCTCCAGAGAATGATCGCGGAAGTCAATAAACTCTATGCTGAGATATTGAAGATCTGCGCGGAGAGCAAAGCTGATGAGAACAAGCTGAAGGAATCTGTATCAGTTATCTCCCACGACATGAGAACGCCTCTGACTTCCATAATCGGATATCTTCAGGTCGCCGTAAGATCAGATGACAGTGATGAGATAAAAGACAGTGTCCGGATCGCGCTCGAGAGGGCGAGATATCTTAATGAGCTCGTTAATGATTTTTTCGAGTTGTCCCTTATCGAATCAGATCAGGTCGATATCCGGATCGAGAGCGTCAACCTGTCCGGTATTATCTGCGAGGAAATACTTGCGGAAAGCCCCCAGATCGACAGGAAGGGATTGGAACCTGTTTTCGCGCAGCAGGATAAAGATTTTTATGTAAAAGCCGATGCCCAGAAGCTCACGAGAGTCATTCAGAATCTCATATCCAATGCTGTGAAATACTCTGATCACAGGCTCGAGTTCACGGTCAATGAATGCGAAGACGGGACGACTGAATTGAAGATAATCACCGATGCTTCGGAGAAGATCGATACCGGTAAGATCTTCGACAGGTTTTATCAGAATGATTCGTCCAGGACCAAAGGCGGCGCCGGCCTGGGACTTTATATCTGCAAGAGCTTTGTGGAGATGATGGACGGTTCCATAAGCGCAAAACAGGAAGGCAGCGTTTTTGAGATCCTGCTGACGCTCAACAGGGCTTAATTCGCTATCCTGTATCCCATGCCGTAAACGGTATCGATGTACGGCTCGTCGGTTATCTTGGCGATCTTCTTCCTCAAGTTGCTCATATGAACATTCATGGTATTCTCTTCGCTTAAGTAGTTATCGCCTGTCACGCTCTCGAAAAGATTCCTCTTGGAGAAGACCTTTCCCGGATTGCCGAGCATCAGCTCCAATATGGCGTATTCAGTCGCGGTGCAGATAAGCTCGTCGTCACCGATAAAGATCCTTCTGGCCTCTTTATCGATCCTCATCTGCTTATACGTAAGGACGTCTTTCACATCTTCGACTCTGCGGAGAACTGCCTCAATCCTTAAAATGACCTCATCTATATCAAACGGCTTGCAGATAAAATCGTCCGCACCAAGTCTTAAAAGCTCGATCCTGTTATGCACGTCATTTTTTGCGGACAGCACGATGACGGGCGTTTTCTTAACTTCGCGGAGCGCCCTTAAGATCTCCTCACCGCTCTTCATCGGCAGCATCAGATCCATCAGGATCAGCTGATAGTCCTTATCAAGAGCCATGTTATAACCGGTAAGGCCGTCAGTGCAGCTCTCTACCTCATAACCGCTCTTTTTAAGAATGCCGCAAAGCAGTGAATTTATCGTGGAGTCATCTTCAATAATAAGTATCATGTCTGTCTCTCCCTTTTATTCCTGCCTTACATTATAGCCTACACCTACGGGAATATACGGATTTGTTTTCAACGCAGATAAGCTTTTAGACCCGGATGCTTACTCCTCTGATAAGGTTATTCATATCAGCCTCTAAAAGCTTTTGGCTTCAGCGTCTTTACGCCGAATTCCTTTGAGACGTTATTAAGAAACTCGGCGGTCTCATCAGTGGTTGAATTATATGTGCCATCCGGCTCTTCGAGGCTTATTGAAAAGCGTTTGTAGTTCATTATCGCAGCGAATTCATCTGAATCAACATTTAACAGATCCCAGTCGAAGGTGTGCCTTATGAAATTGCACTTGTAGGAATACGACTTGGTGCCGCATGCATTGACGGCATCGGTTATCTCCTGAATTGATTGGAATGTCTTTCCGGCAAGTGTCTCATAGTCAGCCATTGAGATCTCGATGGTGATATAGCCGGACACACCGTCAATCGATAGATTTGCTTCATCGATTTTATAAGTCATCGTGCCGAGAACTGCATCACGGAATGCTTTCTCTTCGTCGGAAGGGTTGCCGTCCCTGTCAAAAAGCGATGCGATACAAGCACTCTGTTCCGTTGTGATATTGGGACCTATGAGGTAAACAACGGTGTCGGAATCGTCTTCGATGATCGCCTTGGCGAGCTTTTCGGCAGTCTGGATAAGAGTGCCTCTGCCAATCACGGGCATGTCATAAAAGAACGAATAGAGTTCCCGGAACTTGGGGTCATCAAAGTTTGTGACGTACCATTCCTTGTTGATCTTTTCTAATTCGACGTCGATCGTTATGGTCTTTCTATCGCAGTTTTCGACAGCGGAAGTAAGTTCCTGAATTTCCTGGTAATCGCGCTGCTTGAGCTTTTCGAGGTCAGCTACGAAGAAGTTAATGGTGCATTCGGCTTTGTCCTTATCGACCGTGGTTGACTTGCTTGGGATCTCATATTCCAAAGAACTGATCATAGCGTCAATGAAGAGTTCCTGTTCATAAGTATAGTTATCATCATTGAAAAGATCTTTAAAACTGTTCTTGTAATCACGGCTAAGGCCGTAGGTGAAATCCAGCACATCAGGGGTCGGGTAACAAACTTTAGTTGCGAACCTGCCGGCAGTTCTCCCGACCTGTCTTTTAGCTGAAAATGAACATGAACACAAGACGGGAAGAATGACCGCGAGTGCAAATATGACAACTGTTATTTTCGCAAATATTTTATTCATAACCATATCTATCCTTATCTCTGTCAGCTTCGTTCCGAATTATTCAATAACAGCCTACGAATAATAAACCTCATAACGGTCGTAATCCGCTACAGGAGTAATGTGGCGGATTCCCTTTGATTTTGTTTCGGAAAGGAAATTAAATTCGCCGAAACCGAATCCGACGATCTCATCGTCTTTATAAAAGATTATGCTTACATTGAACTCTTCGCTCATAACATCACCCGGCTGGCGGTCATTGCCGTAAGTGCACATCGTCTCAACCTGGATATTTTTTACGTACCCGTTATCATCCAGGGTTACCTTTCCGGGACCAAAAACTTCATATGTGTTCTCCTGTCCCGGGAATCTTATGAGATAGATGTTGTAATTGATCTCACATTTTACGGAATCACGGAAAATATCGCTGCCGCTTCCATGACTCTCGTCGTAAAATTTTATGACAACAATACTTGTCGACTCTGCTTCGATGAACCTTTCCACCCTCGCAGTCTCCAGAGGATTCAGCTTATCACTTCTGTAGAATAACAATTCCGGCATATAAACACGGAACGGATTAGGATTGGTAATCTTTGCAACAAAATATATATCGTCTCTTCCAAACTTTGCTTCCGGCAGATATTTTATCTCTTCAAGTTCCAATGGCTTGGCTGTCTTAGCCGCTTCAACACAACGCTTGCGGTCTTCAAGAAGTTTCTCACACAAAGGATGTTCCCTTTCGCTTCGTTTGTATGTTCCTCTGCTGGAATTAGGATACCTGTTGATGATCGAATTGTTAGAGTATTCTAACTCATCATAATTATCATTCAGTTCTTCAGACAAAGTCCAATGCCAAGCATAGCCCTGCTCGGTCCTGTCATAATCATCAAGCGCATTTATAATGACCCTGGATCCCTTAACTTCTATATCGCATATCTTGTAAGAGTACCCGATATCCCTTTCCGGAAAGCTCATCGTTTCTTCATTCTCATTATCTTTATTGAAAAAGAAAATATCAATATAATCATCCTGAACACTCATAACGTAGTGTCCTTTATCTATTTTCAATTCATACCATCCATAGATATCATCTTCAGAAGGCTTTTTTCTGCCTAATCTGAAACAGGAAGTAACAAGGCAGCATAATGTCGCAGTCATGACAATTGTAATAACCGCAACCTTTATCCTCACTTTATTTCTTTCACTTATCATTTCCATATCTCCTGCCGGAATCCGCGTACATAATGTCATTATATCGTGTGATAATATTATTGTCTTTGAATATGCCTTCTGAGGTTCAGTTCAGTCGAAACAGTCCCTTGTTCTTCCGGCGGGATCACACAGGTGATCTCAGTGTACCCGTT
>CADAIP010000017.1 GCA_902787975.1 Oscillospiraceae bacterium
CAAGAACTCCTCGTTCCGCTACGCTCCACTCAAAGTTCTTGGCAAAAGAAAGCAAATTATACTAAGGATTGAATTTACACAAAACTTTGGACTTGACTCGAAAATACGTATTCTGTACAGTAAACGTGATGGTTTACTGTACGATTTAGGTACTGAATCTTCATAGGATCATTTAATCGGTGAATGAAAAAACCTTCTGCAATCAGTTTCGCGTTAGCGGACTGTTTGTATGTTGCAGAAGGTTTATTTGTTTTGGTGGAGATGAGGAGAATCGAACTCCTGTCCGAAACCTCTTCCTCCGGGACAATCTCCGGGTGCAGTCAGTAGTTGGATTATTCCAATTCCCGCGTCATCTGCTGACAGATTGCGGTTCCTGTAGCTTCATGAAGATTAAAGTCGCTATCCGGCGCAAAGCTTAACCGGCAGGACTGCCTGCTTAACCTCTCTCAGGCGAGGTCTTCGGTGTACGTACACTCCCGCGAGAAGATAGGCGGAAGGACGGTAGCCTTAGGCTGCTACGAGCTCTGTGTTGTCTGCAATTACTTGCAATTCCTCGTTTATTAAAGAGGCCAACGAGGATCCTCTACCCGCTTTCCCGACCTCAGAAGCCCCGTCGAAACCAGTGCATCCCCAGATCTGAAATAAATTGCTCCGGTCACGACAACATGTGACCGAAGCAATTAAGCTTACGCGTGATTATACAGACTGTGCAGTTAAAATCAAGTCTCTTCGTCGAAGTTCAAATCCTTGGTAACGTCGTAGGGTTCGAAGCTCTGGCTGATAATGTCCTGTGATTCCTTAAGCTCCTGAGCTTCAGCCTCAGCATCGGAGATGTAGGGAGCAGGTTCTTCTTCTTTTGCCACGTAACCCTTGTTGTAAGGATCAAGTCCGTCATATTTCTTATAAGGATTGTTTATGACCTCGAGTCCGCAGTAGTAGCACTTTGAAGTAAAGAGCTTATTTTCCATCTTCTGGAGACCCTTGCCGCAATTAGGGCATGTAGAAGAATTCTTATAATCAATTCTGCCGGAGAGGAGAGAAGCCTCATTAAGAGCTTTGTCGAATTCTTCATTCGTAGCGCCCTTGTCTTTCAGCATGAGCCAGAAAGCGTGAAGGAGACAAGACTGCTTTTCGACCATGCGCTTGAGTTCTTCAACTTCTTTGAGCGCCTGATATTCACTCTTGATCTCGCCTTCCTTGGGAGTGCCTTTTAGATCCTGAAGAAGCTCGTCAGCCTGATTTATATTTTTGAGCTTAGCCATATCCTTAATGTGCATGGGATCGATGTCTTGCATTGTTACTTACCTCCTCGAAATTATTGTTTGCTTCAATAAATCTAATATATCAAACTTTTGGTATTTTCAATCTCGAAAACGGTAATGTTAACAATTACTCTCCAAGGAATTCTGAGACGGCTACAGCGACCTTATAAGGAGTGTCATCAAGGTTCAGAACAGAATCATCATCGCTGTTTGAAAGATAACCGACAACAAGCTGATAAGACTTTACAGAATCAGCGTGATTAAGTCCCGTGTACATGTTGGACTGAACAGATCCGAGAGAGGGAAGACCGATTGCTTCAGCAACAGTATCCGCAAGATCTTCACCTGTTGAAGCAATGCTTGAAGAATAACTTCCTGTTGAAGGAACATATACTTTGACACCGCTTATCTCACTGTCAGGTGCGCTGTCTGCATGGATCCTGATGAAATAATCGGCATCGTTATCGATTGCAACCTGTGCTCTTTCAATGTTAGAGATATCAACGTCGTTTTCTGTTCTGGTAAGGATTACTTTTGCGCCGCAGCCTTCAAGATATTCCTTAAGAACATTCGCATATTCGAGTGTCAGCTCGTATTCTTTAACACCACTGTTAATGCCGACTGCACCGGATGTGGCGCGTTCCTTTTCAGCGGTGGTTCCGGGTATGGATTCCTCAAGTTCGGTATCTGCTTCCTGCTGGTGTCCGGGATCGATTACGATTACCAGACCCGTAAGATCAGGATGGTCATCTGCGAGCGGAACCGGTGTAGGTGATGGCGTGGGTGTTGCCGGTATGGGTGTGGGAGTGTCGGTAGGGAAGTGCATGGGGTCTTCGCCCATGATATTGCTGCCGTCAGGTGTAGTGTCGAAAGTCTCTGAAGGGGGCATGCCGAACATCTCGTTAAACTTGTTATCTATTGTCTGCTTATTAAATGCATAAATGAAATAACAAACACCTGCAACGAAGAGCGCAATGAGTAATCCCAGGAAGATACTCTGTACGCCGTTCTTGGGTTCTTTTTTTTTCTTTTCTTCTACAAAATATTTCTTATTAAATTCTGCGATATAGTTTTCGCGCTCATCAGGCGGTAAGGACTGAAGACGCTTATAAAGAAACTTCCGCTTTTCTTCCGGAAGCTTGGAAATGATCTTTTTGAATTTGGAAAGTTCGTCCTGCTGACTCATATGTTCCTCCGTCAGAGAAGATAATAACATTCTTTATTTAATAGACAAAACATATTGAAATGAGTGAATTTTACGGCAAATGGAATTGTTTAAGATTTAGTATTGAACAATAAACAGTAGTGTGCTATAAATGGTAGTGACGGCGGGGCGCTAAGGAATAGGGGGCGCCCCATAGCCCGTCAAATCGGAATGAAAGGGGTATTGCCAATGAACAGCCAAATCAAGAAGGGCATTCTCGATTTGTGCGTGCTGGCTTTGCTTGAGAAGGGTGACAGTTACGGTTACGACCTCGCAGGCAATCTTGCACGTAAAGTCGAAGTAGCAGACGGCACTGTGTATCCGATACTGCGAAAGCTTGCTTCTGAAGGTGTGGTATCAACTTACCTGCAGGAATCTCAGAACGGGCCGCCGCGCAAATACTACCATCTCACCGAAGCAGGACGTAACAAATTAAATGCTGAACGTGATGAGTGGATTAAGTTCTGCGGGGAAGTGAATGATATTCTCAGCAAGGAGACTGGAGGAAAAGCCGATGAATAAAACGGAATATGTTACAAAGCTCACCAATGAATTGGGGCACATGCCCTATGGTGATGTAAAAGACATCATCCAATCTATTGAAGAGCATTTTGAAGAAGGTATAAGTGAAGGCAGAAGCGAAGAAGAGATCGCTGCTAGCCTTGGTGATCCCAAGGAACTCGCTGCAGAATTCAAGGACGGCGTTAAGTTCAAGCAGATCATGAAAAAACGCAAGATGTCCGATAACTTCAAGGGACCCGACGGAAGAGGCAGGATCTTCGTAATCGTATTCAACGCTTTCGTAGGCATCGAGTGCTGGCTCATTCTTCTTTTCGCTATTATCGCGGCATTCTGTTGCCTCGCAGCTGATCTCGCATTTATCGGACTTATCGTTGCAGGACTGATCACCGGCGTATTAGCGGAATTCCTGGTACCTTTCATCTTCCTGATCCTTACGATGATCTGTGTTGCAGTCTTCCTTGTCATATTGCTGATCCTCGGCATCAAGTACTATGCAAAGGGTCTGAAGTCCTACATCAGATGGAACAAGAACGTATGGAATTACGGCTTAGGGGAGGACTAAACAATGGAAAAGAAAGATATTAAATTATTGATCACAGGTGGAATTGCCCTTTTTCTGGCTTGCTTTCTGGGTATTATTACGATTGTTCTGTTCGCTGTTAAGCTTGGCGGAAAAGCTATGGAATATGACTGGCAGGGTGCTTTTAACCAGGTTACGGAACAGGTCGAGGACCTTGGAACTTAATTAAATAATTATCAGTAAGTTTTTGGGATAGGGATAGGTTTGAGGCTGTCTTGAAATAATAAGGCAGCCTCAACAATTTAAAATCCGATAATTGGCATTGTGGTAAGGTTCTCTTGTGTTATCTTAAAAATACATGAGAATTTGTCAGGAGGGTACCACGATGAAACGATTATTGTCTTTGATATTTACTTCCATTTTGGCTTTGTCTTTATGCGGTTGCTTTCTCCTTGAGTCTCACAGCTCAAGTGAGAAGATACCGACTATGTTTACTGACAGTGAGATAGTATCTGTCAGATACTATTACCATGAATCTGAAGGCTACAGGTTCGAAGAGCTGGATGAAGACAGACTCGGTGAATTCGTAGATGAACTCAATTCCATGGAGATCGATACAGGTGGCGCCAGAGATTATTTCTGGGGCGGGAGTTTTGGAGTTGAGATGGCTCTGGAAGACGGAACATATTTGACTTACGACGGTACCATGTTGGAACTTGTGGACAGACCTATAGACGATCCGAAGTCAGATGATATCAAACACAAATTCGTTTATGTAACTAACTGTGAGTTTTGGGATGTAATGAAAGATTATTTCCCGTCAATAGAAGAAAACGGTGATAAGTTCAGGGGGTAATATCGCCGGAAACGGAGAAAAGAAATGGAAACTGACAAAGAACTCGAATCGAGGATAGACGAGATCCTCGTTGCGGAGAAGGAGAACAAGCTCCACCGCATGACCAAACGCGATTACATTATCGCAGCAATCATTACGGCAATATCCCTTTTGGGAATCATAGGAGGATTCTTCTTATGAGCCGTAAGCATGACGTAAACAAAGAAATCGAAAATGAAGTTTATTGCGGAACATTACCCGTTCTGCCCAAAGAAAGAAAATACGGATTCATGGATGCGCTCCTGGTGCTCTCAGGATACTGCATCGCAACATGGAGTTACACCCAGGGTTCATACCTGGCAACTCTCGTAGGATTTAAGCAGCTCCTGATCGGCGCGTTCCTTGCCGCAATCTTCATGCTGATGGTATACCAGCTCCCGGTAATAATGTCGGTGAGATACGGTATCGATATCTGGATATGGCTTCGAAGCGTTTTCGGACCTAAAGGCAATAAGATAGTTACGATAATAATAATTCTCGTAAACTTCCCCTGGTATGCAGTGTGTTGCGAACTGTTCGCAGATTCGATGGAAAACCTTCTGGGACTGTTCGGAATTCAACTCTTTAACGGGGCGCATCTTGTACTTAGTTTATCGTGTGTTGTCGTCGGAACCATCATCGCTTTGCGCGGTGTCAGCACGATTACATGGACTACCCGAATTCTCGTTCCGCTCCTGCTTTTGGTCGGTGTGGCGGTTGTCGTAGTAGGCTTTACATCCGTACCTATGGATGTCATCTGGAACTACCAGCCCCAGCTTGCTGGCGATGCCGATAAGACAGTCAATTATGTTCTTAACATCGAAGCTAACTTTGCATTCGTTATCACGCTAGTCGGAGGCATGGCAGAAGTTCCGCGTCTCTGTAAGTCCGAGAAGTCAGGTTACTACGCAGGCGTTTTGGGACAGGGTGCAGCAGGCTCATTCTTTGTAGTAGTCGGCGCAGTCATGGCAATCGCAATGCAGTATGTTACAGGTCAGATGGTAGACGATCCTACGCTCATGATGGCTACATTGTCTGCTCCTATCCTTGGTCTGTCTTCGCTGCTCCTCGTTGCTTTCGCGAACATCGGAACACAGGCCGTCGGTTCTTACATCTACGGCGTAATGCTCAAATCCACATTTAAGAAGATCTCATATAAGACTCTTGTTCTTGTGTTGGGAGTGTATGTAGCCCTTCTCTGCGTATGGGGCAAGATCACAGAATACTTCGGCAGCTTCTTAACGATCGGCGCATGCGTTTATGCTCCACTCGCAGCATTGTTGTTTGTAGATTTCTTCCTTATCAGAAAGCAGAAAATAGATCTGAAGAGTGCTTATGAGCTGCCCGGCCATAATGCTTACCGGTATTCCAAGGGCTTTAATATCGTCGGCATCATCTGCCTGGCGTTGGGATTCGGATTTACACTTGTAATTTACGATCCCATCCAGGGAATAATCCACAACAAGATACTGTTCATGCTGACACCTACGCTGGCATCATTTATCTTCACGGGTGTTCTTTATCTGCTCCTCAGCAAGATACCCGGCATCCGCCGTTATATCAGAAGAGATACATATGCGAGCCCTGACAAGAGACCATTTGACAGGGCAAAGGTACCGCCCAGGCAGAACATCTTTTTCCTGCCTTTGATGTGGCTACTTTGCAAGATGGCCGTATCTCCCTATAAGCTCAAGATCGATAAGCACAACATGGAAGGCATCAAGCCGCCGTTCCTGGTCTACGGATCACATAATTCCTTCATGGATTTCTATGTAACACCTCTGGCCTTAATGCCTTATCGCGCGAACTACATTTCCGAGCTTGAAGGCTTCGAAAACTTCGGCGAATGGATCTACCGCCAGGCAGGGTGCCTCGGAACCCGCAAGTTCATCAACGACCAGTCCCTGATCCGCAACATCGCCAGGGTAATCAAGCGCGGCGACATCATGGTCATCTATCCTGAGGCAAGATACGCGAACGTCGGAACCAATTCACACCTGACGCCGTCCATCGCCAAGCTTGCCAAGATGCTCAAGGTGCCCGTCGTAACTCTCAACATGCAGGGCAACTATCTTCAGCAGCCCATCTGGAATCTTAAGGAACGCAAAGGCGCAAGACTTCACGCCGACCTTAAGTGTGTAGTAACAGCCGATGAGGTATCTAAGCTTTCCGTTGATGAGATCCTTGGCCGAATTTCCAAGGAGCTTACTTACGACGAATATAAGTACCAGCTCGATAACAAGATCGTCATCAACGACGAGTGGAGAGCAGAAGGCCTTCATTTCCCGCTTTACAAGTGCAGAAAGTGCGGCAAGGACTTCGCCATGACTTCATCCGGCAGCAAGCTCACCTGCAAGTACTGCGGCGATTCCTACGAAATGGATGAACTTGGCCAGCTGCATTCTTCCTCAGGAGAAGTTATCCACATTCCCGACTGGTATGAGTGGCAGAGAGGCTTCGTCCACGAAGAGATCCGTGAAGGCCGTTACAAGCTCGACATTCCGGTCAGGGTAGAGGCACTGCCTAATTCCGTTAACTTCGTAGACTGCGGTATCGGAAGATTCATCCAGGATAACGACGGCTTCTCCTTGGAGTTTGACAACTACAGGTCAGAAAAGCACGAGACCCTGAAGTTCCCGGCCAAGTCAATGGTATCGCTCCATACCGAATACGATTACCGCGGCAAGTTCGGACCGTGCGTCACCTTGTCCACCTACGATGACACGTTCTTCATCTATCCGACCGAAGAGAGCAAAGATGTGTTCAACCCGACAAAGATCCAGTTCGCGACGGAATATCTGGGCGGGTTATATAGCTGATATTAATAGTTAAACGTAAAGAATACCCACTAAACAAGCTGATTTGTTCGTTTAGTGGGTATTTTTATTGCTTTACCAAATCTTTAGTACCCACTAAATGATGCATTTTAGAAGATTAGTGGGTATATATTTGCTGAAACTGATGCTTTTTAGAAGAAAAGCACCCACTAAATTCATTATTTACATGGTTTAGTGGGTATTGTTTGATTTTTCAATGCTCGAAAATACCCACTAATAGCGCAATTTAAGCGAGTTAGTGGGTAATACAAAATAAACCGGCCGAAGTACGATAACTTCAGCGGGTATATAAAACAAATTGATTTACTTCTTGATTTACTTCGCTTCGTAGTTCGTCTCGGGATCCCAGTGGAGGTCTTCCTGCTGGTGCATCCAAGTGGAGAGGGCCTCGGTCATCTTGTGGGCGTCGTTGTCGAAATCTTCGCCGTGGAGAGGCTCGCCGACGTAGATCCTGATCTTGCGGCGGTGGAGACCGTTGAGCGGATGAGGCTTCTTGGATGTTCTGGGCCAGATCTGGTAAGCACCTGCAATGTAGACGGGTACCATCGGAACGCCAGCCTTGATTGCGAGGTAAGCGGCGCCGTCCTTCATCTCGGCGAGTTTACCGGTGTGGGAACGGGTGCCTTCGGGGAAGACGAAGCAAATGTTGCCTTTCTCGACTTCCTTCTTAGCCTTGATGAGACCTCTGACGGGGTTGCCGTAGCGGTCGACTGCGATGCCTCTGCCGACTCTCATGATTAGACGGCCGAGTTTGCCGTGGTTTGTCTCAAGGTCGGAAGCTGCAAGGCAGCACATATATTTAAAGTGTCCCTTAGGGAGATAGTCGATGATAAGAACGCCGTCGGGGTAACTCTGGTGGTTGGAAGCGACAACGTAGGGATTGTTCTTGGGGAAATTCTCTCTGCCGATACATTTCATGTCGCAGAGGATATGAGTCAGGAAGAGAAATCCGTTTTTTGCTACAACGTCCCAAAAACCTCTTTTGGTAGGATACTTCTCGTCCAGGTGCTTATGGTGATCTGCTTTTGACATGGCAGGCTCGGAGGCCTGTTTTGCAGTATCTTCGGTCTTTATATTTTCTTCAGACATATAATCTCCTGAATTTCTTCTGTCTTAAAATACGCACATATTATACTCATAAATGTGATTTTAGCGAATTATTGCGTTTTTGTTATCAAGTATGATATATTTTTTTAGTTATTCATGCGTTCACGAAAAGTGGAGAGCATGGACGGTGGAGGTAATAGTATGGATCCTGTACAGGGTACGCCTGTCTTTAAAGCTGAGAAGTTTAATGACTTAAGAGATTTAGTTGTTCAAACATGTGCAAAGTACTCTGAACTTGATGCTTTTATCTTCAGACGTTCTCCGAAGCTCTCGGAGGTTCACAGAAGCTTTTTCGAGTACGGGAACGATATCAAGGGCCTTGCTACTTATATCCTTAACAGTGAATATGCAGGTGAGCGTCTTGCCGTAGTAGGTGAGAATGCTTACGAGTGGTTTGTTTCTTATAATGCGATCCTGTCTTCCGGTGCCATTGGTGTGCCTTTGGACAGAGCGCTTCCTGAAGACGAGCTCATCCAGCTCCTTGTAAGATCCAAGTCACGCCTTATCTTCTACCATCACAGACATCACAAGATGATGCTTTCCATTGCTGCTAAGATCAAGTCGGGCGAGCTCGATATTCCGCTCGATAAGTTCGTTATTTTCTATAAGGACGGCCTTTCGGGCAAGACAAAGGACGATACATGGCCTGAGGATGACGAGCGTTTCGTTGATATCTATGACCTTATTAAACAGGGTAATGACTTTGTTGAGGCCGGCGATACCAAGTTCATGGATACTCCGATCGATACTGAAGCGGCTAAGATCATTCTCTTTACTTCAGGTACGACTTCAATGAGTAAGGGCGTTTTGCTCTCTCATAAGAATATTGTCTCGAATGTATATTCGATCTCACAGACACTTGATGTAAGAAGGGGAGACAGAGCGTTCTCCATCCTGCCTTTGCATCATACTTTCGAAAATACATGCGACTTCTTTATCCTCTCCTGCGGTGCGTGCATCTGTATGTGCGACGGCTTGAGATACATCGTTAAGAACATGGAAGAGTGGAAGCCGGATGTATGTATTTCGGTTCCGCTTCTTTTCGAGAACATCTACGAGAAGATCGAAGACGGTATCAAGGCTTCAGGCAAGGAGAGGATCATTGCCATCGCAAGACCCGTTACGAGATTCCTTAAAAAGTGCGGTATCGATGTAAGACGCAACGTATTCAAGGATATCCTTGACAAGCTCGGCGGCAACTTCCGTATGATCGTCATCGGTGGTGCCGGAATCGACAAGAAGTATATCGATGCATTTACAGACTTCGGTCTCCAGTTCTATATGGGATACGGACTTACCGAGACATCACCGGTTATCTCCGTAAATACTGAGGTTTGCGACGTTCACGGTTCTGTAGGACGTCCTATGGCAGGTATTACGGTAGCCATTGATGCTGAAGGCACAGGTCCCAAGGCAGTAGGTGAGATCCTCACAAAATCAGACTGTGTCATGCTCGGTTATTACGAGAATGAAGAAGCTACAAAGGAAGCCATCGACGAAGATGGCTGGTTCCATACAGGCGACATGGGTTATATCGACAAGACCGGTTCCATCCACATTACGGGCCGTGTTAAGTCCATGATCGTTCTTACAAACGGTAAGAAGGCATTCCCTGAAGAGATCGAGGCAGTCATTACCGAGATCAAGGGTGTATCAGAGGCATTCGTCTGGGGTAACAAGAATGAGCGTGAAGCGATCGACATCTGCGCTAAGCTCCTTATTAACCGTAAGGTAATAGGTGCTGAGCTCGGCCTTGCCACAGAAGCTGACGACAGCCAGATAGAGACATATCTCAACGATAAGATGCATGAGGCTAACCACAAGATGCCTCAGTACAAGATAGTACGTAATTACGTCTTCTCCGAAGAAGACATGATCAAGACCACGACGCTTAAGATCAAGCGTCCCAAGGAGCAGGAACATATCGAGAGCCGCCTTGCCGAGCTCGGTCACACAATGTATGACGTTAACGGCAAGAACTTCGATAAGTTGATCAAGGCTAACTGATAAAGGAACTTTATGTCGTTCCGCAAATTGATTCTCGGTAACCGGGAAGTCGGCATCGAATTCGAACGCAAAAGAGTCAGGAACATCAACGTCCGCGTAAGGCGCGACGGTACTTTATATTGCTCTTTGCCATACTATGCCAAGACTGATGAGGCAGTTGCTTTCATTATCTCCAAACAGGACTATCTCCTTAATGCCATCGATAACGTCGTTAATGATGAGAAGACCAAGAGCCTCTCGCGTCAGTATGTTGACGGTGAGACTTTTATGGTGCTTGGAGCGCCTTATGTTTTGAAGGTTGTTCAGGCTCCTAAAAACTCCTGCCGTGCAGAAGACGGCATAATAACGCTTGAAGTTACTGATACCGGAGATTACCGCACCAAATACATGACCTACGAGAAGTGGAGAAGGCGCTGCATCAGAAGCCTTATCGTCGATCTTTGCAACGAGATGTATCCTTGGTTCGAGAAGCGCGGTGTTCCTGTGCCGAAAAAGATAACTTTAGGTGACTACAAGTCATTCTGGGGTGAGTGCTTTGCAAAAAGGGGCGAGCTCAAGTTCAGCTACAGGCTTTTCGAGAAGGACAGGGAACTCATAAGATATGTGGTAGTCCACGAGTTCGCACATTTCATTGAACCCAACCATTCAAGCCATTTCTGGGCAGTTGTGGGAGAGATCATCCCTGATTATAAAGTGTTAAGAAAGAGACTTAATTCAAACAAATAAGTGTCAAAAGAAGTCCTGAATATATTATAATAATTTGATAAAAGCCTTATCAGGAGGAATCACTTATGGGTGAACTCAATCTTGAGAGAAGCAAAGTCAAATTTGACTTATGGGAGCGAAAACTCCTTGATTTAAGTACACGTAATTCACTTCTTAATCTGAGGATAAAAGGTTCTTCGATTCCTTTGTTTGTGCCGGGCTGCGCAAACATTGAAGACCTGATTGCACAGGATAAGAATTTCACCATAATCTCACGCGGCGAAGATGACGAGCCTGAAGAAGAGGAAACTGCTCCTGCCGAGGCCGAAACTAAAGAAGCTTCTGATGCAGCGGCACCGGCTGAAGAAGGAATTGAACCGGCCAAAGAAATTGAAGATAAGCCTGTTCAGGAAGCCGTTCCTGAAGAAGCTCCAATAGCAGCGCCCGAAGCAGTAAATGAAGCTGTTCCTGAAGCTGAGCCTGCAAAAGAACCCGCTAAAGAAAGCAAAAAGATAAAGGGTATTCCTGCAAAAGATTATTCCATTGAAGATCTTGCTGACATTACCGGATTCAAGGAATTTATCGAGAAGAAATATGAGAAGGGCACCATTGTTTCTTCTCTTACGAATGCGGTGCTTGATAAGAACATAAAGACGCTTTACAGAGGTGCCAAGACTTCTATGGAAGAGAACGGCGCCAACACTTTGTTCCTCGCATGCGGATTTTTGAAGTGGTACGAGAAGGACAGAAAAGAACCGTGCTATGCGCCTATTCTTTTGATCCCTGTTGAACTCGTTAAGAAGTTCGGTATCAAGTACACAATGAGAAGAAGAGATGAGGACGTTCAGTTTAACGTTACAGTCTCAGAGAAATTAAGACAGGATTTCAAGATCGAGTTTGATTCATTCAGCAAGGATCTTCCTTCTGACGAACACGGTGTTGATGTTAATGCGGTATTTGCCAAGGTAAAAGAAGCCGTAAGTTCACTTAAGGGTTGGGAGATCATTGAATCCTGCGTTCTCGGCCTGTTCTCATTCTCTCAGTTCGTAATGTGGAATGACATGCACAGTCACAGAGACTCCATTGCAAAGAATAAGATCGTTAAGAGTCTTATCAACGGCGGGCTCGAGTGGGAATACGAAGACATGACGGCTACAGGCAAAGTTCCTGAAGAAGACGTATTCCTTCCGATCGTTGCAGATGCATCACAGCTGGCAGCAATCAAGCGAGCAGGCGAGGGTGCAAGTTTTGTTCTCCACGGCCCTCCGGGAACCGGTAAGTCACAGACGATCACGTCGATAATCGCAAACTGTCTTGCAAATGGCAAGAAGGTTCTTTTCGCAGCAGAGAAAAAAGCTGCTCTTGATGTCGTTTATAAGAGACTCGAGAAGATCGGCATTGCTCCGTTCTGTCTTGAACTTCATTCAAATAAGATCCGTAAGAGTTATGTTCTCGATCAGCTTAAGACTGCAAGCGAAGTAAGGCTTAAGTCACAGGTGGACGGCGATTACGACAAGTCACTGGAAGACATTGTCGCAAAGAGAAAAGAACTCGATAAATATGTTGAAGAACTGCATGCTCCGCAAGCTTGCGGAATGACTCTTTATGAGCTCATTAACGTTTATGCTTCTAATCAGTCTGCTCCTGACTGCGGCTTGTTTGATGAAGGTTTCATCAGCGATCTTAACGATCAGAGATTCAGGGATATAGAATCTTCATTGGGAGAACTCGTAGCTTCTTCAGGCAATCTTAATGGCAAGCTCCCGTTTGTAAAAGCATCTTCGTATTCACAGGATGCAAAGAGCAAACTTCCATCTCTTGTTGAAGAATTCATCAGAGCATACGATGAGTTTTATGCAAGCGTTGCTGCATTTGACAAGATCCTTACGGATAACAGCTGCAGGATTGCAGGAGAGCCCGGTACCATCGGAAGGATTGCAGGACTTAATTATGCCGGCACATCAATTGCAAAACTTAAGTCGCTGAATCTTCCTAAGGGTCTTATCTGCTGCGACGATACAGAGAGTGCCTATCTCTCATTAAGAGATGCCGTTTATGCATGCAAGGACGCTCTGGCCAAGAAAGCTGCTTTGTGCAATGACTGGCAGGACGGTTTCTTAGATCTTGACGGTGCAGCGCTTTTAAGTGAGCTCATGACTGCCAAGGCTAAGAATGCTCTTATGCGCGGCATGGCAGAAGGCAATGTATATAAGAAGGTTAAGGCATATGACAAGGGAAATCACAAAGAGACTCTTGAGCAGGCCTTTAAGCTTCTTACCGAGTATAAGAATTCAGTTCAGAATGCAACAAATTACATAACTTCCATAAGAGGTTATCTCGGTGAGCTCTATAATCCGGGAGCAGCTTTCCCGGGCTTTGATATCAGCTATGTTGAATCACTTAATGAGAATGCTCATGCTGCACTTGCAGAATTTACGGCTTTTGATCCTACAGGCATTGTAAGAAAACTGGTAGGTAACGGTGATGCATTCTTAAGTGATGCAGTAAATGCATTTAATGCAAAGACAGCTTCTTACAGTGCTGCTTACACGAATCTTAAGAATACATACGGATTCGAGTATGGTGCGTTTGAACCTGCTGCAGATCTTCTTGAATCCAAAAAGCAGATGGCTCAGGATCTCTTAAATGACAGTGAATATTTGAGAGACAGAATGCAGTTCAATCTCATGGCTTCAAAGTGCGTCGACTATAAGGTTACAAATCTTGTTAAGGCATACGATTCAGGCATAGTAGACGGTAACGGAATAATCAGTGCATTCCGCAAGGGCTACAGCTCCATGCTCATCTCGATGATGATCGATAATTCCGAAGTTTTAAGATCTTTCAGCGGTCTTGTATTTGAGAAGAAGATCGATGAACTTGCCAGGATCACTGATGAGTTCGAAAAGCTTACGCGTCAGGAGATCTATCTGCGCATCGCGAAAAATCTTCCCGACCTCAGCAAGGACGCGAATGTATCTTCCGCTCTTGGGATCCTGCAGCATGCGATCAAGTCCGGCGGCAGGGGAGTATCTATCAGAACTCTGTTCTCCCAGATAGGAGATCTTATCCTAAAGCTCTGTCCCTGCGTTCTTATGAGCCCTCTGTCATGCGCGCAGTTCCTGGATCCTGATAATTGCGGAATGTTTGATATCGTTGTTTTCGATGAGGCGAGCCAGTTGCCTACATGTAAGGCGATAGGTGTTATCGCAAGAGGCCGTGAAGCCGTAATCGTAGGCGATCCCAAGCAGATGCCTCCTACGTCTTTCTTCACTGAACAGGTAGGTGATGAAGACGATTATGAGACTGAGGATCTTGAGAGCATTCTCGATGACTGTCTTGCGATCAGCATGCCTCAGATGTTCCTTGCATGGCACTACAGAAGCCGTCACGAGAGTCTTATTACATTCTCTAACAAGTCATTCTACGACGGAAGACTATATACGTTCCCGTCACCTGATGACAGACAGTCAAAGGTCACTATGGTCGACTGCGGCGGTACTTTTGATTCCGGCAAGACCAGAACGAATAAGGCAGAAGCACAGGCAGTAATAGATGAGATAGTTAAGCGTGCTAAAGATCCTGTTCTTTCAAAGTACAGTGTCGGTGTCGTTACTTTCAATATTCAGCAGCAGTCACTTATCGAAGATCTTTTGGACGAAGCTGCAAGCAAGGATCCTGAACTTGAGAAGTGGGCTTTTGGAAGTGAAGAGCCGATCTTCGTCAAGAACCTCGAGAACGTTCAGGGTGATGAGCGTGACGTTATCCTGTTCTCCGTCGGCTACGGCAAGGACGAGACAGGCAAGCTGATAATGAACTTCGGTCCTCTTAACAGAGACGGTGGCTGGAGAAGACTTAACGTAGCAGTTACGAGATCAAGAATTGAGATGAAGGTTTTCTCTTCGATCTCTCCTGAAGAGATCCGTATCAACGAGACTGCATCAGAAGGTGTCAAAGCATTTAAGAGATTCCTTCAGTATGCAGGCGGAAGCGAGGTCTGGGATCAGGACATCACTTCCACAGGAAGTTCTTCTGATAATGCAGGAACTCCTCTTATCGACAGGAATGCCGCATTCACAGGTATTGCAGATGATATCTGTGCCAGATTCAAGGCTGCGGGTTATGACACGGACAAGGGTGTCGGCAAGTCAGGATTCAAGATCGACATTGGTGTCGTATCTCCTGATAAGGAAGGTACATACTGTCTCGGCATCCTGCTCGACGGTCCTGTTTATGCGGCCTCAGGTACTACTACTTCAAGAGAAGTCTCACAGCTCTCAATGCTGAAAGGCTTTGGCTGGAACGTTGTCAGGATATGGTCTCTTGAATGGTGGGAGAATCCTGATAAGGTTTTCGAGAAGCTCATTCAGCTGATAAATGACTCGCAGAAGGAAGGAACTCCTGCAGAGGAAGCGCCTGCAGATGATGTACCTTCTGATTCAACAGAAACTGCTGAAGCTGTTCCTGAAGAAGAGGGCGGACCTGAAGTAATAATCTACGGTCAGGAAACTGAAGAGACATCAGCTGAAGAACACGAAGCATCTGACGATCAGACGCAAAAAAAAACGGCTGAATTAGAGAGCGGTACTTCTGACGGAAATCCTGCGAGGGTATATAATGCTTCTGATCTTAATCCGAGGAAAATGACTGCATCGGAATTTTGTGATGCTCTCAATACAAAGTATCTTCAGGAATGCGTAATCAAGATAGTAGATCAGGAATCACCAATCAGTTCCGATGTTCTTGCAAAAGAACTGATCACGCATGCGGGCATCGCAAAGATGACGCCCAAACTTCGTGAGCGTTGCACATATCTTGTAAGAAGCATCGAGAAGAACGTTAAGCTTAATTACACGACGCAGAAACTTGATCCGGCATCCGAGGATGACGATTCCGAAGTCATATTCCTCTGGAAAGATGGAACCGAGATGGGCAAGGTCATGGACTTCTACAGAGTTCCTGCTGAAGGAGAGAAGCCCAGAAAAGCATATGACATTCCTGTTCAGGAAGCTGCATGCGCTGCAAATTATCTTGCCGTATCACAGTATGGAATGCCTTATGCGAGCCTGATAACTGAGACCTGTAAAGCGCTGGGCCTTACGAGGGCGCCTGAGGATTCTGATAACTACAGGCTCGGAAAGAGGGCTGTTGATTACTGCATCAGGCAGGGACTTTTGCAGATGGATGACGACGGTTTCGTTAAAATGGTATAATTCACAACGATGAGCGAAGACAACAACAACTTATTCTTTTTGAATGGTGACGATAAGCCGTTATATGAGCGACCGGGAAGATTGGATCCCGATCGTAATGTTCCTATCACCAGACAATCCAGGGTTGATGTAAACGTTCATTATGATGAAACGCAAAAGACTTTCATCAGGGATTCTGATTCTCCGGAGTTTACCGAGCAGTCCGTAAATGCGATGGATCCGTTTGAGGATTCGGCACTGCTTAAAGGCGATGTTAAGCCTAAAGTTGTCGGTATAAGAAAAAATGCTCCCAAGGTTGAGAGCAAGATATTTGTTCCTGAGACAGATGTCAGCGATGTAAGACGTAAGGTCAGGACTCCGGTTTTCAACGAGCCTGAGCAGCCTTTGTATATTGCTGAAGAAGACGCTGCCGCTTCGACTGATTATATTGCAGATGCGATGAGTGGTGTCGATGATGCCGAGAAGACTGAGACAAAAGCACCTGCAGTTGCAGTTGATAACCTGGCTAAGCTCAAGATGTATGCATTGCTGTTAGGCGTCGTAATCGTTTTGGAGACTGCTGGAATAGGTATCCTGATCGCGCTTTTCTAATCGTTTTTCAAGCAAATTAAAAGGGCTGTTTCAGTATCTGAGACAGCCCTTTGTTATTACCGTTTATCCGGCATTATTTCTTCTTTTTCTTCTGAGTCTTTACAGGTTCGTCTGTTATCGTTGAGTCCTTGGCCTGAGCTGCTTTCTGATTGCTCTCGAAATCATAGTCTTTTCCGGGAAGGACTGCGTTAAGGATGATGCCTACAAGTGAACCTACTGCAAGACCTGAGAGTGAGATAACGACTAAAGGTTCTGTGACTGTGACTGTTTCCGTAACGGAATCGCCTGCCTTAGCCATTAAGTCTGCAGGAATGTTTATGCTGCCGTCAGCTTCAACATAGTACTTGTTGCCGTCAACTTCATAGTATTCAACATTCTGCTGAACTTCTTTTGTGCCGACAGGGATCTTGATAGCCTGAGCTGCACTGTACTGAATACCGATCGAGAGAACGAGGATGATGGCTGCGATGATGACGTTTCTTGCCTTGCCGAAGTCGATCTTGTTCTCAACTACGTTTCTTACACCGACTGCAGAGATCATGCCGTAGAGTACAAGGGAGATACCGCCTACAACAGGTGTAGGGATAGCAGAGATGCAAGCTGCGAGCTTAGGTGAGATTGAGAAGCAGATAGCGAAAACAGCTGCAAGTCTAACTACGAAAGGATCGTAAACTTTGGAAAGAGTAAGAACGCCTGTGTTCTCGCCGTATGTTGTATTGGCAGGAGCACCGAAAAGTGATGCCAGTGTTGTGGCAAGACCGTCACCCATGAGTGTTCTGTGAAGTCCGGGATCCTTGATGAAGTTCTCGCCGACTGTTGAAGAGATAGCGGAGATGTCACCGATATGCTCAACGATAGTAGCAAGAGAGATAGGAACGATGGTGATGATAGCTGTGATGAGAAGGCTTGTATTGAGGTTGCCGCCCGTAAAGATATTAAATACGGTATCCTCATACTTGAAAGGCAATCCGATCCATGCAGCATTCTTGATGTTCTCGATGCTTGCAACAGAGAAGAGCTGGAAGTTGGAATTGCCGGCGATGGTGTAGTAATCACCTGATACCTGACCTGTTGCAAGTGTAAGGATGATGCAGAGTACGCATGCTCCGACAACACCTAAAAGGATAGGTATGATCTTGATCATGCCCTTGCCCCAGATATTGCAGATTACGATGATAAGGATTGCAACGACTGCTACGATCCAGTTTGTTGAGCAGCTGTTGATAGCCGTAGCTGAAAGGCAAAGACCGATGGCAATGATGATAGGGCCGGTTACGATAGGCGGGAAGAACTTCATTACACGGTTAACGCCGAATGCCTTGATAAGTCCCGCAAGGATAAGATAAACAAGACCTGCCAGAGCTACACCGAAGCATGCATAGGGCAGGAGCTCTTTTTCGCCGTTGGGAGCGATAGCAAAATAACCTGCGAGGAAAGCGAAAGATGAACCTAAGAATGCAGGAACCTTTCTCTTTGAAAGAAGATGAAATAGAATTGTTCCCAATCCTGCGAAAAGAAGTGTGGCTGAGACTGACAGACCGGTGAGGATAGGGACGAGGACGGTTGAGCCGAACATAGCGAACATGTGTTGGAAACCAAGCACGATAACACGGCCGGCACCCAGTGATTTCGCGTCGTAGACAGCTCCATCCTGAAGACTGGATTTACTCATAACAAGCCCTCCGTTGTATTTGGATTTTATTTATAATAGCACTCTTGTGTAAAATTCAAGCAATCATTTTGACATTTGATTGTAATAATGAGCGGCTAACGCGGTTTATGTTTATTGACTTAAAAATTCATTCTACTAAAATATTCAAGAGATAATTTGTCCCATGTTTATCAATGTGAAAAGGAGACGAATATGCAGTACAAGGATTTTAAGAACGTTCAGGTAATGGAGCATCCGCTCATCAAGCACAAGATCTCACTCTTAAGAGACGTAAGTACAGGAACCCATGAGTTCAGACAGCTCGTTGAAGAGATCGCGACACTCGAAGGTTACGAGGCATTAAGGGATCTTCCTCTCAAGGATGTTGAGATCCAGACACCGCTCGAGAAGACAATGACTCCCATGATCGACGGTAAGAAACTTGCCATCGTTCCGATCCTTCGTGCAGGTCTCGGAATGGTACCCGGCGTTGAGGCTCTCGTTCCTCTTGCCAAGGTAGGTCACATCGGTCTTTACAGAGACCCTGAGACACATGAACCTCACGATTACTACTGCAAGCTTCCTGATCCAATCGATCAGCGCCTCATCCTTGTAGTTGACCCGATGCTTGCTACAGGCGGTTCAGCTGTTGATGCCATCAATTCGATCAAGGCTCACGGCGGAAAGAACATCAAGTTCATGTGCATCATTGCAGCTCCCGTAGGTATCGAGAGACTTGCAAAGGCACATCCCGATGTTGATATCTATGTCGGCAACGTTGACAGGGAACTCAACGAAAATGCGTATATTCTCCCTGGTTTGGGAGATGCGGGTGACCGTATTTTCGGCACCAAATAAATAAACCGGAAACAATTGGAGGAAAGTGTTTTATGGTTATGAAGAAGGTATTGGCATCTGTTATGGCAGTTGCTACATTGGCACTTGCCATCGCAGGATGCGGCAAGAAGGATGATAAGAAGTTCGTCGTTGGTTTTGATCAGGAATTCCCGCCTATGGGATTCGTTGCCGATGACGGTTCTTATGTAGGTTTCGATCTTGATCTTGCACAGGAGTGTGCAAAGCGTATGGGACGTGAATTTGTTGCACAGCCTATCGCCTGGGATTCAAAGGATCAGGAGCTTAAGTCAGGCAACATTGACTGCATCTGGAACGGTTTTACCATCAGCGGCAGAGAAGACGGATACACATGGTCTGAGCCTTATATGGTCAACGATCAGGTCGTAGTCGTTAAGAATGATTCAGGCATCACATCACTTTCTGATCTTGCAGGTCTTAAGGTTGCAGTTCAGAAAGATTCATCTGGTCTTGCTGCATTGAATGACAATCCGGATCTCACAAACACATTCGGTGAGCTCGTTGAGATCGATTCATATCTCCAGGCAATGATGGAACTTGAGATGGGCAGTGTAGATGCAATCGTTATGGATGAGATCGTTGCACGTTATGAGATCCAGACATCAGGAAAGCCTTTTGCAATCCTTGATGAGGCTGTAGCTTCCGAAGAATACGGCGTCGGTTTCCTTCTCGGAAATACAGCACTCCGTGACGAAGTTCAGAAGACTCTCGAAGATATGGCTGCTGATGGAACAATGAAGCAGATTTCAGAGAAGTGGTTCGGTTCTGACGTTACTATCATCGGCAAGTAATATCAGTGCTTAAATGACTTTCAAAAGCTGTTCCGGGTATTTCCGGAGCAGCTTTTTATTATGGTAAAGCAAGTTTTCCATATATTTGTTATAATCTCTTCGTTATGGGTTCATTACAGTCGACATTGATTCAATTGCTTCAGGGCTTCAAGTTTACGTTCGGGATCTTCTTCTTCACGTTGATCTTCTCGATCCCTTTGGGCCTGCTTGTATCCAAGGGCAGAATGTCCAAGATAAAGATCGTATCGCTTATTTTCCAGCTCTACATCTCTATCTTAAGGGGCACGCCTCTCATGCTTCAGCTCCTGCTGGTATATTTCGGACCTTATTATATTTTCGGGGTCAATCTCGGAAGCATCCAGCTCGGACCGTTCAACTACAGGTTCATCGCCACCATCGTTGCGTTCTCTTTGAATTATGCGGCATATTTTGCCGAGATCTTCAGAGGCGGCATCCAGTCCATGTCCAAAGGTCAGTATGAAGCAGCGACAGTTTTGGGCTTCTCGAAAATGCAGACCTACTTCAAGATCATCCTGCCTCAGGTTGTAAAGCGCGTGCTGCCTTCGGTTTCCAATGAGATAATCACGCTCGTAAAAGATACGTCACTTGCACAGGTCCTCTCGGTAACAGAGATGTTTACCAAGGCATCCGCAGCCGCTTCGGCACAGGTATCGGTAATTCCTTTCATAGTTGCCGGTGCTTTCTACTACGTGACGAACCTGATAATCGAACAGATATTAAACCGCGTGGAAAAATCCATGTCTTACTATTCTTAACGGGGTAAGCCAAATGCCGGAAACAAAAAGAGACGTTGTTCTTGAAATAAATAAAGTCTATAAGTCCTTCGACGATCTGGAGGTCCTTAAGGGCATTACCATGGAGGTAAAGCGCGGCGAAGTCGTTGCCGTCATTGGTCCTTCTGGCGGCGGTAAGTCAACCCTCTTAAGATGCGCCACAACTCTCGAAAAGGTCGACGCAGGCAAGATCGTCATCGGCGGCGATGTTCTCTGCGAAGACGGCGTGTACTGTGACAAGAAGCTCGAAAAGCAGATCCGCTCAAAGTTCGGACTCGTTTTCCAGAACTTCAATCTCTTCCCGCATTTCTCAGTAAGACGTAATATCACGGAAGCTCTTATCCATGTCCACAAGAAGAGCAAGGAAGAGTCAGAGATAATCTGCAGTCAGCTTCTTGCAAAGATGGATCTTACGGAGAAAGCCGATGCTTATCCCTGCAATCTTTCCGGCGGCCAGCAGCAGCGAGTTTCCATCGCAAGAGCCCTTGCTACGAACCCCGAGATCATCTTCTTTGACGAGCCTACATCCGCATTGGATCCTGAGCTCACCAAAGGCGTTCTTAATGTCATCAAGGAGCTCGCTAAAGAGAAGATGACGATGGTTATCGTTACCCACGAGATGAGCTTTGCCAGAGACGTAGCCGACCGCATCATTTTTATGGATGGCGGCGTTATCGTTGAGGAAGGTCCTGCATACGAACTCGTAACAAACCCTAAGCAGGAGAGAACAAAGGCATTCCTGGCCGGTTATTGATTTATTTAGCAGAAGAGACAAAGCAACTACACGTTGATGTGAGGCAGTAGCACCTGAAGGCTTCGCCGTCAATGGACGTAAACTTGCCTCCGGCACCATTGACTGCTCACCCTTACAGCTGCATATATTAGTGTTCAAGAGGCCGGATACCCGGCCTCGCATCTGAAGATGCCAATCTTTACCAGATTTTGGCTTGTTGCGATTGTCAAACCCGTATAAAACTCAAGTGCATTTATATCTGTTTCAAAAATCGATTTAATCGTTTTTGATATCGTACATTCTTGACCTAATTTCAGACTGATAGTACAATAATTGAACTAACAGTTTAGAAATTAAACTGCCAGTATGAAATTAGACAATGAAAATAGCACTTTCAAAACTGGATTGGAGACAGAGTATGTCAAAAAAGACAAGGATAATAATTTATAAAGAATCGGTAATGGATGCTGCAGAGAAACTTTTCGAGAGCAAGGGATATGATGCAACATCGGTCGATGAGATCGCTTTCAACACAGGTATCAGCAAGGCGACACTTTATGCTTATTACAGAAGCAAAGAAGAGATCTGGGATTCGCTTATGTGCCGGTACATGGGGTTCATGCTTGAGGATGCCAGAAAGGCGGCAGAAGGCGAAGGATCTTTTGAGCAGCGCTATTACAAACTTTGCTTTGACCTCGCTTCCAAGTTTGAAGAGCATCCGGTTATCTATAGGGGAACACTCGGAAAGATCTCCATGGATATGGAGAATGAGATCTATAAGAAGATCTACGAAGTCGGTGAGGCGACAAATGAAGCAATCGCTGATTTCATCAGAAGCGGCATTAAGGAAGGCGTTGTCAGAAAAGATATCGATATCTATCCTGCGGTCATCATGATGTGGTCTTCAATATCAGGAATAATCTCAATGGCCATCGATAAAGAAGAGTATCTCAAATTGAGATTCAACATGAGTAAGGAAGATTATCTGAAAAAGGCATTTGAGCTGCTTTTGGAGGGTGTTAAATGAACGCAGTTTACTTAAGCGGTACCGGCAATACTAAGCATGTAACTGAATTGCTTTTTAAAGAGATCGGAGCAAATGGAACGCTGGTGCCAATTGAATCTTCAGGTGTCGATAAAGCGCTGGAAGACGATGAGCTGATATTAGCTTATCCGACACAGTTTTCGAACATTCCGTATCTTGTAAGGGTTTTCATAAACAAGCATGCGGACATATGGCAGGGCAAGAAGATATTTCTTATAACAACGATGGGTCTTTTTGCAGGTGATGGCACAGGGTGCGCTGCAAGGCTCCTGAAAAAGTACGGAGCCGTTATAACAGGCGGACTCCAGATCGTTATGCCCGATTCCATAGGTGACTGTAAAGCGTTGAAAAAGTCCCATGAACAGAATAAGGAAATCATCGCTAAAGCCGATAAAAGAATTATAGAAGCTGCAAGTCAGATGAGGGCAGGGAAGTATCCTAAGGAAGGACTGTCGTTTGCATCTCATCTTGCCGGATTATTCGGCCAGAGGCTGTGGTTCTATAACAAGACGACCGGCTATACCGATAAGCTTAAGATCGATCCTTCAAAATGCATCGGGTGCGGACTCTGTGCGAAGAACTGCCCGACTCAGAATATCAGGATCGAAGACGGAAAGGCTGTAGCATCCGCCCAATGCACCATGTGTTACAGGTGTGTGGACTTTTGCCCGAAGCAGGCAATAACCTTGCTTGGAAAGACTCTTCATGAGCAGCCTACATATGAAAAGAACGCGAAGTGAAGATGACCTGCAAAACATGCTGATCTATAGACAGTTTGGAAAAATAAACCGCCCCATTCATAAAGTGAATGAGGCGGTATTGTTAATAAGCAATTTGGGCAACAGGTATTACTCGGGCTTGTAGCTGTCCTTTAATGATACGGCTCTGTTGAAGACGAGGTGCTCGGGAGACGAATCCTTTGAATCAGCGCAGAAGTAACCTGTTCTCAAGAACTGGAATCTGTCTTCAGGCTGTGTATTCTCAAGGAACTTCTCAAGCTTTGCGCCCTTGATGACTTCAAGAGAATCAGGATTGATGAAGTCGAGATAGTTGCAGTCTGCAAGGTCGGGCTGTTCTGTGGTGAAGAGTCTGTCGTAAAGTCTGATCTCACCGTCAACGCAGTTATTTGCATCTACCCAGTGGATTGTTGACTTGATCTTTCTGCCGTCCAAAGTGTTGCCGCCTCTTGAATCAGGATCGTATGTGCAGTGAACTGCAGTAACGTTGCCGTCTGCATCATGATCGCATGAAACGCACTTAACGACATATGCGGACTTAAGACGAACCTCGTTGCCGGGGAAGAGTCTGAAATACTTGGGGGCAGGAACTTCCATGAAGTCTTCGGATTCGATCCAGAGCTCTCTTGAGAAAGTAACCTTACGCATGCCAGCGTTCTCATCCTTAGGATTGTTCTCTACGTCGAATTCCTCGGAAGCGCCTTCCGGATAGTTGTCGATGATGAGCTTGATGGGCTTTAATACAGCCATTGCTCTCTGGGCATGTTCGTTAAGATCTTCTCTTAAGCAGTATTCAAGGAATGCAAAGTCAACAACGGAGTTAACCTTTGCAACGCCGTTTCTTGCACTGAAGTTGTGAATAGAAGCAGGTGTGTAGCCGCGTCTTCTAAGACCGCAAAGCGTAGGCATTCTTGGGTCATCCCAGCCCGTAACGATTCCTGCTTCGATCATGGCACGGAGCTTTCTCTTTGAAAGTACTGTGTGCGTGATTCCGAGTCTTGCGAACTCAATCTGACGGGGCTTGCACTCTACAGAGATATTGTTTACGACCCAGTCGTATAAAGGTCTGTGTGACTCGAACTCAAGGGAACAGAGGGAATGTGTGATTCCTTCGAGAGCATCTTCGATCGGATGTGCGAAGTCGTACATAGGATAGATGCACCACTCTGTGCCTGTTCTGTGGTGAGGCAGGTGATTGATTCTGTAGATGACAGGATCTCTCATGTTGAAGTTGCCTGATGCGAGGTCGATCTTTGCACGGAGAGTCATCTTTCCGTCTTCGAATTCTCCGGCTCTCATTCTCTTGAAAAGATCAAGGCTCTCTTCAATAGGTCTGTCGCGGTAAGGGGAGACTGCGGGAGTCTTTGTGTCGCCTCTCATGTCACGCATCTGGTCGGGTGTGAGTTCGCATACATATGCAAGGCCCTTGTTGATGAGCTCGATTGCGAATTCATACATCTTCTCGAAGTATTCGGAAGCATAGAAGAATCTGTCATCCCAGTCGTGGCCTAACCAATGAATGTCTTCCTTGATAGCTTCAACGAATTCCTCATCCTCTTTGGTGGGGTTGGTGTCATCCATTCTGAGGTTGCAGAGACCGTTATATTCTTCAGCTGTACCGAAGTCGATCTCCAATGCTTTTGCGTGTCCGATATGAAGGTAACCGTTCGGTTCAGGCGGGAATCTCGTGTGGATCTTCTTGCCGTATACGCGGCCGCCTTCCTTGAGCTCCTCGTCAATTATCTGCTCAATAAAATTCTTGCTGTCTGCCATAAAAATATTCTCCCGGATTAAAGTCTAGAATAAGCATATTTGATTCGTCTGAGTGACTCTTCCTTACCGAGGAGGAGCATAACCTCTGCGCATCCGCCGGGCGTTACTGCAACGCCTGCCGCAGCGATACGCACGGGCCACATGACCACGGAGTTCTTAACTTCGAGGCCCTCTGCGAGAGTCTTCATTGCTTCAGTGATCACATCTCTGTCCCAGTCGAGCTGCTCAAGTACGGGGATTGCCTTTTCGAGCATCTGCTTGGAAGATTCGAGAGTGGACTTGCTCTTCTTGTGTTCGAAGAGAGCAAGATCGAAATCTCCGTATTCCTTAATGAACGAAAGCTTCTCAGTAATCTCGGTGAACTTTGCGATACGGGGCTTTAAAAGCTCAGCCAGAAGTTCATAGCAGGAAGCGTCGACTCCGGCCTCATCATAGAAAGGCTTTGCGTGCTCAAGGAATTCCTCGTCGGACATAGCCTTGATGTGTTCCTGGTTTACCCACGAGAGCTTATCGTAGTCGAAAACAGCAGGTGACTTGGAGATGCCGTTGATGTCGAATGCTTCGATAAGTTCCTTAAGAGAGAAGATCTCTCTTGTATCCTTGGGTGCCCAGCCGAGGAGTGCGATGTAGTTGATGATCGCCTCAGGCAGGTATCCTTCATTGATAAGGTCCATAAAACCTGTTGAGCCGTGACGCTTTGAAAGCTTGGAGATAACCTCGTTGCCTTCCTCGTCAACTGACTTGCCCATGATGAGCGGCAGGTGGATGTATGTGGGGATCTCCCATCCGAATGCCTCGTAGAGGAGGTTATATTTGGGTGTGGATGAAAGATACTCGCTTCCTCTTACGACGTGAGTGATTCCCATTGTGTGGTCGTCTATTACGTTTGCGAAGTTATAAGTAGGGAAGCCGTCTGTCTTGATAAGTACCTGGTCATCGAGATCCTCGTTGGGGAACGTGATGTCGCCGTATACGAGGTCGTGATAGGAAGTGGAGCCCGTCAGAGGCATCTTTTGTCTGATGACATAGGGCATGCCTGCATCAAGATTCTTCTGGATCTCTTCAGCTGAGAGGTCTCTGCAGTGACGGTCGTAGCCTGTGCCCTCGGGAGCATTCTCCTTAAGAGCTTCAAGGCGCTCTTTTGTGCAGAAACATCTGTATGCCTTGCCCTGCTCAACGAGCTGCTCGGCGTAAGGCTTGTACATCGAGAGTCTCTCGCTCTGTACATAAGGGCCGTATTCGCCGCCGATATCAGGACCTTCGTCGTGCTCAAGTCCTGCAAGCTTCAATGTGTCATATATAACCTGAGTTGCGCCCTCAACATAACGCTCACGGTCTGTGTCTTCGATCCTGAGAACAAAAGTGCCGTTTTCATGCTTGGCCGTAAGGTATTCATAAAGTGCGGTGCGAAGATTACCGACATGCATAAAACCCGTAGGGCTGGGTGCGAATCTCGTTCTTATTTTCATATACAACCTCTATTAAATAAATTACCTGAGCGTTTATTTTATCACTTTTGTGTTAATATACAAATTGATTTTGCAAGCGAAAGGAGCCTTAAAAGCTTGGACAGACTTGATTGCAACCGCAGCTATGACTGCTTTACTGGAAGCGGTATTGCCGAAGAGTTCGTAGCCGGATTTATCCTTGAGCAGTACGACAACAAAGATCTCTCAGGTCAGGAGATCAAGGTTGCGATAATATCCGACAGACAGGTAAGCGGTTACTATTACAACGCTTTTGAGAAGCAGTTCGTCATAAGGGACATCAAACCCTGCCTCATCACGATTGACGAGGGCGAACAGAACAAGAATCTTTCGCAGGTGAATTACGTTATTAAAGAGCTTGCGGACTTCGGTCTAAACAGCAACGACTGGATCATTGCTTTCGGAGGCGGTGCCGTCATAGACATCGCAGCTTTTGCATCGGCTCTCTATACAGGCAAGTCCAGATTTATCGCGGTACCGACGACTCTTTCATCCATGGCTGAGACGAGCTGCTCGGACAAAGCTTACCTTAACTCGGGAAGCCGCAAGAATACTGCATCTATTGACATCTCACAGACGGCTGTCTTTATCGATCCCAAGTATCTTTCGACGGTTCCCAAAAAGTATGTCCCCAACGGTTATGCGCAGATAATAAGATATGCGCTTCTGGCTGATTTTGGACTCCTGACGGACCTTATCGAACTGTCCGGCTCAAGCCTTTCAGACATAAGGGTTTTCCTTAACCGCGTATACGCCGCAAGGGCAGCTATAGACAGGAAGAATCCCGTTCTCCTGACACTCGGAAGCGAGCTGTCTGAGGCTGTCGAGGGATATTTCAGGTTCATGAACTATTCGGAGGGCGAAGCCCTGGCATTAAGTCTTTTCGCGACCGTGCCGGACAAAGCCAGGACGGCCCTTTCCGCAATCTATATCAAGCTCGGGCTCCCCACGGAGCTTAAAGGCGTAAGCTTTAATGCCATCATGAATTCCCTTAAGGATTCATATCGAAAAGGCTCAGGCTCGGATAAGCCTCTTGTCTGCTATGAGGAAAAGGACGGTAAGGGAAGCTGGGCCATCAAGAATCCCTCAACTGATGAGGCTTTAACGATCCTTGAAGACAGACTTAAGAAGATTACGGCTGTCTCTTTACCGATTGCCTCAAAAGAAGAGGAAGATTAGGGTATAATACGCAAGTTATGAAAAGTGATTTGATCAAAAAAGTAATAGCCGCAGCTACCTGTGTCACATTAATGGCACAGCCTTTGCTCCTGACTTCTTGCAAGAACAAGAACAAAGGTGACGGAAAGCCTGCAGATTACGGCACATACGGTTCTGACATTGCCAGGGAGATTGCTTCTAAGTTTCCCGACAGACGCGCTTATTCTGTCGGAGAGTCACAGACCGGTGCATATATTGAGGAAAAAATAAAGGAACTCGGATATACACCCGAAGTCCAGAGTTTCCAGGGCTCTGGCGGTTCATCAGCAAACTATATTGTAAGAGTCGAGGGTACGGGATTTTACTGCGCCCAGGACGACGGTTCATTTACGCTTGAACACAGAGTTGCCATCATCGGCACTCACTATGACGCTGATCTTTATTCCGAATACAGACCTGACGAAGAGTACGAAGAAGAGTATGACGAAGAGGATTACGACGAAGAGTACGATGACGAAGAATACTATGATGAGGACGAGACAGAGGAGACTGAACCCGGATTCAGATATGACGGCATTTCCGATAATGCTTCCGGCACGGCATGCATCCTGACAGCTCTTAAGGCTTTCAAGGATTATTCCAACGTAGGATTTGACGTATGGTTTGTTTTCTTTGGCGCAGGTACCGATAACTTCAGCGGCGCCGAAGCATTCTATCAGTCACTTTCATATGAAGAACAGCACAGCATCGACGTAATGTATGATGTCGACAGCCTTTATGCAGGCGACAAAGTATATGCATCATCCGGTTATAAGTCGCTTATCTCAACGAGAAAATACGAGATGAGAAGAAAGCTTTATCAGGCTTACGATGTATGCTTCTCCAACACTCTTTATACGAATTACGGATTTGACCTTTACTACAACGAATCCGGAATTAAGGTAGATGTCGACAACGACGGCGTTAATGATATTTTCAAGGAGATGCCGAAGAATGCCTCGGATTTCAAGGTTTTCGATGACCGCATGATTCCTGTAGTCTATTTTGAGAGTTATGAATATAATTTCACGAGTTACGACCAGATGAAGGAGACCAAGAACCTCAGTCTTCAGGAGTATGGCGGAAACATCAGAAGAACTCCTGCAGACAGCATGGATTTCCTTGATCCGATCCTTGTAGAAGAAGATTACGACCGTAATGGTGACGGCGAGATTGACTGCAGCGGTGACAGACTCCAGATAAGGATCAACTGCGTTGCATTCATAATCTGTGAGGCTCTCCTTAAGGGTTCTGACAAGGGTATGACTCCTGCCGAATACGATGAGTTCAGGGCAGAGCAGACAAGGCAGACTTACAGTACTGAAACCAAATCAACTTAATGTACGTGTCATTCAAATTTACCGACATTGATTTTGCTCCCTTATGTTATACTAAATAAGATAAGCGTTAGGGAAGAAGGACCGGTCGATGTCCAACACGTCAATCATCAGCCAGATATTCGAGTTTTTGGGCGAGCTTTTTAACAGCCTTGATAAAGGCACGCTCTTCTTTGGCAGTGTTTGGGATTTTATCCGTTATGCGATCGATATCGCACTCGTTACGTTCCTTTTCTATACGCTCCTTATGTTCATCAGACAGACAAGAGCCTGGCAGCTCATCAAGGGTATCGTTCTTATCCTTGTGTTTGTTGCATTCTGCGGTGTTGTCGGACTCGACATGGTCGGTTTCCTTTTCAACAGGCTCCTTTATATCGTTGCCATCCTGTTCGTAGTTCTTTTCCAGCCTGAGCTCAGAAGAGCTTTGGAGACAGTAGGTCTGCGTACATCGAATGCGGCAAATCCTTTCAAGCACAGCGAATCCATCATGACGAAGGAAGAACTCAATTCCTTTATCAAAGAGGTAAGCGCGGCTTGTAAAGAGATGTCCAGAACATACACAGGTGCACTTATCCTCATCGAGAGACACACAAGACTTGATGAGCTCCTTTCACAGGAAAACGTTGTCACATTCGATTCCGAAGTTACAAACTCTGTATTGCAGAGCATTTTCTATAAGGGTTCACCTATGCATGACGGCGGCCTTCTCATCAGAGACGGCAGGATAATCGCTGCAAGATGCCATGTTCCTCTCTCTGTTACGATGCATTCGCTTGAGCGTGCAGGAACACGTCACAGAGCTG
The DNA here is from genome assembly GCA_902787975.1 of Oscillospiraceae bacterium. Classification (GTDB taxonomy): domain Bacteria; phylum Bacillota; class Clostridia; order Saccharofermentanales; family Saccharofermentanaceae; genus Saccharofermentans. Next base: position 30,067 of record CADAIP010000017.1, read on the forward strand.
CTGTCGGTGCAAGTGAGATGGGTGATACCGTTGCAGTTGTTGTATCTGAAGAGAGAGGTAAGACCTCCATTGCCGTTAACGGCAGACTTTTCGAGATGAGATCAACAAGAGAACTCGAGGCTAATCTCTCATATCTTCTTGGCCTTAAGGAATACGGCGGTGAGCAGAAGACATTTATCGACAAGATCATTGATAAGTTCCACGGCAAAAAGGATGATTCCGCTCAGGACCTATTAAGCCAGGAAGATGTCGGCAAGGCTTCGAAAACAAAGGCCGCAGCAGCCGCTACAGCTACTTCTGTTCCCACAACACAGGTTGAGATAGCAGGTGAGAGCTCTGTTCCGATAACGATCAGGACAAAGGACGCCGATCAGACATCCAACTCCCACAGAGTCGGAACGGCAACAAGGATCATATTCATTGTCCTCTCGTTCTTTTTGTCTCTCTTCTTGTGGGTATATATCCAGGTTATCAACAACCCTGTTGTTACAAGAAACATTACGGTTCCGATCAGCCAGTACCAGAATCTTCCCGACAATGCCGAAGTTTCTTACCCTATTAAGTCTGTTGATCTTGAGATCGTAGGACGAGCAGGAACCATTAACAAGCTTACAGTTGACGATATCGTCGTATCTATCGATTACTCTGAGATCTCAGAAGGTGATATGGGTGTCGTAGAACTTCCGATCAATGTATCGAGTGCTGACGGAAACATCTATTTCCGTGTTGAGCGTCAGCTTCCGGAGACTATATCCGTAACGGTCTATTCTTCCAATTAACGGATTCTATTGTCCATTACTATTGATGGCAGAAAGGATATAAAAAATGTTAGAAACAAAAGATCTTATCGATTTGACTCACACACTTGCAGCTCCGATTCTTGAAGATAAGAAGTATCCCTGGGAAGCACTTCCTCTCATCAAGGAATTCATCCTTGCGTTAGGTCCTACACTCGATCCTGAAGTTTATGAGAATAAGGGTGAAGGCATCTGGATCGCAAAGAGTGCCAAGGTATTCGATTCAGCATACATTGCAGGTCCCTGCATCATCGGACCTGAGACAGAAGTACGTCAGTGCGCATTCATCAGAGGCAGCGCTCTTATCGGAAGTAAGTGTGTTATCGGTAACTCAACAGAACTCAAGAACGTAATCATCAGTGATAACGTTCAGGTTCCTCACTATAACTACGTAGGTGACTCCATCCTCGGATTCAAGTCACATCTCGGCGCAGGCGCTATCACATCCAACGTTAAGTCTGACAAGACTCTTGTATGTGTTAAGAGCGGTGATGAAGTAATCGAGACAGGCCTTAAGAAGTTCGCTGCTATCGTAGGCGACAACGTAGAAGTAGGCTGCCAGAGCGTTCTTAATCCCGGTACAGTCATCGGCAGAGGCTCAAGAGTATATCCTCTTTCAAGAGTAAGAGGCGTTATTCCTGAAAAGCACATTTTCAAGGATGCAGAGCACATCGTAGCTATTGAAGAGTAAAGATAATTACTAACAGATTTATCTAGTAGTCTGAACTTTGCGTATAGTTCAAGTTCAGACTATTTTTTTATCTGTTGTAAACCTCACGTTCATGTACAAAAAAGGCTGCCTCATTGAGACAGCCTTTATGAATTCAATTTGTTATGCTCATCAGACTACGCTGTCCTTAAGCTTATCAAAAGCGGCTTTTGCAACCTGTCTTACGTTAGGATCTGAATCAGCGAAAGCAAGCTTTTTTACGTACTCTTCGCAATGCTTTGCGTGGATGTCTGCAGCAGCTGTAGCTGCTGCGGCTCTGACCATAGGAGAAGAGTCACGGAGAAGGGGAATAAGAGCCATTCCTGATTCGTAATTCGGGATCATGCCCATAGCCATTGCTACAGTCATACGGACATCGTCTTCTGCATTGTCAGCATACTTGAGCAAGGCGCCAAGTTTCTGCTTCGAACCGAGTTTAAGGATTTTCTCTTTGATAGCGTCTGTACGTCCCATAACTCTACGACTCCCGATATCGTTAATTCTTAACAATATTATAGATTAAAACTGTCAAAAAAACATCACTCTTAACAAATTATTATAAACTGCTGTTAGTTTTTCGTTTCCTTTGCTCTATAATACTCCTAATTATATGGTCAATATATTTAAAAGGAAAACGATTTTTTTATATAATTGTTTGATTTTGTGAGGACTTTTGAGATGAATAGAAAACTGCGCGGATTAACTGTTTTAGGGCTTGCAGGGGCTTTTATGCTCTGTTCCTGTACGACTAATCTTGGCCCCGAAACGTTGCCGTCAATTACAACTGCAACAGAGACTACTGTAGAGACAGAACCTACTGAGACAGAACCTACACTTCCGCCGGAAGCAACAGAACCTTCAAGCGTTGCTGTTGTAACTGACAAAATTGCTGAAAATACAGGTGTTTTAAGCGTAAACGGTACTAAGATCGTTAACAGTGAAGGTGAGGAAGTTGTTCTTAAGGGAATGAGCACTTTCGGCATCCAGAATTGCGAAGGATTTTTTACCGAAGAAGTTGTTAAGACACTTGCTGAAGACTGGGGCTGCGATGTTCTCAGGATCGCACTTACAGGCGACAGGGATATTGAAGGTTATCTGAAGGATCCTGATAAGTATTTTGACATGGTCTGCAAGATATGCGATCTGTGTATTGAGCAGGGCATTTACGTTATCGTTGACTGGAACGTTGCATATTATGAAGAAGCAGAAGAAAACAGAGAAGATTGTGTCGATTTTTTCACGAGATTATCCGCTATCTATTCTGATTCTTCCAATCTCATTTATGAGGTAAACAACTATCCGCTTTTTTATGAGGAACCTGACGAAGATTCTGATGAAGAAATCAATGAGTGGGATGACATGATCAAGCCTTTGGCTACTGAGGTTATAGATGCTGTAAGAGAGAACAATCCTGACAGCATTATCATTGTCGGCGTTCCTAATAACGGACTCGATTTTACTAACGTATCAGAATCCTGGCTTGAATACGAAAACATCATCTACGGATGCCGTGTTTTCTCCGGTTCCAACAAACAGGAAATGAGAGACAATATCAGTCTCATGCTCGAACAGGAAGCATGCGTTTTCATTACAGAATGGAGTTTCTGTACTGAAAACCTTAAGGGCGGAATATTCAGAAACGAGAGCGAAAAGTGGGCCCTGTTCCTTGAGGCAAACGGTATCTCATGGTGCAGCACCGGTATCGGAAGCGATATCGATAACGATACGAATGCTTTGCTCTTAAATGCAGAGAACTATACCGATGCCCAGAAGTACGGCGGACACTGGCCTGACGGACTTCTTTCGGATGCCGGACTTTATGCAAGAGAACTTCTTTTGTCGGAACCTTCAGCCCAGATTGATACGGAGACGACAGAACCTGCGGATGAAGAGACCGAATCTACTGAAGATTCTTATGCAGAAGACGGCGAAGATGACGATGACGAAGAATAAGACAGCAGGTTTAATAAGGTGCTGATGTCCAGACCGGGTTACAGTGTATCTTCTAACAGGGCGAGATGTGAAATGCTCGCCCTTGATACTGATAACTTAAGGCTTTCGGTACTGCGTAAAAGTGAAGCTGCAAGAGTTGCTGAATATCTTCAGAATAACAGGGATTTTCACAAGCAGTTTTCGCAGACTCATACTGACGATTACTTTACCGTTTCAACACAAAAGAAATATCTGGCATATGACTGCAATTCATTTCTTGAAGGCAGTCTTGTGCCTTTGTGGATCACTCTTAAGGACGACAATAAGATCATCGGCCGTGTGTCGTTTTTCAATTTCGCATACGGCGGTATGATGTCCTGTGCTTGCGGTTACCATCTTGATAAGGACCACACCGGTAAGGGTTACATGACTGAGGCCCTGAAGAGTGCGATGGCTTTTGTTTTCGACGAGTATAAGATGCACAGGATCGAGGCGTTCATAGTTCCTGAAAACGAGCCCTCGCTGAACCTTGTGAAAAGAGTCGGCTTTCACTATGAAGGGAAGAGGAACTCTTACATGCATATCAATGGCAGATACAGGGATCACGAAGCGTTTTATATGCTCGAAGATGACATGTAATACCTTGCGAAAATAAATTTGTCTTAACTTGTAACAAAATTTCCATATATTTATTTGCAAAGTATGTAATAATAGGATATACGATTATGCGGAGGTGATAATTGTGAACAGAAAGAGATTTACAACCGCGCTTATTGCTGGAATGATGGTTACCGTTATGGCTCTTGGCCTTGCTGCCTGCAAGAAGACAAAGCCTACGGAATCAACACTTGACTCTTCTGAACAGACAACCACCACCACAACTACTATCCCGACAACAACACTTCCTGAATATTCAGGTCCTCTTACAAACAGCGAAGAAATAACCTGGACTGAGACACAGCTTGAGTCACCTGCGACATACTATGCTAACGTTTCAAAGGGAGAATTCCTCAATGTAAGAAAGGGACCCGGTACGGGCTATGAGAAGGTCGGTACACTTACTAGAGGACAGGCTGTTACAGTTGTTGCCAAGGCAAGCGGCGGATGGTATAAGACACAGGACGGATTCTACGTTTCTGAGACTTATCTTTCAGGCACAATGCCTAACTAAAATTCTTAGTTGATTATTTTTAAACCTTAGTGTAATATACATAGGCACTTAACTGAAAGTGCCATATGCGAGTGTAGTTCAATGGTAGAACTTCAGCCTTCCAAGCTGACCACGTGGGTTCGATTCCCATCACTCGCTCCAGGGTCATTAGCTCAGCTGGATCCATGGCTCACCATCAAAAAGCGCTTCGAGTAATCGGAGCGCTTTTGGTTTTTATATCCCTTAACATTAATTCTATAAATTTTTTCTGATATAATGCATTTGTATATCTTGATTAAGAGGGGGTAGATTATATGAATTGTGTTAAGTGTGGTAATCCCATTGTAGAAGGCAACAGATTCTGCATGATCTGTGGAACACCTGTTGATGCGGCTCCTCAGGCGCCTGCAGCAGGTAATGCGCCTGCTCCGGGTCCTGCTGTCCAGGAGACGGCTCCGGTAGCTCCTGTTGTGATTAATCCCCAGACTGTAGCCCAGGCACAGCCTCAGCCTCAGCCGCAGACAATGCCGTATACGCCTCCCATTTCTGACGGCACGAATGTCACCATACCTTTCGGAAGAAAGTACAGAGTTGTTTGTCCCGATTGTCAGACTGTAGTTGACAATCTTAAGAGAGATGAGACATACGGATTTTCATGCACAAGGTGCGGTAAAGCATATGCTTACGGCGGTCAGCTTCTCCTTTACAGGATGGGTAACGGACTTCCTTCTGCTGCAATTGTTCCTGTAGCTATCTACATTGATAATGTTTTCTACGGTGAGATCGCCAACCGTGAGTCTTTGAGGATCATGCTCAGCACCGGAACACATGTCATCGGCATGGGTGCAAGGCCCGGTACCAGGATCAACAGAATGCAGAGCAATCAATTCCAGATCACCGTCGGACCCCAGACCAACAATCTGGCGTTCAAGGTCAGTGTTGTATACAGATACATGGGTCCTTACGGACTTGAACTTAAACAGTGTAATCCTGAAGAGATTCCTGATATCTGATCTCGTCAAATAATTAAGCTTTTTTGACAAGGTTGTCCGTTTTGGGGACAACCTTGTTTTTGCACCTCTTTTGGCTTGAAGGATATGGAATTCTTTGTGTTATAATCGAAAAGTCAAATACATATATATTATTTATTTTAAGGAGTTGGGTTAGTTATGCCGGGTAAGAAAGATTACGGCAACGAGAGTATTTCGATGCTCAAGGGTGCGGACAGAGTAAGACTCCGTCCGGCTGTTATTTTCGGTTCTGACAATCTTGAAGGATGCATTCATTCCTTTTTCGAGATCCTGTCAAACTCTATCGACGAGGCCAGGGAAGGTCACGGCGATAAGATCATCATCACAAGATTTGCAGACGGTTCCATTGAAGTTGAGGACTTCGGTCGTGGTATCCCGATGGATTACAATGCCAAAGAGGGAAGATACAACTGGGAACTCGTTTACTGCGAACTTTATGCCGGCGGTAAGTACAACAATAACTCATCAGGCGACTATGAGTTCTCGTTAGGACTTAACGGACTTGGTGCGTGCGCAACGCAGTATGCATCCGAGTTCTTTGAAGTAACAGTTTTCAGAGACCATACTAAATATGAGATGTCCTTCAAGAAGGGTGAGCCTGTAACAGAGCTTATCCAGTCTCCTTACAGATTTAACAGGACAGGTACCATCCAGCGCTGGAAGCCTGATACTGAGGTGTTTACGGAGATCCTTATTCCTCTTGATACATTCAAGGAGATCATCAAGCGCCAGTCCGTTATCAACAGCGGAATCGAGTTCATCCTTAAGGATGCCGAGACAGGCGAAGAGTTCTCTTTCATCTATCCCGAAGGAATCAAGGGATATGTCGATGAACTCAACGGCATGAAGGGCTTTACCGAGACATATACATTCTCAGGTGAAGGCAAGGGCAGAGACAAGGAAGACCGTGACGAGTATAAGGTTAGGGCAGAGGTTGCATTCTGCTTCAATAACGAAGTCAACGCTCTGGAATACTTCCATAACTCCAGCTTCCTTGAGCACGGCGGATCTCCTGATAAGGCCGTAAGGAATGCTTTTGTTGCAGAGATCGACAAGCAGATAAAGCAGCGCGACAAGTACAAGGCAAATGAGTCAAGGATCATCTTCCAGGATATCGCTGATTCATTGATCCTTGTTACCAATACATTCTCAACACAGACTTCTTATGAGAACCAGACGAAGAAGGCTATCAACAACAAGTTCATCCAGGACTTCATGACACAGCTCATCAGGGATAATCTTGAAATCTGGTTTATCGAGAATAAGGATTTTGCGGCTAAGGCCATAGAGCAGATCCTCATCAACAAGCGTGCTCGTGAGAATGCCGAGAAGACCAAGGTCAACATAAAGAAGACCCTCATGGGCAAGGTCGACATCAACAACAGGATCAAGAAGTTCGTCGACTGCAGAACAAAGGATGTAGCAAAGCGTGAGCTTTACATCGTAGAGGGTGACTCCGCTTTGGGTTCCGTTAAGCTCGGCCGTGATGCCGAATTCCAGGCTGTAATGCCTGTAAGAGGTAAGATCTTAAACTGCCTCAAGGCTGATTACGCAACGATCTTTAAGAGCGAGATCATCACTGATCTTCTCAAGGTCTTGGGATGCGGTGTTGAGATAAAAAACAAGCACACCAAAGATATGAGTGCGTTCAATCTTGATGACTTAAGATGGAACAAGATCATAATCTGTACCGATGCCGATGTCGACGGATTCCAGATCAGAACGCTTATCCTTGCGATGCTCTACAGACTTACTCCTACTCTAATCGAAAAGGGTTATGTCTATGTAGCCGAATCTCCTTTGTTTGAGATCACATACAGGCCAAAGGGAAAGAATGCGCAGGAAGAGACTTTCTTCGCATTCAACGAGAAGGAAAAGACAGAGATCTTATCCAAAGTCGATCCCAAGCTCTGCACGATCCAGAGATCAAAAGGTTTGGGTGAGAACGAGCCTGAGATGATGTGGAAGACAACCATGAATCCGAAGTCCAGAAGACTTATCAAGGCTTGTCCCGAAGATGCAATGAAGACCGCTGAGATCTTCGATCTTTTGCTCGGAGACAATCTTGCAGGAAGAAAACTTCATATCGAGATGGACGGTAAGAAGTACCTCGATATGCTTGATTTAGGGTGATATAAATGGCACGTAAGAAAAAAGAAGACATCAATTCAGATTCACTTAAGGCAAAGCTGACTGACAGCAATGCCAAGGATATGCCGGCTATCGACCAGCCGATAACAGAGATGCTTGAGATCAACTATATGCCGTATGCGATGAGCGTCATCGTATCACGTGCGATACCGGAGATTGACGGCTTCAAACCTTCACACCGCAAGCTCCTTTATACGATGTATAAGATGGGCCTTTTGGGCGGCAACAGGACCAAGTCCGCTAACGTAGTCGGTCAGACCATGAAGCTCAATCCTCACGGCGACCAGGCTATCTACGACACGATGGTAAGACTTACCAGAGGCAACGGTTCTTTGCTTCATCCTTTCGTTGATTCAAAGGGTAACTTCGGTAAGCAGTATTCCAGGGACATGCAGTGCGCTGCGCCGCGTTATACGGAAGTAAGACTTGAGAAGATCTGTGAAGAGATCTTCAAGGGTATCGACAGAGATGCCGTAGACATGATCGATAACTATGACGGCACTCTCAAGGAACCCACGCTCCTTCCTACGACTTTCCCTGCAGTACTCGTAAATGCCAACCAGGGTATCGCCGTAGGTATGGCATCCAATATTTGTTCATTTAATCTTGCAGAAGTATGCGCAGCAACTGAAGCATATATGAGAGATCCCAATACCGATCTTTTGGAGATCATGCCCGCGCCGGACTTTTCGGGAGGCGGAAAGATCCTTTATAACAAAGATCAGATGAAAGCTATTTACGATACAGGTAAGGGAACATTTTCTGTAAGAGCAAAGTATAACGTTGATAAGGCCAAGAACCTCATCGAGATTACGGAGATTCCTTATTCCACAAGCGTTGAGGCTATCATCGATAACATCGCGGATCTCGTTAAGAGCAAGAAGGCAAGCGAGATCGCAGATATCCGAGACGAGACAGACCTTGACGGTCTCAAGATCACGATCGACTGCAAGAGAGGTACCGATCATGAGCAGCTCATGACAAAGCTCTTCAGATTCACAAAGCTTGAAGATACTTTCTCATGCAACTTCAACATTCTCATTGACGGTTCTCCGAGAGTAATGGGCATTGCCCAGATCCTTGATGAATGGCTCAAGTGGAGAAGAACCTGCGTGTGCAGGGAACTCAGTTTCAACCTTGCGAAAATGAAGAAGAGACTGCACCTTTTGGACGGTCTTGCAGTTATCCTTCTTGACATTGATAAAGCCATCAAGATCATCAGGGAGACTGAGCTTGAAGCTGACGTTATCCCTAACCTCATGACAGGTTTCGGCATTGATGAAGAGCAGGCTGAATTCGTCGCAGAGATCAAGCTCCGTAACATCAACAAGCAGTACATCCTAAACAGGATTTCAGACAGGGATAAGCTCAAGGCTGACATCGCTGATACCGAAGATCTTTTGGGGAGCCCCAGAAGGATCAACAACCTTATTGCTAAGACTTTAAGGGAAGTAGCAGAAAAGTACGGCCAGCCCAGAAAGTCCGAGCTCGTCGGAATGGAAGAGACAGAGACTTTCGAAGAGGCAGCTGTTATTCCTGATTACAGACTTCACCTCATGCTTACACGTCACGGTTATCTTAAGAAGCACACGATGAAGTCTTTGCAGAATGCCGGTGAACTTAAGACCAAAGATGACGATGAGATCTTCATGGGCTTTGAGTGTGAGAATAAGTCAGACCTTCTTATCTTCACTGACAAGTGCAATCTCTATAAGACTCATGTTTATGATTTCTCAGACACCAAGCCCGGTGATTTGGGTCACTACTTAAACAGCGAGCTCGGTATGGAAGACGGCGAGAAGCCCATGTTCATGATCTCCACAACAGATTACAAGGGCATTCTTTTCATTGCATTCGAGAATGGTAAGGCTGCGAGATTCCCGATTGCATCTTACGAGACAAAGCAGAACAGAAAGAAACTCGTAAATGCGTATTTTGACGGAAGCAAAGCGATCGGATTCATACTCCTGGCTGAAGACGAAGATCCTGATCTTATCGTTACAAACAGCCTGGATAAGGCTGCCGTATTCAAGGCATCGTTGATCCCGCTCAAGACGACGAGAACGACACAGGGTGTCCAGCTTCTCGTATCAAAGAAAGGTTCCGTATTAAAGACTCTCGCGCGTCTTGCAGAAGTTGAAGTACAGGATCCCGAGTACTACAGGATCCGTAAAGTACCGGCCATCGGTTACTACATCAGAGAGAATTCATTGGAGGCAAAGCAGGTTAGCTTTGATGATCTGAAGTGACGGTATTTTCTTCCGAGTATCACGTCGGGGATGACGAACGCAGAGGCGGTAAGGGTTTCTATACCGCTGCTGTTGTTTGTGCCATTATGCTCGTTGTTTTGGGCGTTACGACGTTCTTTATCGGAAGAAAAAGCGCATACGAAGAAGAGACCGTCCCTAGTTTTGAGGCGGCGATAGATGAAGGCAATTATGCCGAAGCTCTTGAGATATACCGAGGTATTCAGGATGAGGTTCTAAAAGCTTCTCCGGATAACCAGGCTGCAAATGTAACCAAGCTTCAGATGCTTGATGACATGCAGAATATCGTCAGGGTCCGTGTCGACTCACTCTGCGACAGGATCATTTCTAACAGATATGTACTTACCGCGAGCGACATCAATTTCCTCAATTCGATGAAAGAACTGACGAGCTCTGTTGTTTCCGAGAGAATGTACAGCATCTGTGAAGACTTCCTCTTGGGCAACATCGAGAAGCCGGTCGTTATGTATTTCTTTGACCAGTTATCTCCTATCGGTAATTTCTCTGCTACTGCTAATCCTTTGCTCAGAGAGCTCGATTTTATTGAGACTGCGACAGGTGATGTCCAGACGGCAGAGCAGGCTTACAACGAAGGCGATTACATTGCCGCGGTTAAGAAATATACACAGGTAGACCAGAATTATGACGGCTTTGTAGGAGATTACTGCTATACCAGGATCACGACGATCAAGAACCTGATGTATGAGCCTATGATGGCTGAAGGTGAGCATATGCTCCAGACATCAAAGTTCTATTCTGCGGAGCAGCTCTTCTCTGATCTTGCGGTAATCTTCCCTGAAGACGAGATGATCAAGAGCAACCTTCTTACCGCGACTTCATATACAAGCGAAGTTAAGGAATACAGAGGACCCATCGAAGTTATCTGCGTAAGGTCTCTTATCGCAGATGCAGATATTGCATTCTCAAGTCGTATCCGTTCCAGTGAGACGGGTCTTTACCTTACGACATATGAGTTTGAGAAGATCCTCGAAAATCTTTACGAGAGAGATTATGTTCTCGTAGATCCGGAGGACCTCATTGATTCGAGCGATCCTACGTTCCTTCTAGAACGTAATCTCCGTGTCCCTAAGGGTAAAAAGCCTCTTATTGTTGTAATCGAAAACCTTCAGTACAATGCATCAGCATACAGCTATGGAACATGCAGAAGACTTGTTCTCAATGATGAGAGCCAGGTCTGTGGTGAATACATAAATTATGCAGGTGAGACTGTTGTCGGCAGAAATGCGGAAGCGATCGGCATTCTCGACATGTTCGTTGAAAAACATCCTGATTTTACCTATGACGGCGCTAAGGGTATCATCTCCGTCAGCGGTCATGAGTCAGTATTCGGATATGTAATCAGTGAGGATGAGGTAGATGACCGTAATGCCGCATTAAGTGCTGCAAACATGCAGCAGATCAACCCAACTCCTGAAGAGATCCAGTACAACAGGGACAGAGTTATGGAGATCGCAAACGTGCTTTCCGATAATGGCTGGCAGTTTGCGAACTGCACATATGACTACATTCAGGACTGCACCAATACTGAGAAACAGGTCCTGATAGATGACACTGAGAAATGGCTTGAACAGGTGGGAAGTCTTTTCGGAGAGGTACATATGCTTGTATATCCGAACGGAAACTACATTCCGGGAACAGACGACAGGGCAGTGTACTACAAGAATCACGGATTCAGGATCTTCTTCGGCGGTGGAGCAAGCCCGTATTATACATACGGAGACAATTACCTCTATCTTGACCGTGCCATGATGAGCTATGTTACTTTGCAGCGTAAGGTCTATGAGGAACTGTTCGATTATCACGACATCATCGACCCTAAGAGGGGCGAACCTGAAGAAACCTGATGCCGTTATATTTCAATTACGTTTCATTTTGATAAATTTGTACAATAAATTTGTTTTTTATTATAATGTAGATTGTGAAGAGCTATTGTCGCCTTCCCGAAGGGAGCTTGAATATGGGCAGAATTGACAGACTTACAAATCTCACCGAGAACGAAGAGATCCTCTGGCAAGACAAAAAGAGATATCTTGGACTGCCTATTTCCTTTACTATCTACAGTTTCAGCAACAACAAGTTTTATCTGAAAAAGGGTATTTTCAACGTAAGTTCTGAAGAAATCCTTTTGTACAGAGTCCTTGATCTTACATTCAAGCAGAATCTCTGGCAGAAGATCTTCGGTGTAGGTTCGGTAATCCTTACGACTGCTGATAAGTCCACACCTGTTCTTGAGATCAAGAATATCAAGACACCTGACAGAGTAAGAAAAGCATTAAGCACACTTGTTGAGATGAGACGCGATGAGAAGCGTGTTACCGGTAAGGAAATGTTCGGCGCAGCCGGCATGTTCCACGATCACGGTGATCTTGAAGGTGTTGACCTCGACGGCGACGGAATAGCAGATGTTCATTGATTGAGGTATTGTTTTGGAAACGAGAATTGACAGATTCGGCAGCGTCCGCGAAGACAAGATCAATCAGCTTAAGAAGCTGATCGCAGAATCCAAAAATATTGTTTTCCTTGGCGGAGCAGGTGTATCCACAGAGAGCGGCATCCCCGACTTCAGAAGCGGTGCCGGTATCTACAATACTGAAAGCGGTACTAAGTACAGACCGATAGATATTATTGCTCACGATTTCTTCATGGAGCATCCTGAAGACTTTTTCGATTTTTACAAGCGTAAGCTTATCTATCCTGATGCAAGACCGAACAAGGCTCACAAGGCTCTCGTAAGACTTGAGAGACAGGGCAAGCTTAAGGCGATAATCACACAGAATATCGATAACCTCCACCAGGAGGCAGGAAGCAAGTGCGTTATCGAGCTTCATGGTTCTGTGTTCAGAAACTACTGCATGGATTGCGGTAAGAAGTTCAATATCGAATATATCGCAGCTCAGGAAGGCGTTCCGCATTGTGACAGATGCGGCGGCATCGTAAGACCTGACATCGTTCTTTACGAAGAAAACCTTGAGCATGAGAACGTTGATAATGCGATCAAGGCTGTTAAGAAGTGCGACCTAATGATTATTGCGGGAACATCACTTACGGTTTATCCTGCTGCTACATTCGCACAGTTCTTAAAGCACGACAGGATCGTAATTATTAATAAGAGTTCTACTTATATGGACCTTAAGGCGCTTCTTACGATCCACGATAATGTCGGTGATGTTCTTGATAAGTGCGTTCCGAAGAGAGTATCAAGAAAGACAACCACTTCGAAGACTACAGCAAAGAAGACAACCGCTAAGAAGACGGCTTCTAAGACAACTACTGCAAAGAAGGGTACTGCAAAGGCGGAGCCCAAGACTGCTTCGAAGAAGGCGCCGGCTAAGAAACCTTCTGCCGCTGCTTCAAAGAAGCCTGCATCTTCTAAGGCGAAGAAGGATGAAAGCTAATCTTAAGTTCTACGAAGATAAAGAGCAGACGATAATTGCCGATCTTGCCAGGTATGGAAGGCAGAGCGGCATTTTGTCATTTTTGAGATTGATTTCTTTTCTGGGTGCGGCAGGACTTCTGATCGGCGGATATGCTGCCAATATGCCCGTTCTTTATTTTGCAGGCTCCGCTGTTTTCATTTTGTTCGTCGCGCTCTGCATAGTACATAGCGGCATTATCGATAAGGTCAATTATCTGACGGAGCTTTCAAAAGTTAACGCTTCTTATATCGCAAGGATAAAGGGCGATTTCAATGAGCTCAGGAATATTGCGGTTAAAGGACTTAAGCGTGCAGAAGATATCGGTTCTGCAAAAAGCAGGCTTTACGGTAAGGATTTCGAGGTTGCAGATCACGACTATTGTGCCGATCTTGATGTGTTCGGCAAGAAGTCTTTATTCTCTTTGCTTAACGTATCAGAGACTTCTTTCGGCAGAAAGAGATTTGCTGAAAGTCTTCTGAATAATAAGGCATCTGATATTTCTGTTGATGAACTTAAGGCAAAGCAGAAGGCTGTAGAAGAGCTCTGCTCCAAGCCTGAAATGCTCATGGATTATCAGGCAACGGCAAGAGTAGGTAAGATGACCAAAGACCCCAAGGTCCTTTTGGAATTTGCATCCACAGGCTCGAAAACAAAGACTGCTGCAAATGTACTTGGAATAATCGGAGTTGCTTCATGGTTCAGCATTCCGGTTGCCTTTTTCGCATTCCCCGATTATGCGACAGCAATGATTCCGTCATGCCTTATCCTGAATTTCATTATCTGGTTAGTAGGAAGGGCTTTTAACGACAAATACATTAAAGCCTGTGAAGGTATGCCTAACCAGGTCAGGACGATCTTAAGACTTTATACGATACTTGAGAACAGCGGTCTTGAAAATGAACTTAACAAGTCTCTAATTAAGGGTGATGACAAGTCAAAAGGCGCTTACGATTCGCTTAAAGAACTCAATTCCGTATTGCGTCTTGCAGGCTTAAGAAGCCAGCCGCTGTTTGCCCTTATCTTTAATACGATTGCTCCTTTGGATTATCTTATCTCCAACCGTATGGGTAACTGGGCTGTTAAGTACGGAAAAGAACTCCCGACATATATAGACAAGCTTGCTGACCTTGAGGCTCTCATGTGTGCTGCCCAGACAGGTCTTGTATTACCTTTGAGCTCCATCCCTGAATTCGTCGAGTCTGATAAAGCTGAAGATAATGCATTTTTCGAAGGTTATGATCTCGCACATCCTCTTCTTGCGCATGATTCAGTTGTAAGCAACTCAGTTACTATTGATAAGGACATAGCGATCATTACAGGTTCCAACATGTCCGGCAAGACAACCATGATAAGAACTGTAGGCGTATGCACGATACTTGCGATGACAGGCGGCCTTGTACCTGCATCTGCTTTGAAACTCGGAAGAATGAGAGTAATGAGTTCAATGAGGATCGTCGACAGCATCGAAGAGAATATGAGTACGTTCAAGGCAGAGCTCATAAGGATTTCAGGTATCGTAAAGGCAGCAGGGGAGAACAAGCCGTTGCTGTTCCTTATCGATGAGATATTCAGAGGCACGAATTCAGATGATAGGACAGAGGGCGCATTGACTGTTTTGAAAAAGCTTTCAATGCCTTACATTTGCGGTCTTATGACGACTCATGACTATGCAATGATCGACAAGACCACGGAAGAGTTTAAAAACATTAGATACTATCATTTTTCGGAGACTTATACGGATACTGGAATCACTTTCGATTACAGGCTTACATCGGGTATAAGCAGGCAATCTAATGCTAAGTATCTAATGAAGTTGGTTGGAATAGGCTAAGCGTTTGTTATTATGGACAATATTTTAGGTTTATATTGAATTTCCCGCATAAATATTAAATATGTTGTTTTCTTTTCTTGCATTCTAGATTTTTAATGTATAAAATCTTATTGGAGAGAAGGTTTTGAAGAGGGTTATATGTTCGAAGAATTAGGCAATTATCTGTCTATTGTGCTTGATTACTCCGTTGTTTTGGAGTACTCCAACGGAGTTTGGTTTGATGAGCTCACAAACCTCTTTGAAGATAAGGGTATCGATTGTTATATCGATGATACTTTCAAGATTCTCCATAAGTGTGTTGTACAGCAGCAGGATCCCAAAGACGTTTATGTCCAGAACTCCATGCGGTCGCTTATTCAGAGCCTTATGGCTACGAATACGCTTCACGTTGTTCATACATGCAATACAGAATATTTCATTGAGCAGGTAAAGAATCTCCGTATGTGCTGCATCCTTACTACAAGGAAAGGCATTTTCACCAAGAGACTTTATGAGAAGGCTCCCGAATTCAACGGTGATATTGCCGTGCTCACACCTACCGGTCTTAAGATATTCCATTCCGTTGCCGAGATGATCGATCAGTTCCCGATGCCCGAGATCAGCGGCCTTGCAAAAAATGATACTTTCATCGATAGCGACGGAAGAGCTAGTATAGATGATGTTGTTATCTCCACTGAAGGCGATAAGTTTACTCTCGTGAAGAGACTTAGCGGCGGAGCTGAAGGTATGGTATTTACTACCAATAATCCCAAGTATGTCGCCAAGATTTATCACAAGGGAGTTATCACTCCTTTGAGATGGGCTAAGCTTAAGAAACTTACAGAACTTGGTATCACTTCTTCAGGTTTCTGTACACCTCAACACCTTCTTTATTTCCGCGGTGTTCCGATCGGTTATACGATGTTCATCGGAAAGGGCACAACGCTCAGCAATGTTTTCGACGGTCCTGATGCTATTCTTGAGCATTATCCCGACTGGACAAGACTTGATGTCTGCGAGACGTTGCTGTCACTTATCGGCAAGTATCTGTATCTTCATATGCATGATGTCCTGGCAGGAGACATTCAGCTTAAGAATGCTTTGATATACACTTCTTCATCACAGTATCTCATTGATATGGACAGTGTTCAGATCGGCAACCTTCCTTGCCCTGTAGGTACGGAGGAGTTTACTGATCCCAGACTTTGGGGTAAAGACTTTGCTGGTTTTGTAAGAACACTTGAAGATGAAGACTACTCCATTGCAATGCTGGTATTCACAATATTGTTCTGCGGACTTCATCCTTATGCAACCAGAAAGGGTGCTGAGACATTAAGAGAAGAGATCCTGAATCACAACTTCCCTTATACGCTCGATAATTCCGATACAGAACATATTCCGCTCGGCGGTTACGATCACATCTGGGAGTATCTCCCTGAGAATCTCCGCATCATGCTCTATAAGACATTCCGTGAAGGCAAGTCCTATGAAGCAGTCTGCTGGCGCGCAGCCGTTCAGGAATACATGAATAATCTTGAAAATTTCGTCTACGATGATCCTGAAGCTTATAAGCTTTTCCCTTGCGAAAACTATAAGCAGGCAACAGTCAACGTAGAAGAAGTAAGAGCTCAGCTTAATGCCAAGATCGAAGCTAAGAAAACTAGAGAAGAAAACGTTGCAGCCAGGGCCCAGATGGAGAAGAAGTCATTTTCCAATGTGCCTTCCGGCAGATATGTTTCATCAAATGTCGGTGAAAGCAGCAGCTTCAGACCGATGAGATTTGATGATGATGCTCCGAATTCTGAGAATCCTGCATTTGCATCGAAACCAGCCGCAGCATCAGCTCCTGTAAATACCGAAGAGCCTGCAAAAAAGAAGAAATTTTTCGGACTGTTCTGATTATTCGCTTAGCTCTATATAGCAAATTAACCGGCAACCTAATTACACAAGTTGCGTGATTGTTTGTTATAATTTTAAAGATATCAAAACTCTCGAAAACTCGGAGGATTTTTATGGCGGATAATTTTTCAAGTTCTGATTTCGGAACTAGTACGAGAAGAAGACTTCCAATCTGTTTTGCACTTGATACATCAGGTTCCATGATGGGAAACCCGATAAGACAGCTTAACATGGGTCTCCAAAACTTCGTTGCATCTATCAAAAATAATGATGACACAAGAAATTCAACAGATATCGCGATCATTACTTTTGGTTCCAAGGTAGACATCGTAATGCCTTTCGGTAAGATCTCCAAGGAGAAGGGACTTCCTGAGATCACTGCATCAACAACACTTACACCTATCGGCGAAGGCGTTCTTACTGCATTAGAGCTTCTTAACGCACGTAAGGAAGGTTACAAGGAAATGGGCATCAAATATTTCCAGCCCTGGCTTGTAGTCATTACAGACGGCGCTCCGCAGGGTCCTAACGCTATGCAGAATATGGAAAGAGCCATTGAAGCTTGCAATGAACTCGAACGTGAAGACAAGCTTGTCGTATTCAACATCGGTGTAGGTAACGGCGTAGACTTCGAGCTCTTAAAGAGACTTTCCTGCAAGCGTGCAGAGCCTATTTCAGTTAACTCTGCTGACTTCGCCAAGCTTTTCGAGTTCCTCGGATCTTCTTCTTCTTCAATCGTATCTTCAGGTATGAGCGATGACGCACTTTATAACATCGACAACAAACCTCATGGCAAGGCTGTTGAGTTAGATGATTTCATGAAGTTCATTAACGAGGACGAATAATGTATAAGGGTATTACTGTCGGAGCAATCACGACTATCGGTAATAAGCATGTTAACCGCGGAACTCCTTGCGAGGACGCTTCTTATGCTGTTGCCAAAAACGGAGTTTCTGTCGTTTGTATTGCTGATGGCGCCGGCGGTAAGCAGTATACGGATGCGAGATTCGGCTCTGATTGTGCTGTACACGTAATCACAGATACTTTGTGTGAACACTTTGATGCGCTTTACAGCGAGAACAGGGAAGCTGCTGTCAGAGGTTATCTCATGGCCAAGCTTCGTGTCGCTTTTGCAGACATCATGGAAGAGCGCACTATCGACGTTATCGACAGACTGTCATGCACGCTTCTTTTCGTTGCAGTAAAGGACAGAAGAATGATGATCGGTCACATAGGTGACGGCCTTATCGTTAGAGTATCTCCTTCCGGTGTAAGCCCTATTTCGATGCCACAGAATGACAAGGACGGTAAGACATATTTTGTAACTGCTGCCCATGCCGATAATTATATGCGTCTTCTTAAGACCACCGTTGACGATGTCCATGCCATTGCCTTAATGACAGACGGCGTTCAGGACAGCGTTTACAACGAAGAGGCAGGTCTCGTAAAGCCGGTTGTTGCTAAGATGGCTGAGACTTTTGCAGACGGAAGGGAAGAAGGCGAGAAATCTGTTCTTGAGACTGTTCAGAAATACATCGTTGGTTCAAGTAATGCCAGTGATGATGCAAGCTTTGGAGTTATGTTTTTTGAGGGGACCAAAGCACCGGATCCGGCAACACTTGAAAGTGAAGCAGCTAAGTTTGCTTCATCAGACGAGACATTTAAAGATCTTTCACTTGCTATAAAGCCTGAGATCATCAAGGCGCATGAGATCATCTCGAAGTGTGCCGGCGAGGAACCTGCTGCTCAACCTGAACCGGAGCCCGCGAAGGAGCCTGAGGTTGCTGCTGCTGAAAAGAAGGAACCTGAGGTTGAGACCAAGCAGCCGTCGAAGATCAGCAAAATTTCGATTATCTTGCTTGCTATAGGCATTGTGCTTTGCATTATAGGAGCAATTGAATTAGTGTTATCACTTAAAGGATGAGGGGTTTTATGAGAGAAGAAAAAAAGTACGAGATTCTACCAGGTGTAGAGATTCCTGACATCAAGAGGATTCAGGAAGCAGCTTCTGACTTCAGCATTTCTGAAGTCGGTGATGTTGAGATCAGGACAGTTACACTTCAGCCCGTTGCTGCTGCAGTAACGCCCAGTGTGTCTCCGGATGAGCTTTCACAGCTCCAGTCACTCGGTATTAAGGTTGCTGAAGATGAAGAACGTTCGAAGGCTGAAAGCCGTGCAAAGATGGATGCCATCATGCATAAGGCTGTTCAGGCTCCTGAATCCATAGGTGACCTCAAGGCATCTCATATTGCGCAGCTTGATGAAGAGAAGCGCAAGAGGCTCAAAGAGGATATGAAGGAAGCTGAAGCCCAGCAGGCAGAAGAGGAAGCAAAGAACAAGGCACGCGAAGAGCGCCGTCAGTTGCAGCAGAGACTTCTTGAGGAGTCCAGAGAGAAGGCTGCAAAAGAGAAGGAAGCTCAGGAAAAGGCTGCCCGTGAAGCTGCTGCCAAGGAAGAAGAGGAAATCAGGAAAGCAGCTGAGGAGATGGCTGCCAAGCTTATGCAGCCTGTTGAAGAAAAGAAAGAAGAAGCAGCTAAGACGGAAGATGCTCCTAAAGCAGAGGCGCCTAAGGCAGAGGCTGATAAGAAAGAAGAGCCGTCTAAGGTTGAAGAGGCTCCCAAGGCAGAAGAGAAGAAGCCCGAGGAAGCTCAGAAACCTGCACAGAGACCTGCTGCACCCGATGAGGTTCCGATTGAGAAGAAGACCGCTAAGGTTTTATCTGCTTCTGAAACCTATGACGAATTCAAGGAATTCTTGGAAGAAGAATAATAAATTTACGGATATTAATGACGGGGTGTCTCAGATGGGGCACTCCGTTTTATTTTTGTTTGTTTAGGGGTAGTTTTCCTAAGGGTCTAAGAATAATGAAATAGTTTAAAGTATTAAAAACAAAAAAGGATGTCACTTAGGACATCCTTCTTTTTGTTGGTGCACCTCCAGGGACTCGAACCCTGGGCCCACTGATTAAGAGTCAGTTGCTCTACCATCTGAGCTAGAGGTGCGTTAAGCAACGTGAGTTATTGCGTGTTTTACTTTAAAACGAAAAAATTTTCTTTATTACTTAAAGAAGCCCGTCATGTCGACAGAAGTGAAGTCGTCTGACAGGGGAAGCGCAACAGGCTTTCCTTCTTTCGCGGACTTGTAAATTCCAAGGAGAGTATCGACGGATGAGAATCCGGAATACGCGTCAGCAATGGGATTCTTATCGTTGGTTATTGAATTGTAAAGGTCATTGTAGATACCGAGGTGCGGATTTAATGCGCACTTATATGAGAACATTCCGCCTTCCTTGAACTGCTTGCGGATATAGTAGCCGTTAAGTTTCTTTATCTTTCCGTCGGGCTTAACGGTAACGAGATTAAGATGTGGCTTGCCTGATTCAAGGCCCATTGAGAGCTGTCCGTTCTCACAGAAGACTGTAAATTCAGCCGAGTGCTTTGAAGGAATTGTTGCCGTTGTGCCTTCGATCTGTGCAAGCGCACCGTTTTCGAGTCTTAATACGGCCATGCCGAGATCTTCAGCTTCTATGTTTCTGATGCGCTGTGCGATCATGGCAGAAGCTTCTTCGGGTTCGGAACCCATGAGCCATACGAGAAGATCGATCGCGTGGATCGTCTGGTTCATCAGGGCGCCGCCGTCACTCTTCCATGTTCCGCGCCATGCAGCGCTTGAATAGTAATCTTCGCCGTGTCCCCAGCGCACATAGATGCTGCCGTGTGTGACTTTGCCGTATTTGCCCTCAGCGATATCCTGTCTAACGAGGCCGACGATGGGGAGATAACGGTAGATGTGTCCCATGGCAATCTTAAGACCTGTCTTTTTGGAGAGCTCGAAAATCTCACGGGCTTCAGATACAGACATTGTCATGGGCTTTTCGAGAAGGAGGTTCGATCCGTGTTCCATTGCGTATTTGGCAATCTGGAAGTGAAGACCGGAAGGAACCGTAACTGATACGATCGAAGGCTTGATCTCATCGATTGCTGCCTTGTAGTCGGTAAATGTCTTAACGTTCGCAAAACCTTTTACAGAACCAAGAAGCCTTTTCGCGGAATCGGGATTAACATCCACTACGGCTTTGAGTTCTAAGCCCTTAAGCTTGGAAATGGCCTTTAAATGCTTTTCTGCGACTCTTCCGCATCCGATGAGGACTACGGAAAGTGTTGAAGATGTTGATGTTGTGTTCGTATTATCGGCCATTTACAGCCTCCATATCAGGTTTTTGCTTGAATTAGTTTAGCACAAAAGAGTATTTTGCACTTATTAGATTATAATATCTTTATTGAGGACCTTTACCGGAGGTGATCTTCCATGAATATGCGGGATATCATAATTGCCAAGAGAGACAAGCAGAGCCTGACTGATGAACAGATAAAGTTCTTCGTCCAGGGAGTTACGGACGGAAGCATTCCGGACTATCAGACTTCGGCGCTTCTTATGGCAATCGTCTTAAACGGCATGGATGAGCGTGAGATGACGACACTGACGCTTGAGATGGCCGCATCAGGCAAGCAGCTGACACTTCCTTATATCGAAGGTGTATCCGTAGATAAGCACAGTACAGGCGGCGTAGGAGATAAGATTACGCCTATCCTTTTGCCTTTGATCGCATCGTTCGGTGTTGAAGTAGTCAAGCTCAGCGGCAGAGGTTTGGGCTTTACGGGCGGAACGGTCGATAAGTTCGAATCCATTGAAGGCTTTAATGTCGAAGTGGATACCAAAGATTTCCATATGTATGTTATCAAGACGGGTATGGTCATTTCAGGCCAGACGCCTGATCTGGCGCCTGCAGATAAGATACTTTATGCATTGCGTGACGTTACGGGAACGGTTGATTCCATTCCGCTTATCGCATCCAGCATTATGAGCAAGAAGATCGCGGCCGGTGCACAGGGAATCGTCTTGGATGTTACCTGCGGTTCCGGTGCTTTCATGAAGGATTACGACATGGCAAAGGAACTTGCTGAAGCCATGATCAAGATCGGTAAGCTTGCAGGACGTCAGGTGGTCGCGGTCATTACCAATATGGATGAGCCTTTGGGAAGATTCTGCGGAAATGTCCTTGAAATGCAGGAAGTTTTCAATACGGTGACCGGTAAGGGCGAACCTGACGTTATTGAAGTCGTTACCGAGCTTGCATACCATCTCATAAAGATAGCCCAGAAGGATGCCGGCATGAGCGAAGAAGTCCTTAAGAATGAGATCCGAGCAAGGCTTTCAGACGGTACATGCTATGAGAAATATAAGCAGCTTATCGAATCACAGGGAGGCAAGCTTAATGCTGCCGGTGCTCCCGTGTATGTTTCAAAGCCTTTCGACTGCATGCACGTAAATTCACCTGAAGCCGGATATGTTCAAAGCATGAGAGCTGACTTGATAGGTCAGGCTTCGGTTCTTTTGGGAGCAGGGCGTCTTGCGAAAACAGATAAGATCGATTACGGTGCCGGAATAGGATTCTTTGTTAAAGTCGGCGACAAGGTTGCCAGAGGAGATTCACTCTGCGCTCTTTATACGGGTGAGGATGTCCAGATCCCTGAAGATAAGCTTTTCGATGCCATGGAACTGATCCTTGAAGCCTATGAGATAGGTCCCAATCCGCCCGAGAAGAAGCCTGCCATATTAGGCGTAATCACTTGATTTGATCCGCTGTTGCGGTATAATACGAACAAATGTTTATATCTGTACAGGAGTACTATGGCTAACGAACCCGTCAGGAAAAGAATAATCGGTATCGACCCCGGATATGCCATCACGGGTTACGGCATCATTGATAAAGTCGGATCCAGGTTTGAAGTTGTCGATTACGGTGTTATAGAGACCAAGTCGAAAACTGATTTCCCTGTAAGACTTCTTGCCATTAATGACAAGATCCGTTTTCTGATAGAGCAGTACAAGCCTGATTACATGTCTGTGGAAGAGCTTTTCATGGGTCATAACCATACGACCGTTATCGGTACGGCACAGGCCAGGGGTGCTGTTCTTGTTGAGGCGGGAAGAGCAGGCGTAGAGGTTTTCGAGTTTACGCCCGGACAGGTAAAGCTCGCTATCACAGGTTATGGCAAGGCAGAGAAGAGACAGGTCCAGCTAATGACCAAGTCTATCCTTGGCCTTAAAGAGGTCCCGAAGCCTGACGATGCAGCAGATGCACTTGCCCTGGCGATCACTCTTGCAAATACCGGTCTTGCATACGCAGGTAAGGCTGTAGCAGGCTACCAGTACGGAAGATACGGATATCAGAAGCGCAACGAAGGATTTATCTGATTTATTGATACAATACTCTTATTGAGTTTAAGGAGATCTTGAATGTACGCATATATCAAAGGCATTATCGCTGACCGCAACGACCAGCAGATAGTAATTGAGAATAAGGGAATAGGATATCTCGTTAACTGCCCTCTCGGCATCTCTGCGGAGATCGGAGGCATCGGTGACGAAGTTACGGTCTGGCTTTATCAGAGCGTTAAGGAAGATGACATCTCGCTTTACGGATTTGTATCAAGAGACCAGAAGGAGATGTTCTTAAAGCTCATCACAGTAAGCGGTGTCGGCCCCAAGGTTGCACATACTATCTGTGCTTCATTATCTGCCGAGCAGATCGCTGCAGCAGTAATGAGTGGCAACGTAGCTCTCCTTACCAGCGTTAAGGGACTTGGCAAGAAGAGTGCAGAGAAGATCATCGTCGAACTTAAGGATAAGCTTAAATCCCAGCTTGGAGCCGCATCCACGGCAACAGTTGTACCAAGCGCAGCGGGTGTTTCAGTCAAGGGTGATTCGGGCGTCATGCAGGATGCTGTCGGAGCTCTCCTTGTGTTAGGATATAAAGACCAGGAAGCAGCCGATGCAGTTGCATCCGCGTACGAAGAAGGCATCGGACTCGAAGACCTTATCCGCAAGTCTTTGAAGGTTGCTGCAGGCAAAAAGTTCTCATAAGGGAATAAACATACATGATGAATTTTAACGAACAGGAAAACGAGGAAGAGCGCGTATTAGGCAGGCTCAGACAGCCGGGTGATACGGAAGAGAAGGCGTTAAGGCCTGTTACTTTCGATGAGTATTCCGGTCAGACAAAGGTAAAGAACAATCTAAAGATCTTTATCGATGCAGCCAAGAAGCGCGGTGAAGCACTCGACCATGTTCTTTTATATGGTCCTCCGGGATTAGGAAAGACTACTCTTGCAGGCATCATAGCTTCCGAGATGGGCGTTGCGATGCACATCACAACCGGTCCTTCCATCGAGAAGGCTGGTGATCTTGCTGCTCTCCTTACCAATCTCAATGAGAATGAAGTTCTTTTCATCGACGAGATCCACAGACTCAATAAGAGCGTTGAAGAAGTTCTTTATCCTGCTATGGAAGATTACTGTTTGGATCTCATGATCGGCAAAGGTCCTGCCGCAAGGTCCGTCAGACTTGATCTTCCGCACTTTACTTTGGTTGGCGCCACCACGAGAGCCGGTATGCTCTCTGCTCCTTTAAGAGACAGATTCGGCATGATCCACCGCCTCGAATTATATGAGACGGAAGATCTCATGGAGATCCTTAAGCGAGATGCCGGACTTCTTGGAATTGCCATCAATGAAGAGGGTTTACGCAATATTGCATCCAGATCAAGAGGCACACCGAGAATCGCGATCAGACTTCTTAAGCGTATGAGAGACTTCGCTTCTTATCTTGATAAGGACATCATCGATAAGGAAGTATCCGATTACGGTCTTAACGCGCTGGATATCGACGGTATCGGTCTTGATGCCGTAGACAGAAGACTTCTTACTTCGATCGCTGATATATTCAAGGGCGGCCCGGTAGGTCTTGAGACACTTGCTGCCTGCACAGGTGAAGATCCCGTTACCATTGAAGATGTTTACGAGCCGTTCCTTTTGCAGAACGGATTCCTTCATAAGACACCCAGAGGAAGAATGCTTACTTTAAGGGCATTCGAGCATTTGGGACTTACGCCTCCGCCGTCTTTTATTGCCGGCATGAAGAGTACTGAAGTTGCGCCTCCGCGCTATGAGAATATCTCAATAGAAGATTGGCAGAATTCCAACAAGGACGGTGAGAACGGCTGATGGGAAGGATGCTTCTCCATGCCTGCTGCGGCCCCTGTGCTATGTATCCGTTGGATATTTTGACTTCCGGCGGACGCGATCTCGACTGTTATTGGTATAACCCAAATATCCAGCCGCAGTTTGAATTTGACCGCCGCCACGCAAATCTTGAGAAGGCCTGTGAACACTTTAAGATCAAGCTCATTTCTGAAGGAACTGAGTGTATGCAGGACTACTGGCTTTCAAAAGAATACTTAAATGAATTCTCTTCAAGATGTGAGATGTGCTACGACATAAGAATGGATCATGTCGCTAAGTTTGCAGCAGAAAACGGATATGAGACTTTCTGCACGACGCTTCTTGTAAGCCCTTACCAGCAGCACGATAAAATAGCGCAGATAAGTGAGGAGAAGGCAGCAAAATACGGCGTTAAGTTCGATTACATTGATTTCCGTCCTGGCTTTAGACAGGGTCAGGACATGGCAAGAGAGATCGGTCTATATAGACAGAAATTCTGCGGATGCATATTCTCTTTAGAGGAATCCAAGTTCAGGGATAAGATTTATAAATCTTTTGAAGACGGTTCCTTAGCTTCGACCAAAACCGAATAATAACCTTCGTAGATTACCATTCCGGGCTTAGCTCCCGGAATCTTTTTTACATGTGAGACAGGGCAGTAGTCGACTTCTGCCTTGAGCTGGCCGGGCTTTGAATCTTCAGATGTCATATGTTCTTCAAGGATTATCGCCTTTGAGAAGAATGCGGCAAGACTTGCGGCCTCAAGTACGGCATTATCTGAAGGCATTTCCTCGTTGGGTTTTGTCTTAAGGATAACGTGTGTTCCGGGAAGCCCTTTTACATGGAACCACCAGTCGCGTCTTGACGCGGTGTGGAAGGTGAGCTGCTCATTCTGGATGTTGTTTCTTCCTGCGAGTATCTCATAACCGTCGGAAGTCATGTATCTTCTGCAGGGAAGTGCTCTTTCCTTGCTCTTGTCCTTGCTGCCTTTGTTCATGTTGGCTCTCTTTGCGGCTTCTCTTAAAGCACGCGAAGAAGCTTTGCCGGACTTTGCAACTCCGACCATCTTGTTCGGATCGCCTTTGTTGGTGTTGCTGTTCTTTGCTGAAGCTGAGCTTTTTCGAAAACCTGAATCACCGGAGATCTCGGCACGGATCTCTTCGTTTATCGCATCAAGATCTTCGACACTTGAAGCGGCAGTAACGGCCGCGTTTAATGAGCGGAGGTACTGTGCTGCAAGTTCGTCTTCTTTAAGATAGTTTTCTGCAAGTTCCATCTTACGCTTCGCCTTGTGGAATCTTTTGTAGTATTCCTGTGCGTTGCCTGAAGCATCGAGAGTCGGATTAAGCGGGATCGTGATCTCGCTTTGTGATTCACTTGCATAATCAATGAGGGTAACACTTGAAGAACCCTGTTTTACCATGTATTTGTAGGTGAGGATAAGGTCGCCTGAATGCTTTAATGCATCAGCTTTTTGGCCTTCCTCAAGGTCCTGCTCGTGGATCTCGCGCTTCTTTATTACTCTTGCAAGAGCGCTTCCTATTATCTGGCTTAATCTGTCACGGCCTTTATCGAGCGCGAGCTTTGAGTCTCTTGCGAGATAGCACATGTCGATCGCTTCTGATATTGAAGAGACGGGTTTAGCTTTCGCATAACCCTTGAGTTCAACAATGGATGCATCTTCAGGCTCACCGTCTTCGCCGTAGAACAGGTAAGGCGTATATGTTCCTTCCGTTATGGAAGTAAGGAATTCCTTTATAGCATTGATAAGTCTTGTCTTTTCGCCGTCCGTGAGCATCTGAAGAGTCTTCCGGTCGTCGATGTCGGACTTATCGGTGATATATGCGGCAAGAACAGGGGACAGGCCTAAAATGGAACCTACGAGTGCCTTGGCGACAGGGCGCTGTAACTCGGATTCCATGAATGGGATCTCGCCTGATCTGGCAATCTCCAATGCTTTTTCCGGCTTGAACTTATCCTGTGACGGCGGATATTCGTAAACGCGTGCAGGCATGACTTCTCTGACTCTTGATACCGAGAAATCAACGTGGATAGCTGAATCAAGGATCCTGCCGTTCTCGTTTATGAGGACAAGATTTGAAAAACGTCCCATTAATTCAACGATAAGGGTATAAGTCTTCCTGTCTTTTAACTCGTCGTATTTGCTGACGGTGATCTCGATGATCCTCTCGTAACCGGGATTTGTAACGCTCTCAATCCTGGAGCCAGCAAGGTATTTGCGGAGCAGCATGCAGAATGATGGCGGGATGGAAGGATTGTCCAGAGTGTTTTCCGCAAAGCAGATCCTCGGAGCACCCGGATCAATTGATATCAGGAGTTTCTGGTATCCGCCCGTAAATCTTATGTGGAGAATGACAGTATGCTTATCAGGCATGTAGATCTTATCTACACGCTTTCCTTCGAGCTCTTTATTGAGTTCGTTTGCGAGAAGCTGACAAGTGATGCCGTCAAGAGTCACGGCTTATACCTCGTCTTCAGAGGAAATGCTGTCTGCGCCTTTTTTATTCTTGCCTGAATAAACCAATGTCAGGATTACCCAAACGACAACTGCGAGCAGGACTTCGACACCTAAGATCTTAAAGAAAGTCTCATAGCTGTTCCAGCTGATGAGAAGGTCGATACCTACGATAAGAAGTGATACGGCAATGAAGATAACGGGCATTGCCGCTTTTGAAGATGCAAATTTAGAGAAAATGGAAGAAGCACCTGATTCAGATTGAACAGGTGCGGTTGTCTTCCTTGAATTGCTGCGTGAACCGGAAGAACGTGTAGAACGGGCAGACTTCTTCGAGGTGCTGCTTTTCGAGCTCCTTGAAGAACCTGATGAACGTGATCTGCCGGTGTTTGCCATTATCAGCCGATACCTTCTTTTTCCTTGAGGAGACGCTTGATCTTCTCAGTAGGATTGATAAGGCTTGAAAGCGAAGCATCGTGGTTGATCGCATCGATGAGGAGTGCGACGAACTTGCAGAGGTTAACGTCTGCAAACCAGGGAGCCTGAAGGAGTTCAGGTCTTCTGTAGATGAGGTTTGTAGCAAATACCTTGTTGATAATGCCTTCCTCGTATGCCTTGTTGAAGTTGTCGATGCCTTCCGTGAAGAGACCGAAAGTAACGGCGCAGAATACCTTGCGTGCGCCACGGTCCTTCATCTCGCGTGCGATGTCGATCATGGAATCGCCTGATGAGATCATGTCGTCAACGATGAGGATATCCATGCCTTCAACGGAATCACCGAGGAACTCGTGTGCAACGATGGGGTTTCTGCCGTTAACAACTGTTGTATAGTCTCTTCTCTTATAGAATGTTCCGAGCGGGACACCAAGGATGGAAGCATAGTACATAGCTCTGCCGATACCGCCTTCATCAGGTGAGATGATCATGAACTTACCGGAAGAGAATGAGAGGTCAGGTACCTGACGATACATTTCCTTGATGATCTGATATGTGGTAGGGAGGCTCTCGAAGCCTGCAAGAGGAATAGCGTTTGCAACTCTCTCGTCGTGAGCATCGAAAGTGATGATGTTTGCAACGCCGAGATCGTAGAGTTCTTCAAGTGCGAAAGCGCAGTCCAAAGACTCTCTGGCATTTCTCTTATGCTGACGGCTCTCGTAAAGGAAAGGCATTATGACATTGATTCTTCTTGATTTACCGGAGCAGGCGAGAATGACACGCTTAAGATCCTGATAGTGATCGTCAGGACTCATGCGGTTGTCTGTTCCGAACATCTTATATGTGCAGGAGCAGTTCATGATATCGCTGATGAGATAGAGGTCGTGGCCTCTTACGGTATTCTTTACTACGGCTTTACCTTCACCTGATGAGAATCTTGCGTTCTCAACGGGAATCGTGTAATCCTCTCTGAAGAATCCCGGGTAAGTATTGACGATCTGTTCCTTCTGGTATTCGGAACGCCTCTTGTTGAGATAGAAGTTTACCTTCTCGGTAAAATCTTCACTTCCTCGTAACGCAATAAGACCGATAGGTCCTACCGGCGCCATGGGGTTGTCGCCGTATTGGTCGTAGCGGGAATAAGCTTTCTCGTCAGATGCTGATGTCATAATTGCAGCCTGCCTTTCATGCCATTATTGGTTTTCTGGTATATCAAATTCATCAAAAACCTCTTCGATCCTTATCTGGCTTGCAAGGTCTCTCAATCTTGCAGTCGAGTTGATAAGGTCGTAGACGGATTCGTCTGAATTAAGTGCGTCAATGATTCTGGCAACATAAGGGACCATATTGGCCTCAAGATACCATTCGCGTGACTTGAGCTCTTCGGGTGCATAGATAAGGTTAGTAGTGCAGATGCACTTAATAGTTCCTTCTTCATATGCCTTATCGAAAACCTCAAGTCCGTCTGTAAACAGTCCGAAAGGAGCCAGGCAGTAAATGTCTTTAGCGCCTTTATCCTTGAGCTTTTTTGCTGTTCTGAGCATCGTGTTGCCTGAATTGATCATGTCGTCGATGAGAAGTATGTCCTTGCCCTCAACGTCTTCTCCCAGGAATTTAAACTCTCTGATGGGATGCTCGCCGTTGACCTTGACCGTGTAGTCGCGGTGGCGGTAGAAAACACCCAAAGGAAGGTTAAGGTGGGAAGAGTAAAAAATAGCCCGTGATATTCCGGTCTCATCCGGGCTAACTACGAGCGTATGGTCTTTGTCCATCTTGATAGTTCCGAAGCGGTTCAAAAGAGATGAAGTTATCTTGAACTGGCAACGGGGGAACTCGATTGACATAAGAGGAACCGCATTCTCGATCCTTGCATCGTGCGGATCGAAGATGATGAGGTTGGATACTCCGAGCTTATAGAGCTTCTTGAGCATATCTGCACAATCGTAGGATTCTCTGTGTGAATCCAGCTTTTCGCGTCTGCCTTCGTAAACGAAAGGCATGATGACATTGATCCTCTTAGCCTTGCCCTTAAGAACAGAAATGATCCTCAAAAGGTCCATATACTGGTCATCAGGGGAGATAACGTGTGATCCTTCGAGAATATCGTACTCAAAACTTCTTGCCAAAACATCTGTGATTACGAAGATATCGTGTCCTCTTACGCTCTCTGCAATGCCGAATTTGCCCTCACCGGTTTGGAATCGGGTGAGCTGTGTGTCGATTATGTAATCTTCTCTGGCATAGCCGGGATTATTGGCATAAATATTTCCGGGCCTCTGAGCATGGAGCTTTCTCTTTTGGGAAAGTACTTCAGATACCTGTTTTACGAATTCTTTGTTGGAAGTATGAGCAATGATTCCAATGGGACCGAAAGGTGCCAACTGTGTTTCCTTATAGCCTGTATTGACGTATAAGTCACTCATGGCAGATGTGATCCCCCTCTAATTTTTCTATTAAAATAATATCCAAGTCGGAAAACAATTCAAAGTGCGGAACGATAGAAAAATGCACGAAAAGTTAATGAAAGATTGTTCAATCTTTGCATACCTCATCAGAGAGTGCCTGCTTTAAATCATTTATTCCTGATTTTTGAGGGTTGGTCTCGCTTGATGAAACCGCGAAAACCCTTGCATCTTCGGCAAAATCAAGACTCTTTGACATCATCTGCAGTTGTTTCCTGACCTGCTGCGCAGAGAGCTTATCGCACTTGGTAAAAACCAGAAAATAGGGCAGATTTGCGCTGTTCAGATAGTTTAGCATACCGATATCGTTATTTGACGGCTCATGTCTTATATCAATGAGTAAAAGAACAAGATCGATGCCTTTTCTGACCCTGAAATAGTTATCACAAAGCTCCGAAAATCCCTTTGATCTATCCTTTGAAGCCTTCGAAAAGCCGTATCCCGGAAGGTCTGCAAGTATAGCCTGTCCGTCCATATCGAAATATATGATCTGCTGCGTCTTGCCCGGTGTCTGTGATACCCTTGCAAGCTTGCTGTTATTGCCCAAAGCATTTACAAGTGAAGACTTGCCGACATTGGATCTTCCGGCCAGTACAATCTCCGGCAGTTTCTCGTCAGGGAGGTCCTTGATATTAGCGCAGGTCTTAAAGTATTTGATCTTTCCGAAATTAATAGCCATTGTTTATAACTCTGTTCATAGTGTTTAACT
This sequence comes from Oscillospiraceae bacterium, assembly GCA_902787975.1. Taxonomy (GTDB): domain Bacteria; phylum Bacillota; class Clostridia; order Saccharofermentanales; family Saccharofermentanaceae; genus Saccharofermentans. The sequence continues at coordinate 61,395 of CADAIP010000017.1, forward strand.
TGTCGGTTTTTGCAGGTTTTTGTCGGTTTATTGTCAGGCTTTTGTGTCATAAACCGACAAGCATCCGCATTAGAATTTTAACATGAAGGACTACTATGGCAAAACATACAGAAATAAAGGGTATCGGAGTGTCCAATCCTCATTGCGCGGATGCCTTAATCTTTATGGGTCTGATGCCCGTAATCTGCTTGGCGCGGTTAAGAAGAGGCCTCTTGTTCTGCCTGCGGTTCTATTGTTGGTCTGCTGCTTTAGCTGTTATTATTCGGCATCATTTTTTCCTTCAGTTGTTTTGGCTTGTGCCGTTATCGGCTTGTGCGTGCTTGGATTGAAGCAAATTTCAATCAATAAACCGGTGTTTTTGTCCGTGTCATTAATGTTTTGCTCCGTGCTTGTATATATCGGTTTATTTATCGGATCCCGTCTTAATGCTTCCTACGATTTACGTGACCGTTATATTTGCACGGTAACATCGGTCTCTTACGATATTACGGGTGAAATGGATCTTACAGTCAAAATCGACGGCGGAGTGTTAGCACATGCTAACTTTTGTTGCGATCACGAATCTTTCTATCCCGGTGATTCTTTGGTTTTATATGGAAAATTAAAAGCGCCCTCTTCAGCAGGTAATCCGGGCGAGTTCGATTATAAAGAATACCTTAGAAAACAAGGCATTCTGTACGTTTTTTCCTGTGAACGATATGAAGTTGTTGATAAAGCGCGTTTTCCGCTTAATATCACGGGTGCTGTCCAGCGGTTTTTCTATGAACTGAGGCGGCAATCATTTGATGCCGTGACTTCCTTTTTCGATGATACTGACAAATCCATTGCTGCAGCAGTCTGCCTTGGTGACAAATCCCTTATATCTTCTGATGTTAAGCGTGATTTCAAGATGTCCTGCTGTTCACATCTTCTGGCAGTGTCCGGCACACATTTTGCAGGCTTCCTGGCTTGTCTTCCCATGGTTCTAAATGTGTTTAAGGTCAAGCGTAAGAATGCATTCATTGTACAGACTTTGTTCTGCCTTTTGATTGGCTGCCTTACGGGCTGGAGCGATTCGGTTACAAGGGCAGCAATAATGAGCATCTGCCTGTTTGCTGACAGGGAATGGTTATCGGCATTAAGTCTTGCCTCGATCGTAATGATCTTAGCTGATCCATTCTGCCCTTTGGCATCAGGTTTTCAGATGAGTTTCTGCGCTGTTATCGCCATAAAGATATACTCCGGTAAGATTTCTGAATTTCTGATCAAGCTGCATTTTGGGGAGAAGCTTGCATCATTATTAAGCGTTCCTGTTGCAGCAATGCTCGGTATGATCCCTTTCTGGTCAGACATATCAATGCGTCCGGACTTTGAGCATCTGTTAATACAAATCTTAGGTTCGTTCATTGCGGGTGCAGCCTGTACATTTTTCATACCATGCGTTCTTTTCTGTTATCTTCTGCCTTTTTGGAGCCTGTATCTTTCAATGCCTTTAAAACTCTGCCTTGAACTTCTTTTGCGCATTGTGAATATCGGCAGTTCTCTAAGTGAAAATGGCGGAAGCCCGATACATCCCAGCTCCTACGTCTTGCTGCTTTTGGGGATAACGGTATTTCTTTTTATGCTTCCGCCTTCTGTCCTGCGCCGTTTGTTCCTGAAGCCCGCAGCGATTGTTTTGGCCGTAGCTGTTGGTGTTAACGGTATATCCCTGATAAATAAACCTTCTTGCCGTGTCATTTTCGCAGATGTGGGGCAGGGTGACTGCTGCCTGATAATTACATCGGACAAAACCTGCCTGATCGATGCCGGCACTTACAATGAAGGGCGCACGACTGTCAGCGATTTGCTCGATTATTACGGCATTTACCAGGTCGATATCTGTGTCATGAGCCACTGGGATGTCGATCACGCCGGCGGAATAGCAGCACTTTGCGATCAGGGAAGGACCAAGACCATACTGACTTCATATGTTCCTTTGTCTGATGAGCATGACAAGGACGTCCAGGAGTTTTTGTTAACCACATCCTTGAGCGGGTCTGATAATTCATGCTTTATGTCACAGCTTCAAGGCATATACGAAGGCAACAGGGTGTATTTGTCGGAAAGTGTTTATTTCGAGGTGCTGTATCCGTCTTCAAATCTAGGCGGCGGCAATGAAAACAGCCTCGTCCTGAAGCTTCACGTATTGGGCTCTGAAGAAACTAGCATATTGTTTACTGGCGATATTGGAATGTCTTCTGAGGCTGAGATACTTGAAGCCGGCATAGATACCGACTGCGACATTCTTAAAGTTGCCCATCACGGCTCGAAATACTCATCCTCTATCGAATTCATCGAAGCCTGCTCGCCCGATGCTGCCGTCATCTCCGTCGGTGCTCACAACTTCTACGGCCACCCGGCCCCGGACACTTTATCCCGCCTCAATTCCTACGGCTGCGAAGTGTTCAGAACAGATGAAGAGGGGGCGGTAGTAATGGAGTTTTGAAGGAGGATACCTACTAAATTACAATTTTGCATTTTAGTAGGTGTGTTTTTCGTGTTTATGGTACTCGAAAATCCCAAATAGTACCTACTAAAACCCGTTTTTGATTTTTAGTAGGTAATTCCTTGTTGATTTTCAACTCGTTTTCGCTATCTCGATACCTACTAAAATCCATTTTCGGTGTTTAGTAGGTGTTCATCTACGTTTTTAAGGTCAAATAAATGCTGTTTTGTACCTACTAAATCAAGATTGTAGATTTTAGTAGGTATTACGGAAGGAGAATACTATGAATGAATATATTCAATTGTTACAGAGCAGGAAGGAACTGTTGGTAAAGCTTAAACAAAAATCTCTCGAACGTCTTGGAAATCTTAAATACAAAGGCCAGCCCCGATATCATATAAGAGTGTATTCGGAAAAGGACCAAATATATATAAGAGTGCCTGGAAATAATGAGGAGCAGTATCTGAAATCCAGTAAACGTCAGGTTGCTGCTGACATTGCTTCATATGATTATCTTAAAGGAATCGTTAAGAGGATTGATGCTGAATTAAAACATGTTAACTGGTTGCTAAAGACAGGTGCAAAGCAATTGCCGGAAGACTACTATGAATCGCTTAGTAAAGGAAGGCGAAAATTAATCGACCCAATCTGGCATACTGATGAGCAGTTTGTTAATTCATGGCTGTCAAAGCCATATATTGGCAAAGGATTTGAGGAAGAAGATTTAGAGTTCTATACGGATAAGAATGAGAGAGTAAGATCGAAATCGGAAATCCTTATAGCAAACGCTTTAGGAAAGTACAATGTTCCATACAAATATGAATGTCCGATAGTTCTAAAGGGAATGGGGAAAATACATCCGGATTTTACGGCTCTGAATGTTAAAAGGCGAAAAATCTATTATTGGGAGCATTTAGGTAAGCTGGATGATCCTGATTATGCGAGAAAGAATGTATTCAGGATTAATACATACGAGAAGAATGGAATATTCCACGGCGAAAACCTGATTACAACTTGGGAAACCAGCACGCTCCCGCTCGACGTAAAGCTTGTTGACGAACTTATAAACCATTATCTCCTGGAATGACGGCCAAAACAGTCACGGCAGAGACCAATACTGCCTTCTCAATACTGCTATCTCTTGGAATAACTGCCCAAACATGCTAGTACCCAGCCAACAACTCTTTGCCCAATTTTGTCCCTATATGTGCATTAGATTTCGGACTTTGTTTGTTATAATCGGGTGAGTATATGGGACATATATGGGAAAATAGGAAAGGTCTGGCGGAGAGCCGGAGATAGGAGATTATGCATAGCAAGATTAATAAGTTAGTCAGGTCATTGACGGGCGCCGTGCTTGTGGCATCTGTTGCGGTTGCATCTTTTACGGGATGTACAACTGGGCAGACAGAGTATACGGAAGGTATGCGTGACGGCAACGACATCAATACGTTTGAGACGACTGAGACAACAGAGGAGACGGAGCCTGAGGCTACACCGACTCCGACTAATACGCCGACACCCACACCGAGTCCTACGCCGGCTATTCCTCATATGGATATGCCCGATGTAGATACAACTGCACCGTTTTTCCTTACTCTTCCTGAGAGTGTAAGTATTGAGAACGGCAGTGAGTTTGATATCAACAGACATATCGGCTATATCGATGACTGCGACAGCAATGTTGATCTTCAGATCGATGGCGAAGTTGATACGTCTGAAGACGGCAGTTATGCGCTTTCGCTTACTATTACTGATGATGCTGGCAATTCAAAGACAGGCAGCATGACGGTTAATGTATACACACCCAGCAGCAGCGGCGGTGGCGGAGGAGGCGGCTCTTCAGAGCACACAACGCTTGCATACAGCGATTTTATCGACAGATATCCGGCAGCTGACATCGCTCATGGTATTGACGTATCAAGATATCAGGGTGATATCGATTTTGAAGCTGTCAAAGCTGCAGGATGCGATTTCGTTATGCTCAGAGCCATGATCTATAACAACGGTGAGCTTGGCGAGGACAGAAAGTTCGAAGAATATTATGCGGATGCAAAGGCTGCAGGCCTTTTGATCGGTGTTTATTACTATTCGACAGACAGCACGATCGAGATGCTCCATGAACATTGCGATGAACTGCTCGCAGTCCTTGACGGCAAAGAACTTGACCTTCCTGTTGCTTTTGACTGGGAGAGCTGGGCTCATTTCCAGAAATATCAGATGAGCATTATAGATATCAATAACCTGTTCTATGAATTTGCGGGTATTATGGAAGAGAACGGATACAGCACTATCCTTTATTCCAGCAAGTATTACCTGGAGATAATCTGGGAACCGGCAGGTTATGATGTATGGCTTGCACATTATGTAAAAGAGACCTCTTATGAGGGCGACTATACAATGTGGCAGACAGGTTCGATCGGAAGGATCGACGGCTGCGACGAAGACGTTGATACAGATATACTGTTTAAGAGTAGATATCCAGAGTTGTTTGGAGGAACATAACAAAAGTGGCTAAGGCAAAGGCACTTCCCAAGGGAGTTTTGAATTCCCGTCAGATGTTATCCAAGATCAGTAAAGAGTCTGATTCTTTGGGTCTTGTGCTTTTGTACGGCACCGAAAACTACATGATCGACGGTGCGGTTTCCATGTTAAAGAAGGTCTGCCTCGGTGAAGGTGCCGAAGACATGGACTACGCCGTTCTTGATACAAGGACAGGCGATAAGTTTGACATGGGTAAGCTGGAAGAGCTTATTTCCATGCCGCCGTGGATGTCACCTAAGAGACTGGTTGTTATCAAGCAGTCAGGGCTCCCGAACAGGGAATTGTCCGAGAAGGACGAAGCAATACTTAAAGATATTCCGTCTTCTACGGTTGTTGTCTTCTTTGAGGAGACAGTAGACAGCCGTAAGAAGGCTTTTAAGGCGTTCCTGCAGTACGGTACGGTAGCTTCGATGAGCGGATTTGAAGAAGATGAGCTCACGGGTTGGATCAGCAGCAGATTTGCAAAAGAGAATCTGAAGATCGGGTTTGAGGCTGCGAATTCAATGGCTTCAAGATGCGCAGGTAACATGATGGAGCTTGTAAACGAGGTTAACAAGCTCTCGCTGTATTGTCAGGGCAAGGGCTATTCGGAGGTCACTCCGGATATTGTTGAACTCTGCTGTCCGCCTGACTTAAGCGGAAAGATCTTTGACATAATGGATGCGTGCGGAAGCGGAAATGCCAGGACAGCTCTTGGAACTTTGGATAAGCTCATTGCAAACAAGGAGCCTCTGGCCAGGATCAGGGTATCCATAGTAAATCACATAAAGGCTCTCATTATGGCCAAAGAGGCCGGAAATGCAGGAGTTCTTGTCGAGCGTACCGGAATGAATGATTACAGGGCAAAAAAACTCGTGATGCAATCTCACAATTTCAGCATGAAGGACCTTATCAGCCTTTATCTGACGGCTTCGGATTCCGACAGCGAGTTTAAGCACGGCCTTATTGACGAGAGATATTCTCTTGAGATCATTTTAGTGAAGGCTAGTGCAAAATCGGCCACCTGATAAGGTGCGTTTTCATTTGTTTTTTCCTCAATATCAGATTTGATTTTATGGGTCTTATGACTTAAAATCTTCTAGTATTATTTATAAGAATGGAGATCTTATGGCTAAGATTCAGATGAAGACCCCGCTTGTAGAGATGGACGGGGATGAGATGACAAGAATAATCTGGAAGCAGATTAAGGACATCGTTATTTTACCTTTCGTTGATCTGAAGACCGAATATTTCGATCTCGGACTCAAGCACAGAGACGAGACAGGTGACCAGGTCACGATCGATGCGGCTAACAGGACAAATGAGCTCGGCGTTGCAGTTAAGTGCGCTACGATCACACCTAATGCTCAGAGAATGACTGAGTACAACCTCCACACAATGTGGAAGAGCCCTAACGGTACGATCAGAGCTATCCTTGACGGTACAGTATTCAGAGCACCTATCCTCGTTAAGGGCATCAAGCCTTTCGTATCCTGCTGGGAAAAGCCGATCACTATCGCAAGACACGCTTACGGCGACGTTTACAGAGATACTGAATACCGTGTTGAGGGACCTGCAAGAGCAAATCTTGTTATCACATATCCCGACGGAAGAACTGAGAGCCAGACGATCTTTGAGTTCACAGGTGACGGTATCGTAGAGGGACTCTACAATACAGACAAGTCCATTGAGGCTTTCGCAAGTTCTTGCTTCCAGTACGCTCTGGATACAAAGCAGGATCTCTGGTTTGCTACAAAGGACACTATTTCCAAGACTTATGACCACCGCTTCAAGGACATTTTCCAGGAAATGTATGACAGAGACTACAAGGAAAAGTTCGAAGCAGCCGGTATCACATATTTCTATACGCTTATCGATGATGCTGTTGCAAGAGTTATGCGTTCTTCAGGCGGATTCGTATGGGCGCTCAAGAACTATGATGGAGACGTTATGAGCGACATGCTTGCTTCTGCTTGCGGTTCACTCGCAATGATGACTTCAGTTCTCGTTTCGCCTAAGGGCGTTTACGAGTATGAGGCAGCTCACGGCACAGTTACACGTCACTATTACAGACACCTCAAGGGTGAGCAGACTTCCACAAACCCGATGGCTACGCTTTTCGCATGGTCCGGCGCGCTCCGCAAGAGAGCACAGCTCGACAAGCTTCCTGAACTTGAGGCATTTGCCGACAAGCTCGAAAAGGCTTCCATCCAGACGATCGAGGAAGGCATCATCACAGGTGACCTTAACAGCCTCCTCGACAGAGAAGACAAGACGGTCGTAAATACTGAGGATTTCCTCAAGGCTATAGCTGCAAAGCTCTAATATTGATTTTGGAGGATTACAAAAATGAGTTATTACAAGACATGGATGGATAAGTCAGAGGACGCATCCAACAGACAGGAATACATCGAATACATCAACCGCTACTATGCTCTCGAGAAGGTAGCTTACGAGAAGATTCTCGGAGCTTACCCGAACAACGAGGAATTCCTTAACGGCACAGCTGCTGAGCTCGCTAAGAAGCTCGAATTCCCTAAGGATTCAATGGATGTTTTCGTAGGCTTCGTTGACGGAATCAAGTCCAGCCTTACAAATGGCGATGACATTGATCTTGAAGCAATTGATGACAACTATGAGCTCAAGCTCGTAATCAATTATGAGAAGCTTTACTACAACATGCGTGATGCAAAGGCTGACTGGCTCTTCAGCATCAAGGCATGGAAGGACATTCTCTCCGAAGATAAGAGAAATGAGATCACACGTGAGTACCGTGAGGCTAATATGGCTCATTCCGACAAGATCGGACGTAATGATCCGTGTCCTTGCGGTTCAGGCAAAAAGTATAAGAACTGCTGCGGTAAGAAGGGCTGATCCCTAAAACGTCAGGAGATAATTCTTGAAAAAGCTTTTAAAGTCTAAATGGTTCATAGCACTTATCGTTCTGCTTGTGTTGGCGGCATTTGCTATCTTGAGCATGCTTCCGGGAAGTCCTATTAAGAATCTTCTCAAGCCGGTACAGCTTGTAACGACTCCTGCGCAGTCTCTCGTAAAGAGCGCCGGCGATACGCTGACTGACTTCTGGTCAGCCATCACTGACGGTATTGCGATCAGGGAAGAGAACAAGGCATTAAAAGAGCAGATTGCCGACTTAAGATACCAGCTCACCCAGAGTGAGGAGGCGGCGCTTCGTTATGAAGAACTTAAGGATGCTCTTCATATCAAGGATACGTTCAGCAACTATGTAATCTACGGTGCTTCGATCCTTTCCAGAGAATCTGACGAGTGGTTTTCGACGATAAGGCTTAATGCAGGCGCTGCTGACGGAATCGCTCTTTCAGAGGGTAATTCATATCCAGTGCTTGACGTTGAGATGAATCTTGTCGGACGAGTAATCGAGTCATCCGAGACCGAATCCAGAGTTCTTCCTTTGCTCCATGAAGGCTTTGCAGTAGCAGGCAAGGTTAACGAAGTAAACGGCGTTACGTTCATGGTAGTAGGAGATGCGGAGCTTAAGAGACAGGGCCTTTGCCTTGCAAAAGACATAGATCCAGACGTTCATCTTGAACCCGGCATGGAGATCGTTACTTCAGGAGACGGCGGTTTGTTCCCTGAAGGTATCCCGATCGGCGTGATCGAGACAGTGGATTATTCAAATCCTTTGGAAGTTACGGCTACTATCAGGCCGTACTCCCAGATCGGTAAGCTTGAAGACGTATTCATCATGATCCCTTATGTCGAGGAGACAGAAGAGACTGATGTAACAGTACCCGTTGGTTGATCTTTTTAGGAGAATATCAATGCGTATCGTCAGTGACACTACAAATGCCAGGATCAGAAAGATAGTCGTTTATGCGGTCTATATCATTTTGCTGACTTCCTTGCAGGTATCGTTCCCGGAAACGTTCAGCTTTCTTGGACAGACAGCAGACATTACATTTGTTTTCGTTGTCCTGGCAGGGTATTTCAATGGCTTCTGGGATGGTGCAATAGTCGGTTTTATCTGCGGAATGATTAGAGACGTTTTCTCGCCGCCGGCTGTATTGGGACTTGACGGAGAAGTAAGGGTTACGGCGTTCATCGGCGTCTTTACGCTATTTTCTGCAGGAATCATCGGAGCTTCTTTTTTTACAAGAAGAATGAGAAGAAATATTCCTTTTTCGATCGTTGCGGTTATCTTTACAACGTTCTGTTATAAGGTTGGGGGATATCTCATAATATTCGGATGGAGTTCTATGGCAGGAACATCATCTACCATCTATGAGCCTTTGACGGCTTTGGTCTATTCGTTCCTCCCGCAGCTCCTTTTGAATACTCTGGCAGCAATTCCGCTTATATTCTTTTTGAGATTTTTGGGTCCTGTATCTTTCAGAGGAAAGTCCAAGAAAGATCAGATCATTGAGAAACAGGGTGAAGGCACATGGCTGGGAATCTGATAGACGATTACGGTGCATTTGACCATAACGCGGAACGTGGCGGCAAAACTGATGCCGGCTCGCTCTTCAGGCGTATCATCCAGTTCCTGACCAACAGATATCTGGTTCTCGCCGTTATCTTCCTGGCATTCGGTGTTGCGATCCTTGTCATGACCACCAGACTTCAGTTCTCCAACTATCAGAACACGTTGTCACAGAGCTCATCGGGTGTTGTAAGACAATATTCGCAGCCGGCTCCGAGAGGTGACATCTATGACAGCAGGGGAGTGCTCCTTGCCTCAAGTATCGAATATAACAGCCTCATGATAGCGAATGCTTATCTTGACGATGCCCAGCTTAACGCACTCTGTCTCGAACTCAGCTATCTTTTCGATGAGTATCACTGCATCGACGTTGCAGATCTCGACCAGTATTTCATACTGGATCCCAAGGCCAGATTCGTTAAGTCCGAAGACAAGATAAGGCTTTGGCAGACGGACTCCAATCTTTTCAATCTGAAGGACTATTCATCGGGCGTTATCGTTACGTTCTCTGATGATTACGTTAAGACCGATCCGAACGTTTTCTTCCTTTATCTGCGTCGGAAATTCAACATCGACAACAATTATACGATCGAAGAAGCGTACAGGATCATAAGGATAAGATATCAGATATTTACAGATAACTGGGCATTCATTAAGGGTACGCCCGTTAAGATCGCAACTGACGTTCCGGATGAACTCATCAGGAAGATCGAAGAGCAGAATTACCATTACATGGGACTTGTTGCGGGTAAGGAATATGTGAGGACATATTCCTCGGAAGCCCTTTATTCCAGCCACGTTGTCGGTTACGTAGGTAAGATTTCCAGCGTTACGTATCAGGATCTTGCGCCATTCGGGTACACGAGTGACGACGTTGTAGGAAAATCCGGTATCGAGTCGCAGATGGAACGTTATCTCCACGGTAAGAGCGGTGTCACTCCTTACAGCATCTGGACGATGAATGGTGAGGAAGGACTGTTCGTTCCCAACAGTTACGGCATTGAACCTGAAGAAGGCGCGACCGTATACCTTACAATAGATACGCATATCCAGGAAGTAGGAACCCAGGCTCTTAAGCAGTACATCCTTGAGCAGAGGGAGTACGACGAGGTAAACCAGACGGGTTATAAATCAGCGTCCGCCGGTGCTTTCGTTATGATGAACGTCAACACGGGCGCAATCATCGCCATGGGTTCGTACCCGAACTACGATCCAAACGACTTTATACTTGCAAACTACGGCGACGAACAGGCCCAGGAACAGGTTAAGTACTATCTCGGTATCGATGAATATCAGGAAATCACTGCTGGAGACCTTCCTTTGTGGAACCGTGCGATCATGTCTATGTACGCTCCGGGTTCTACATTCAAGCCCTGTACGGCTTTGGCAGCTCTCGAAAACGGCGACATAACACCTGAAGAGAACACCATCAGGTGTCCGGGTCCGTTAGACGTTGACGGTTGGATCTTCAGATGTCTCGAGTATCCTGATTACGGTCACGGCGATCTTACGCTTGATGATGCGATGACCCAGTCCTGCAACATCTATTTCATGATCTTAGGCATCCAGACAGGTATCGACAACATATCCGCGATGGCAAACAGATTCGGTCTGGGCGTTAAGTCAGGAGTTGACCTTCCGGGTGAGATCTCAGGTGTCATGTCATCCCGTGAGAATAAGAGACTTACAAGACAGTCCGTTTACGATAAGACATGGTTCCCGTCCAATACGGCCCAGGCTTCGATCGGTCAGTTCGATAACTGCTTTACGATCCTTCAGCTTTGCAGATATACATGCGGTATAGCTACCAATAAACTCTGCACGCCTTATGTCGTAGACCGGGTAGTAGCAAGTGACGGCTCGATACTATATCAGGGTCAGACCGAGTCCGTTGATATCGGTATTTCAGAAGAAAGTATTGAAGCGGTAAGAGGAGCGATGAGATGCGTTGCTACGGGTACTTTCTATCCCAATGGCCGTCTCAAGTGGGAATCCAGTGCCGGTAACCAGTTCGATGACTTCCCTGTAGAGATGGTATGTAAGACCGGTACGGCAGAGACGGGATTCGAGGATACCCGTAAGGAGTATTCAAACGGTCTTTTCATCTGTTATGCGCCGAAGGAGAATCCTGAAGTAGCTTTGGCTCTCGTGGTTGAGAAGGGTAAATGGGGTTCGACATCAGTCGTCATCGCTAAAAAGATCATGGCTGCATACTTCAATGCTCAGTTCGATTCATCTGAGCCTTTGTATTCGCCCAACCCCGTATTCGGCGACTATCTTCCTTATGTCGACGCTACTGCCGGTTGATAATTTGTGAATTTATTGTTTATTTCTAACAAAGACTAGTTGCTTGAATAAACATTTTACTGTACAATCTGTTTATTAGTTTTTAATGGGAGATTTCGGATGAAGATCGTTTTGATGGCTGACAACAGAAAGACTGAATTACTGGTCAATTTCTGCATTGCCTACAAGCCTTTGCTTGAAAAACATCAACTTATATCAGTATATAATACTGCGAAGCTCCTTAAATCAGCTGCAGATCTTGATGTGTCCGGTCTTTCCGTTGACTATTCCAGCGGTTTTGAACAGCTTGCTTCCAGAGCAGAATATAACGGCATCGACTGCGTCATCTATTTAAGAGACGGACGCCAGGTAGGCGAGTCCAATCCTTTTGAGCTTCTTGATGTTTGCGATCAGAATACGATCCCTTATGCAACCAACATAGCTTCAGCTGAGATCCTCATTACTGCTGTCGACAGCGGTGCGCTCGACTATCGCGAATGGAACGCAGGCTGATAACAGTCCCTTTCGGACCTCTCCAATCCAATATGTATGTAATCACCGGTCCTGCCGGTGTTTTTATCGTGGATACTTCTGTTTCTCCTGAGAAGGCAGAAGGATACTGTGAGCTTCCCGGTCTTTCAAAAGGTGAGTGCAAGGTTAAGGGCCTTCTTTTGACACACGGCCATTACGACCACATCAAGTACATTAAAGAGTGGATGACTCTTTATCCCAATGCCCAGGTGTTTTTCAGCAGCAATGACGAAGAGCTTTTGGCGAATGGTTACATGAACTGTTCTTACATGGACGGTCAGCAGATAACATACGGTTTCGGTTACGAGAATATTTCCGGACTTGACGGCATGTACATTTATAAAGATGACAATATTAAGATCAAGGTTTTCGAGACACCCGGACATACTATGGGCAGCGTATGTTATCACTTTGAACAGAGTGGTGAAGAATTGCTCTTTACGGGAGATACCGTTTTCCGTGGTTCGATCGGACGTACTGATATGCCCGGCGGTTCGATGAAGGTGATGGCAGAATCCATTAAGCGCATAAGTACTTTTGATCCCGGCATAAAGATCTATCCCGGACACGGTCCCGATTCAACGGTCGAAGACGAGGTAAAATATAATCCGTTCTTTGATTTATAAGGGTTTGCTTGACTTTTCTTAATGAGTATATGTAGAATAAGCAAACGCAATGAAGGTGCGTAAGTAGTCTTATTGTTGACCGGAACAGAGAGTTGTGTCTTGGGCTGAAAGCACGATCCGAAGGGCAAAAAGATGAATTTCAACACCGGAGCGTTCCAGCGAAAACGGCTTTCAAGCTGATTAAGCGGATGCATGGCGCGGCATCACAGCGCGAAAACAAGAGCGGGTTACTATAGTGGTTTCCCGAACATGGGTGGTACCGCGAAGGTGCAGTAATAATGCGAATTCGTCCCGTGGCAATGATTAATTGCCGCGGGCTTTTTATTTGGAAAAGCTGAGGCGGAAGAATAAGGAGGAACACATGGCTGAACTTGGTGAATTAAGCGCAAAGTTATCAGAGATCAAAGCAAAGATCGAATCAGACCTTACCGAGATCAAGAGTTCCAAGGGCGTTTTCGAGTATAGAAAGAGCGTCATGGATTCAAAGGAAGGTAAGATCGGATCTCTCATGAAGGAGATGGGTAAGATCCCGAAGGAGCTCAAGGCTGACTACGGTAAGATGGTCAACGAGATCCGCAACTGGGCAACTGAGAAGTTCGATGCACTCGATGCACAGTTCAAGGAAGCTGAGCAGAAGGCAAGATATGAAGCAGAGACAATAGATGTTACTCTGCCTTCAAAGAAACTCAAGAAGGGTTATCTCCACCCCAATACACAGGTAAGAAACCAGATCGTGGACATCTTCGGTTCCATGGGTTTCTCAGTATATGAGGGTAATGAAATCGAGACAGATCACTATAATTTCACGGCTCTTAACATCCCTAAGGATCATCCTTCACGTGACATGCAGGATACATTCTATTTAAGCCCTGAGTTCCTTTTGAGAACACAGACTTCTGCAGGTCAGGTCCACGTAATGGAATCACAGCAGCCGCCTATAAAGATCATCTCACCCGGTAAGGTTTTCAGATCTGACGACGATGCCACACATTCACCGATGTTCTCCCAGATGGAAGGACTCGTTGTAGATGAAGGCATCACACTCTGCGACCTTCAGGGTATGCTCGACGTATTCGTTAAGAAGATCTTCGGTGAAGAGACAAGAACTCGTTTGAGACCTTCTTACTTCCCATTCACGGAGCCTTCCGTTGAGGTTGACGTTTCCTGCTTCCAGTGCGGCGGCAAGGGATGCAAGCTCTGTAAGGGAACAGGCTGGATCGAAGTCCTCGGTGCAGGCGTAGTCAACAAGAAGGTTCTTGAAGGCTGCGGAATCGACAGCGACAAATACAGCGGTCTGGCTTTCGGTATCGGAATCGATCGTATTGCCATGCTCAAGTACGGCATCAACAACATCAAGCTCCTGTTTGAGTCTGATCTCCGCGTACTTGAACAGATCGATGACTAAGGTTAATTAAAGGAGGCAAGAACTATGTTAGTACCATTAAGTTGGCTTAAAGATTACGTAGATATTGATGTCACACCTGATGAGCTCGAAAATAAGCTCTTCAGCTGCGGCTTCGAAGTAGAAGAAAAATATGAAGTAGGCAAGGACATATCAAAGGTCGTTGTCGGTGAAGTTAAGACATGCGAAGCAATCGAGGGCACACACCTTCATCTTTGCACCGTAGATGCAGGCGAGAACGGCGTTCTCCAGATCTGCTGCGGTGCTGATAACGTTGCTGCAGGCGGCAAGTATCCTCTGGCTCTGATCGGCGCACAGGTTTATGCTACTGCAAAAGACCACAAGACTGTCGAAGGTCTCATGACAATAGGCCAGGGTAAACTCAGAGGTTACGATTCTTACGGAATGCTCTGCTCAGGCGTTGAGATCGGCGTTACTGAGGACATGTTCCCCGGTGCAGGTTACGACGGACTTCTGGTTCTTCCTGAAGATTCTGTTCCCGGTGCAGACGTTAAGCCCATCCTTGGCCTTGATGATTATATTTTCGACGTATCCATCACTGCAAACAGACCTGACTGCCAGTCCATCTACGGTATCGCAAGAGAAGTAGCAGCAGTGCTCGGCAAGGAAATCAAAGAGCCTGCTCTTGATTACACAGAGAGCGATGTTGCAATTGATTTCAACATCAGAGTTTCTGCTCCCGATCTCTGCCCGAGATATATCGGACACTATGTTTCTGACGTTACTATCGGCGAGTCTCCTCTGTGGATGAAGAGGCGTCTTGCACTTGTAGGATGCTCTGCAATCTCCAACGTAGTCGATATCACTAACTACGTTCTCTATGAGCTCGGCCAGCCGATGCACGCTTTCGATTTCAACTATCTTGAAGGTGGCGAGATCCACGTACGCCGTGCCGAGAACGGCGAGACAATCCAGACTTTGGACGAGAAGGAATTCGCTCTCACATCCGATAACCTCGTTATCTGCGACGGTAAGAAGCCTGTTGCACTTGCAGGAATCATGGGTGGTCTCAACTCTGAGATCCTCGATTCAACAAAAGCCGTAATGTTCGAGGCTGCAAAGTTCGCTCACGACAATATCCGTAAGAGTTCTAAGGCTTTGGGTCAGGTATCTGATTCTTCAATGAGATTCTCCAAGGGCGTTGATGAGTACACAACTGTTATGGCTATGAAGAGAGCTCTGCATCTCATCGAAGAGCTTGGCTGTGGCAAGGTGTCCAAGACATCTTTCGACATCAATACAGGCAACTCGATCGAGCCCAGAAAGCTCACTGTCAGCGTTAAGCAGGTAAACGGCGTATTGGGAATCACTGTTCCTGATGAGGATATCGTAAGGATCCTTACAAACTTAAGCTTCGCACCTGAACTTAACGGCGATGAGCTTACGATTGCAATTCCGGGTTACCGTGTTGACATGGAGTCTTACCAGGATGTTGCTGAAGAAGTTATCCGTATGTATGGCTACGACCACATCACACCTACATTTATTCCGACAGCGAAAGTTACTTCAGGCGGATATAACCTCAAGCAGCGTTCAGAGCTCAAGATCAAGAGAGATCTCTGTGCAGCAGGTGCTAACGAAGGCGTACATTATTCATTCTTCTCGCCCTCTGATTTTGACCTCTTGAAGCTCCCTGAAGATGCTCCCGAGAGATTCGCGATCAAGATCATGAATCCTATCAACATCGATCTTTCTTTGATGCGTACAACTCTCGCACCTCAGATGATCAAGGCTATGGCAAGAAACCAGAAGAACGGAATCCTTACAGGCCGCATCTATGAGATGGGCAACAAGTTCATTCCCAAGAATCTGCCTCTTACTGAATATCCTGATGAGCGTGAGACGATCTGCATCGGTGTTTTCGGTGAGGACGAGGATTTCTATTCACTGAAGGGTCTGGTTGATGTAATAGCAGCATCACTGGATGTTGAATTCGATTACGAGAAGGATACTAAGACATTCCTCCATCCGGGAAGAACCGCAAAGGTTATCTGCAACGGTGAGGAAATCGGATACTTGGGCCAGGTCCTCTATGAGATCTGTGATGAGCTCGACATGAGAGTTCCTGCTTATGTTGCAGAGATCGATTTGAGAACGCTTTCCAAGTACTACGGCAAGGACAGAAAGTTCATTCCGCTTCCGAAGTTCCTTGAAGAGAAGCGTGACTTCTGCTTCGTTATGGATAAGGATGTTACCTGCGCACAGATCGAGAAGGAGATCAAAGCTTCCTGTGAATTCATCACTAAGATCGAGCTCTTCGACATTTACGAGGGAATCCAGCTCGGCCTTAATAAGAAGAGCCTTGCTTTCAGTGTAGTCTTCACACCTAAGGACGAGGAGTTCAAGCCTGAGGTTATCGACGGCTTCGTTGATACGATTCTTAATAACCTCAAGGAGAAGTACGGCGCTACACTCCGTGCGTAATCGTTTAATAGGATTATAAAGACGGACAGATGCTCGAAAAGAGCCTGAAACGCAATAAAGTCAATGCTTTGAAGCATATCTGACGCCCGGGAAACCGGGCGTTTTTCTTTGTCGGTTTTTGTCGGTAATTGTCGGCAATTGTAAGGAAAATACAGGGCATTTTGATTGTAAGATAACTCAAACCATACCTGCATACCGCAGGTTATTGATCAGGAGGTTTCTTATGTCCACGCTTGAAGCTGCAATTACATTTTCGCTGATACTCGTAATGCTTGCCTTTATGATCACTGGTCCTGAGGCGATAGCCCTTGATTCTTTTGAATGTGCCAGGGACGGCGGCAATGAACTTTTCTTTATGGAGCGGGATAAGGATATAGCAGATAAGGTAATTGTCGGCGGTGTTGACTGCTATGACACCTCGCCGGAAAAACTCTGCACTTATTTATCCGGCATATCCGATAACTTCAGGCTTATTTATGGATCCGTTTACGAACTTTCACAGGAGGCAGCAGATGAAGAGAACTGATAAGAACAGAAGAACCAAAAGAGGCGTATCGTCATTGTTTCTTGCCGTGATTATGTCGGCCTTGATCCTGGTGGAATGTACTTTCGTTGCGTTTGTCTGGAATCTTGATTATGCGTTAAGCGTTAATGAGGCACTTAAGACTCAGATCGATACTATTCTCTGCGATTACAACAGACAGTTATTTGATGTCTACGGCATCTATGCTTTCACTTTGGACGAGGTCGATGACGAGTGCTTCTACAAGGCATTGGAAATGAACGGGCTGACAGCACAGTCAACGCTTGTTGTTACTTCCGCGGATGAGTTCACCACAGAAGATCTTAAGACAGCGATCAATTCATACTACTGGTACAGGGGATCAGGCATAAGTCTCAAAGGCCTGGTTGAAGGATATGCCGAGATGATAAGGAGAACTGATGAGACGGGGATCTTAAACCAAGTCGGTGAGTATATGCAAAGCCCGGCAGCAGGTTATGTGTCGGACATGATCAAAGGTTCTGAAGATGCATCCCAGTGGATAGGAAAAGCAGGAGAGGCACTTAATCTTGATGAGATACTGGAAGAAGCAGCTGATCTTGATGACATAAGGGCTGATTATAAAGACATGGTAAAAGACATTGAGCTTGATATCGACATAGACATTGACGACTGGGAAGCCCTGCTTGATACATTGTCTTTCCTTGAGACTACCATGGATAACCTTACGGATATGTCCGATCCCATAATGACCAAGATGAATGTATCTCATTACTGCGCATATAACTTCGACTGCTGCTTTGCGCCTGATGGTGATGCGTCGATTACGGGAACAGAGTTTTCATCCATTCACGGAGATAAGCAGGTAGATGCCGAATGCATAATCACCGGACTTGAAGATTACCCGGCAATCTTTAAGGTCGAATACCTTATGGTACAGGTCCTTATCGTTTCAAATATGCTCAAAGACTATGCAAACGAAGAGTTCAGGAACACCATGGAAGTTCTGGGGCAGATAATCTCAACGATCATATCTGCAGTAAGCGAAGGAACAGTCAATATCGATTACAGGATAATAGCTGCAGGACTTATATACATTTGCGCGTCATTCCAGTCCATAAAGGACTTTTACCAGGTGATAAAAGGACAGAGAGCCGTTATCTTCGAATACGAAGGTGAAAAGATGGTCACTTTCAGTTACAGGGATTTTCTTTATCTGTTCGCGCTTTGTACCCCTGTGGAAGAACTTCTCGAGAGAAGCCACGCGGTTCTTGAGAGAGATTACGGTGAGCTTTATAAGGGAATAACGCTTGAGGCTTATTTCAGGGGAGATACGTTTTCGGTTACGAAGCGTTATCAGCTTTATGAGAAATGAGGAGTTAGGTCATGAGACGCATAAGAAATAAAAGAGGACAGGTAAGTATTGAAGCAGCCATAGCATTTACGATAACCCTGGTATTTCTCGCATCCGTTATCAGTTCGATAGACTATTACCGCACGGATATCCTTATGAGAAGATCGGTTGAACAGACCTGTGAGAAGATGTCGCTCCTATATCCTGTGTCTGTTCCTGCCTCGGACCTGATGTCTGCTGCGGTCAATGCTTTTCCTGATCTGGGTATCGGGGATACCAAGGGTGCGGCGGTCATATCAAAAGTGGCATCGGTCAGTCTCGGTATAGATGATGCGACAGGGCACACTCTAAAAGAGCTCATTTTGCAGGGCGTTTTCTCACATACGATGGAGGAACAGATAAGGCAGGGGTGCATTGAGAGGAACGGCGGTTCCGATTTCTTCGTGCCTGATGACATAGAGGTCTTTTTCGAGATAAATGACCAGCACCACATTATCGAAGTCACTACGGATTATTCCGTAGTGACATTGGCTGGGCGTAAGAGCAGGAGCATATATTCGGTTATTCCGCTATACGGCGAGCCTGTCCTTATGCTTCAGGATGAAGAACACAAGCAGCCGGATGGTGAGGAGAATAAGAACGATATCTGGTCTTTGAGTAATTTTGACAGGGGAGATGCGTTCAGGGAGCAGTACGGAGCCAATCTTCCAAAGACTTTCCCGGTAATCGATTCTGTTGAAGGAGGGGAAGTTACGGCCATAAGGAGCATTGATCTTACTTCGCCGTACTATCAGGAAACATCTCATATACAGAAGAAAATCAGGGATGATATCAATTCAATAAGCAATTTTGAGCCCCAGTCGGCAGTGATCAACGGTCAGACATATACTGTCGACCATATTGATTCCAGACATCTTACGGTGATAATACCCGAAAATTCAGGTGATGCCGGCAGGGAAGCTGTTGAAGAACTCAAGGGATATGCCTTTGTTCATGGTGTTATACTGGATATATGCGAATATGGGGCCTCTGAGAGGTACACTTCGGGTTGATTCTCCCTTTATTGTATTAAAATAAAGAATGCGTTATTATGTATGAGTATGTTTGGAGGTATGAACATTGAAACATGATAACAGCGTTAGACGCCCGAGTCTTGCTAATTCAAAGATTACTACAGACAAGACGGCTTCGCTTTCTATTGGGGATTCTCTGAGAAAAGCCAAGACCAATCTCATATTTACCAGATTATTTCTGGGCATTCTTGCTGTGCTCGCAATTACTGCGGTCTTTATCGCAATATACCTGGGTTATGGCAAGGTAGTTTGGGATTACATCATGAGAGTTGTAACGTGATTTCAGGTAAAGGGTATCAAGATGGATGACATTAAAGACGCTCATTTTACTGAGAGCGAAATGGAGGAACTGACCGACCTTTATAACGCTATGCTGACAATGAGAGACAGCGCAGAGATGCATAAGTTCTTTAAGGATCTTTGCTCGATCAACGAATTGCACTCGTTTCTTCACCGTTGGCAGATCGTAAGAAGGATCGAACAGGGTAAGAGCTATGAGGAGATCATTAAAGAGATCTCGCCCGCTGAAGTAGAGACAAATACGCAAGCGGACTCCGGCAAGAAATCAACAGGCAGAGCGCGTGGCAAAGCCAGGTCATCGACCAAGGTAAGCTCAACGACGATCTCGAGAGTCAAGAACTGCTATGTGAATCCGGACGGCGGATACAGAACGGCATTGAACAGGCTCAAGGAAGCTGCCGAACAAAATAAAGAAGAGAATTGATGAAGGTACAAAATGGGATTATTTGAAAGTATTTTTGGAACACACAGCGATCACGAACTTAAGAGGATCAATCCTCTCGTAGACAAGGTCTTCTCATACGAAGAAGAGTATGCCAAGCTCTCAGATCACGATCTGGCCGGCAAGACCGAAGAGTTCAAAAAGAGATATGAGGATGGCGAGTCATTAGATGCCCTTCTTCCTGAAGCATTTGCTACTGTAAGAGAGGCTGCCTGGAGAGTTCTCGGCATGAAGCCTTACAGAGTACAGGTCATCGGCGGAATCATTCTCCACCAGGGCCGTATCGCCGAGATGAAGACAGGTGAAGGTAAGACACTCGTTGCTACAATGCCTGTTTACCTTAATGCCATTACAGGCAAGGGCGTTCACGTTGTAACTGTCAACGATTACCTGGCAAAGCGTGACTCCGAGTGGATGGGTAAGGTTTACAAATTCCTTAACATGAGCGTAGGTCTCATCATCCATGATATTCCGAACAAAGAGCGTAAGAGCATGTATGCATGTGATATCGTATACGGAACTAACAACGAGTTCGGTTTCGACTATCTCCGAGACAACATGGTCGTAAATAAAGAGCAGATCGCACAGAGAGAACTCAACTATGCAATCGTCGACGAGGTCGACTCGATCCTCATCGATGAGGCAAGAACACCTCTCATCATTTCAGGCCGTGGAACAGAGTCTTCAGACCTTTACCAGAAGGCAGATTCATTTGTTAAGACATTGAAGCAGTACACAGTTGTTGAGACTGACGACAAGGTCGACATGGATGAGCTCGTAGGCGATGCTGATTACGTAACAGACGAGAAGGCTAAAACATCAGTCCTTACTGCAAATGGTATCGCAAAGGCCGAGAAGTTCTTCAATATCGAGAACCTTTCAGATCCTGATAACTTTGACCTTCAGCACTATATCAACAACGCTTTGAAGGCTAACGGTAACTTCAAGAAAGACCAGCAGTACATCGTCCAGGACGGCGAAGTCATAATCGTAGATGACTTTACGGGAAGACTTATGCCGGGAAGACGTTTCAGCGACGGTGTTCACCAGGCTATCGAAGCAAAAGAGCATGTTAAGGTTGCAAACGAGAACAAGACACTCGCTACTATCACATTCCAGAACTTCTTCCGTATGTATACAAAGCTCTCCGGAATGACCGGTACTGCTTATACAGAGGAAGCAGAATTCAGACAGATCTATAACCTTGACGTTATCCAGATCCCTACAAACAGACCCATTGCAAGAGTCGATGAGTACGATGCGGTATTCAAGACAGAGAACGGTAAGTACGCTGCAATCCTTAAGACAGTTAAGGAAGCAAATACAAAGGGACAGCCTGTACTTGTCGGTACAGTTAATGTTGACAAGTCAGAACTCCTTTCACGTATCTTCACAAAGTACGGTATCAAGCACAACGTATTGAACGCTAAGAACCATATGAGAGAAGCTGAGATCGTTGCCCAGGCAGGACGTAAGGGTGCTGTTACCATCGCTACTAACATGGCCGGCCGTGGTACCGATATCATCCTCGGCGGTAACGCTGAGTTCATGGCTCTCCAGGAGATGAGAAGATTAGGTTATACAGAAGACCTTATCGCTGCATCCACAGCTCACAATGAGACAGATGACGAGCTTATCATCGAAGCAAGAAAGAGATTCTCAGATCTTGAGAGCAAGTATAAGGCAGAGCTCGCTCCTGAGGCTGAAGAGGTAAGAAAGCTCGGTGGTCTTTACATCGTAGGTACAGAGCGTCACGAATCAAGACGTATCGATAACCAGTTAAAGGGACGTGCGGGACGTCAGGGTGACCCCGGAAGATCCAAGTTCTTCCTTTCACTTGAAGATGACCTCTTAAGAATCTTCGGCGGCGACAGAGTCTCCATGATCTATGAGGGCTTGGGTATCGAAGACGATATGGAACTTCAGGTTAAGTCTCTTACAAAGGTTATCGACAGCTCACAGAAGAAGCTCGAAGCTATGCACTTCTCAGCACGTAAGTCCGTCCTCGAATACGACGATGTTAACAACGTACAGAGAACTATCACATATGAGCAGAGAAGACAGGTTATCTTCGGTGAAGACGTTCATGGTATCTATCTCCAGATGATCGAACGTGTTGCTTCAAGAATCTGCAACCAGTTTGCTCTTGACGGCGTTATCACTTCAACAGAGAGATATTCATTGGGCAAGCTCCTCGAAGAGATCTTCGGCCAGCTTCCTTCAGTCCTCCTTGTTCAGGATGATAAAAAGGAAATCCCTGAGTGCGATGAGCTTGCTGCACAGATCGCAGAAGAGGCTAAGGAACTCATTGCTCAGAAGGAGAATGAGATCACCACAGAGGTATTCCGTGAGGCTGAGCGTCAGATCCTCTTAAGAACAGTAGACCTCAAGTGGATGGATCACATCGATGCATTGGACCAGCTTTCTAACTCCATCAGAATGAGAAGTATCGGTCAGCACGATCCTGTTGTTGAATATAAGCTCGAAGGTTCAGCTATGTTCGAAGAGATGAATGAGAACATCCAGAATGATGCAGTCAAGTTCATTATGAGAGCAAAGTTCACACCCGAAACTCACATTGAGGCTAAGTCCCAGGTTAAGGATATCAAGGAGAATCACGCAAGTGCTCCTGCTGTAACTCCCCAGTCCGCTTCAAAGCCTATCCAGGGTACAACGGGCAACAATCAGCCTCAGGCGCCGGTAAAGCGTGATTCTTCCAAGGTCGGAAGAAACGATCCGTGCCCTTGCGGTTCAGGCAAGAAGTACAAGGATTGCTGCGGCAAGGCTAAGTAATCAACTACTGATTAAACAGACTTTTAGGGGTATCTTTTCGCGTTGAAAAGATACCCTTTTTACTTCGCTAAAATGAAGAAGAATAGTATATAATGTTTTCATGATTACAAATATTTCTGAATTTATTAAAACAGTAGACGGCGCCGCTGAATATATCAGAGGTGTCTTGGCAGGAAAGGTGGTCCCTTCCGTCTGCATAGTACTGGGTTCAGGACTTGGTCCTTTGTCATCAATGGCTGAAGATGCCATTGAAATCTCTTATAAGGACATTCCCGGATTCCCTGTATCTACAGCACCCGGACATAAAGGATCCCTTTTGATCGGAACGCTTTCCGGAAAGCCCGTTTTCATGATGAACGGCAGATTCCACTACTACGAAGGTTATCCGATTGAGACCGTTACTTTCTATGTAAGGGTAATGGGCAGACTGGGTGTTAAGGCGCTTCTTCTGACCAACGCCTCAGGCGGAATTAATCTCGACATGAAAGTACCTGAACTCGTTGCGATCACAGACCACCTTTCTTTTAATGCTGATCCTGTATTAAGGGGTCCCAACATCGCTGAATTCGGTACGAGATTCCCCGATCAGTGCCATGTTTACGATCCGGAACTTACAGATACCCTGGTCAATTGCGCACGCGACCTTCAGATAAGGATTAGCCGCGGTGTTTATGCATATTCCAAAGGTCCCCAGTATGAGACTCCTGCAGAGATCAGAGCATGGAGGATCCTTGGTGCTGACTGCGTTGGCATGTCCACTGTACCTGAAGCTATCGCTGCATCCCACATGGGCATCAGAGTTGCCGCAATGTCCTGCATAACCAATATGGCTGCAGGTATTACCGGTCAGGCCCTTTCAGAGCAGGAAGTTTTGGATAATGCCGCACTGGCATCCGAGAACAGCTGCGCATTGGTTAAAGAGTTTATTAAAAGAGTAAACCTCTAAGGAGATAATGATGGGAAAATTTAATTACGAAGTAAAAGATATCAATCTTGCTAAATCAGGTCTTGAAAAAATCGAATGGGCTTACCGTAACATGCCCGTATTAAGAGCCATCGAGGCTGAACTTATTGAGAAACAGCCGTTTGCAGGTCTTAAGATTTCTGTTTCCGTTCACGTTGAAGCAAAAACAGCATGCCTTGCAAGAGCTCTCGCAAGAGGCGGCGCTGAGGTTGCACTCACAGGCTGCAACCCGTTGTCCACTCAGGATGATGTTGCAGCAGGCCTTGCTTCACTCGATATCATGAATGTTTATGCTGTTCACGGTGACGATGAAGAGCATTATTGGAACAGATTAAGAAGCGCTCTGGCTTTCAAGCCTGACATTGTAATCGATGACGGCGGCGACTTCGCTCTGCTCCTTCACTCTGAGATGCAGGATCTTGCTGCAAGCCTTAAGGGCGGATGCGAAGAGACTACAACAGGCGTTCACAGACTCGAGATCCTTAAGGGCGAGAACAAGCTTCTTTACCCGGTGGTTGCAGTTAACGATGCAAGATGTAAGCATCTTTTCGATAACAGATTCGGTACTGGCCAATCCGTATGGACAGCCATTATGGCTACAACAAACCTGGTAGTAGCAGGTAAGACAGTTGTCGTTGCAGGTTACGGCATGTGCGGCAGAGGCGTTGCAATGAGAGCCAAGGGCCTCGGCGCAAAGGTAATCGTCACTGAGATCGATCCCGTTAAGGCATGTGAAGCCATAATGGAAGGCTACCAGGTAATGACTATGGATGAAGCTGCTCCGTTGGGAGACTTCTTCGTAACGGTTACAGGCTGCAAGGATGTCATCGTAGGCAGACATTTCGAGGCCATGAAGGACGGTGCAGTTTGCTGCAACGCAGGTCACTTCGACTGCGAAGTAAGTGTAGCTGAACTTAAGGAGATGTGTGTTGAGAGCACTGAACTTCGTAACAACATCATCGGCTACAAGCTTAAGAGCGGCAAGACAGTCTGCGTAATCGCTGAAGGAAGACTCGTTAACCTCGCATCAGGCGACGGTCACCCGGTCGAGATCATGGATATGAGCTTTGCTTTGCAGGCGCAATCTGCAATGTATATCGCCAACAACCCTGAAAGACTTCCCGTTGATGTTTACCAGACACCTGAAGTCATCGACAACAGAGTTGCTGAGATCCTTCTTAATACAAAGGGCATCTCCATCGACAAACTCACAGCAGAGCAGGAGAAGTACATCAGTTCCTGGGATCTGTAATTATTAGTTAGCTGATGCGCACCCACTAAACGCTTGATTTTGGCAGTTTAGTGGGTGTTTTTATTTGCCCGGATTTTTAAAATACCTACTGATCGTGAGTTTTTCGCGGTTTAGTGGGTATTCAAATGGAACGATCAGACTTTGTGCCGACATTTTTACCCACTAACAGGCCGTATTTTACGATTTAGTGGGCAATCTGCAAATGCGCATAAACTTGTATGCTTTTATTTAAATATTTATAATATATTAGCGAAAAATGTGATTGGAGGCCGAATATGGCTTTAAGAAATCTTGTTATAGAAGGCGATCCGCTCCTCCGTAAGACGAGCAGACCGGTAGATGAGATAACACCCAGGATTATCAAGCTTTTGGATGATATGGCAGACACCATGTATTTTGAGGGAAGAGGCATCGGTATTGCTGCTCCCCAGGTTGGTGTATTAAGAAGAGTGTTCGTTATTGATGTTGGCGATGAGCACGGTCTTATCGAGTTCATCAATCCTGAGATCATTGAGACATCAGGGTCACAGACTGATCACGAAGGCTGTCTTTCCGTTCCCGGCAAGACATGCGAGGTTGAAAGACCTGAACACGTTAAGATCAAGGCTCTTAACAGAAACGGCGAAGAATTCGAGCTTGAGGCTGAAGGACTTCTTGCAAGATGCATCTGCCACGAGAACGACCATCTTAACGGCATTCTCTTTATCGATAAGTCAGTAGACGGCAAGGTCTACAAAGCAGGCGAGAGCGAGGAGTAATACTTGGACAGGCGTGATCTTAAAGTAATATTCATGGGTACGCCTGAATTTGCAGGCACCAACCTCAAAGCCCTGATAGATGCTGGCTATAATGTACAACTGGCTTTATGCCAGCCTGATAAGCCCGTAGGACGTAAGCATATCCTTACAGCACCTCCGGTAAAGGTTTTGGCGCAGGAGAACAATATCGAAGTTTATCAGCCTGATACACTTCGATATGATGAAGCCTTCGCAAAGCTTTCCTCTTATGAGCCAGACCTCATTGTTACTGCAGCATACGGAAAGATCCTTCCATCTAGCATTCTTGACCTTCCGAAGTACGGCTGCATAAATTGTCACGGAAGCCTTCTTCCGGCAAGAAGAGGTGCATCACCGGTACAGCGCGCGATACTTGAAGGCGACAAGGTAACGGGAGTTACTTTCATGAAGATGGATGTCGGCATGGACACAGGCGACATCATCGACAAGGTTGAAGTTGAGATCGATCCCAATGAGCATACAGAGAGCCTCATGAACAGACTTGCTGAGGCCAGTGCGGCAAAACTTCCTGACATCATCGACAGATGGGTTGCAGGAGAGCTTAAATCCACAAAGCAGGATGAAGCTTTGGCAACTGCATGTCCGCCGATAAGACCTGAAGAAGGCGAGTTCGACTGGACTCAGGATGCACAGGATATCCATAACAGAGTAAGAGCATTAAGTGCGTGGCCCGGTGCTTTCGTGCTTAAGGAAGATAAGAAGCTCAAGGTCCTTGATTCCGAAGTTGCAGACGAAGCAACAATTCCTGACGAACTGAAGAATTCAGAACCCGGTACTGTCGTTAAGGCAAAGGGTGAAAACCTCATCGTCAAGTGCGGCTCAGGGTTCCTCAAGATCAAAGAACTTCAGCAGCCCGGCGGTAAAAGACTTCATGCCGTTGACTGCGCCCATAATTTTACAGTAGGAAGCCCGGTAATTTAGGAGCAGCTTCATGTCTGAAGATATCAAGTACAAGAAGAAAGAACTGCATAAGATTATTGCCGATGATAACGAGAGAGAGCTTTGTTTTCTCATGCTCTACTGGGTATATGAGGAAGATGCTTACTCAAATCTCGTAATCAAGAAAGCTGATAAGATTGCTTCAGAAGCAGGCAAGAAGATCGACTTTGCCAGGGCCATGCTTTACGGCACGCTCACATATTCTTTCACGATAGACTTCCTCATCAGACATATTACAAAAGAAGAAGTTGAGACCATGGATCCCGTATCCAGGACGGCTATCAGAATGGCTGTATGGCAGATCCAGTTCGGGAATAACATTCCGGCTTATGCGGCTGTGGATTCAGCTGTTGAGATTACAAAAAAATACAATCACAAGGCTTCCGGCTACGTTAATGCGGTTCTCAGAAAGTTTGCAGAAAGTCCGGAAGACAAGAGAGAGCTTGAGCAGTTCAAGCCAGGTATCAGGGTAGCATTAAAGCCTGAGATCTATGGTATCTTCAAGAAGGATTTCGGCAAGCAGGCTGCATTTGAGATCGGCAAGGCACTTTTGGAACCTGCACATATCATTGTCAGATTTGATGCGCATAAAGTCGATCAGGATACAGTCATAAAGGAACTCAAAAAAGAAGGAATAACAGCGATCAAGGGAAGTTTTATACCTGATTGCGTAGAGATAACAGGCGGCCTTAACGGACTTGAGAATACTGAGTGCTTCAACAAGTACGGCATGTTCGTCCAGGGTCAGGGTGCGATGCTCGCATCGCATATAGCTCATCCGAGAGTCGCAGACAAGATCCTTGACTGTTGTGCTGCCCCGGGCGGCAAGTCTACCCACATGGCGCAGATGTGCAGAGATGACGTAAGCATTCTTTCTGTTGACGTCAATGATACAAGACTTAAGCTCGTAAGAGATAACTGCGAGAGATTGGGTCTTACATCGATCGAGACACTTTGTGCTGATGCGTCCAACATCGATAAATACGATAAGGATTCCAAGAAGACATATGATCTCGTTCTGTGTGATGTTCCGTGCAGCGGCTTGGGGCTTTTGGGAAGAAAGCCTGACATAAGAGAGAAGTTCACTTACGATGAATTATCCGAGCTCCTTCCTTTGCAGTACTTGATCCTTGAGCATGCGTCAAAGATGGTACGTCCCGGCGGAAAGCTCGTTTACTGTACCTGCACGATAAATTCGGATGAGAACCAGAATCAGGTAGAGAAATTTCTTGAAGAACATAAAAGATTTCACACAGTACCGATCAATAAGTATCTGCCGGAAAACATCTATATGGATGAAGATAGGGAAGAGTCAGCTGCAAACGGCATGATCACGCTCCTTCCGCACCTCGACGGTTGCGAAGGGTTCTTTATCTGCCGTATGGAAAGAGACAGAAAGGAAGAATGACCTTGAAAGATAAGTTCTGTCTTGATTTGAATCTTAATGATCTTACCGAGTGGTGCGCGAAAAGAGACGTGCCCAAGTACAGGGCATCCCAGATATACGGCTGGCTCTCTTCAGGATGTGTATCCACCGATGACATGACCAATGTCCCCAAGAATGTAAGGGCAATGCTCGAAGAAGATTTCATTTTCGGTGGGTTCGAGATGATGGAGCACCTTGTATCCAAACTCGACGGCACTGAGAAGTTCGTATATAAGCTCTACGACGGCAACATCATTGAGACAGTTGCAATGAGATATAAGACAGGTATTTCAGTTTGCATTTCTTCACAGGCGGGATGCCGGATGGGTTGTGCTTTCTGCGCATCTGCAAAGATAGATTTCGGTAGAAATCTCTCAGCAGGAGAGCTTCTTGCACAGGTTTCCGTTACACAGAAGGAACTGGGTGAGAGAGTTCACAGTGTAGTAATAATGGGAATTGGCGAGCCTTTCGATAACTATGAGAACGTAATGCGCTTCATTAAGCTTGCAAACGATCCCGACGGCCTTAATTTGGGCGCAAGACATATCACGCTCTCGACATGCGGACTCGTGCCGAAGATAGAAGAGTTTACAAAAGAAGGCCTTCAGGTAAACCTTGCCGTGTCACTGCATGCACCTAACGACGAGCTTAGAAAGAAACTCATGCCTGTTGCAAAGGCATATTCGATTGAGCAGCTCATGATGGCTTGCAAAGAGTACACAAAAGCAACGAACAGAAGGATAACTTTTGAATACAGCCTTTTGGCCGGAGTCAACGATACGCCTCAGTGCGCATCAGAACTTGTAAAGCTCTTAAAGGGCGGTCTTTATCACGTAAATCTCATTGCAATGAATAAGGTGCCCGGAACCATTTTTCAGTCGGCATCTCCCGCAAAGGTAAAGCAGTTCAGGGATATCCTTGAATCAGGCGGCATAAATGCGACTATAAGACGCGAGATGGGTTCTGATATTATGGCTGCCTGCGGACAGCTTCGAAGAGGAACCATTGAGGGAACGAGATGAACGCTTACGGATTGTCAGACAAGGGTCCTGTCAGGGACATGAACGAAGACAGTTTTGCTTATGAGATGGTAGGCAACTGTCTTTGCATGGCTGTAGCTGACGGTGTAGGAGGTGAGGCGTGCGGCGAGATCGCAAGCCGTATTGCTGTTGATGCTGTTATGGAGGAGTTCAAGGAGAGCCTGCCGTTCGTAAAGGACAGGGAAGCGCTGCCTGCTTATCTTAAAACGGCATTTAATAAAGCCAACATAAAGATCCTTCACAACTGCCTGGAGCACAGGGAACGCATGGGTATGTGTACGACACTTACCGTGGCTCTTCTTAAGGGCACCGAACTTACTATCGCACATATCGGAGATACGAGAGGCTACATGCTTCACGGCTCCGAGCTCATTAAGCTCACCGAGGATCACAATGAAGCCGGAAAGCTCGTAAAGCAGGGACTTCTGACAGAAGATCAGGCAAAACGTCATCCGGGAAGATCTAGACTGTTCAAGGTGCTCGGAGAGAATCAGTATCTTAATCCTGACATTTACAGTTATAATATAAGTTACGGCGATTTGGTCTTTTTGTGCTCGGACGGTCTTTATTCCTTCATGAGCAACGAACAGTTCAAGGCCTGCGCCCAGGAACGCAATAACCTTGAAGGTATTTGCGGCAAGTTGATAAACCAGGCTCTTGAAGGCAAGAGCAGTGATAATATTACGGTAACAGTAGGCAGGGCAGAGCCCATAGCTGAATTATAGGGGGAGACATGGCAAATCAGGTTCACGGCCCTGAGGGCATGATATTTGCGAACAAGTACAGGATCGTCAAGCTTATAGGCTCAGGCGGTATGGCTAACGTATATCTCGGAATCGACATGAACACAGGCGTTAATGTCGCCATAAAGATCTTAAAGCCCGAGTTCTCATCTGATGAGGAATTCATCAGAAGATTCGATGCTGAGGCTAAGTCCGTAGCATCTCTTAACCACGCGAATATCGTTAAAGTATACGGCGTAGGCCACGAAGGTAATTTCAGATACATCGTTCAGGAATACATCGAAGGCATCACCGTAAAAGATCTCATTAACCAGAACGGCCATTTGGACTGGCGTAATGCAGTCCCGATCGTTATACAGATCGGTCTTGCTTTGGACTATGCTCACCAGAACGGTATCGTTCACAGAGACATCAAGCCTCAGAATATCCTTATCTCACGTGACCGTGTCGCAAAGATCACAGACTTCGGTATCGCACGTGCTGCATCCACAACGACAATTACAATGACTGGCGTCCAGATGGGCTCCGTTCATTATTTCTCGCCCGAGCAGGCAAGGGGCGGCAATGTAGGTCCCCAGTCTGACATTTATTCTTTGGGTGTATCTCTTTTCGAGATGGTAACGGGAAGACTTCCTTTTGACGGTGATTCCAACGTAGCCATCGCGGTCAAGCACCTTCAGGAGACACCTCCGGTACCTTCATCTCTCATGCAGGGTATTCCGAAGGGCCTTGATTCCATCATCGCGAAATGTATGCAGAAGAGCCCTGAGAGACGTTATCAGACGATGCGTCAGCTCGTAACTGAACTCGACTCTTTGCTTGTCGATCCTAACGGTGTTTACGGTGTCATCCAGAATGTTCCCGAGAAGACCACAAATACAGATACAAACATCTCTTTCAGACAGGATCCTGAATACGAGAAGATCTCCGAGATCGAGAAGAGTGCCGAATCAAGACGTATCTCCAGATTCAGGGATAATGTGCTTCTCGCGCTTATTGTTGTCGTAATCATCGGCGTGCTGATAGGTATCGGCATCCTCGTCGTAAGGGCTGTCGGCAACGCTACTCAGATAGAAGAGAATACGGATTATACGGTCGAGAACTATGTCGGACTTACGGCAGATGAAGTTATCAGAAAACTCGACAATGCCCAGGTTTTCTATACTGTTGAGTACAAAGTTACCGATGCTTACGAACCCGGCATTGTTATTGCCCAGAACATCCAGGAAGGCGTAACTATCTCAACGACTAATAAGCTCAGCAACCTCGTAATTACAGTATCTTCTGTAGATGAGTCCATCATTCTGCAGGATTACTCGAATACTAATTATGAAAACTGCTATAAGTCGCTACAGAACTTAGGTCTCAAGTTCTCGCTCAGACCTGAGCCTTCTGATTCAGTTGAGCCGGGTATGGTTATCAGAACAGAGCCTGAAGCAAATACGCAGGTATTAAGAGGTGACACGATCATCATCATCTATGCTACTGAGCCAACATCAAGTGTTGTTCCTGATGTTGTCGGTAAGAGCGTAGAGGAAGCTATAGAGATCCTTTCTGACAACAGCCTCAACTATGTTGTTGAAGGTTCTCCTGAAGTACTTGCTCTTGCAGAAGAAGATCAGTATGTAATCCTCACAAACCCTGTATCAGGTACAACAGTTGCAAGAAAGTCCACAGTTAAGCTTTATGTCGGAACACGTGAAGACTACCAGAACGGCGGTACTCCTACTCCGACACCTCCGCAGGCTGATGTTACTGTCGTCGTAAGCGGAAACGGTGGTACGGTTACAGGCGGCGGCCAGTATGAGCTCAATACACAGGTAACTCTTACTGCTACACCTGCAACGGGCTTTAAGTTCGACTGCTGGCAGGATCAGTATGGTAATACTCTTGCCGTATCTACGACATATACATTCGTAGTCAAGGAATCAACGACATTCACTGCGGTATTCTCACCGCTCCCGACCAATACGCCGGTACCTACGGCAACTCCCACACCGGAGCCGCCTCCGCCGACGGATACACCGGTTCCTACACCTGAACCGCCTCAGCCCGGACCTGAGAATCCGGATCCCAACCAGACTCAGAATCCTCCGGTATAACGGCAGATCCAGATGGCAGGAACAGAAACATTTAATGGCGTAATTACTAAAGGAGTGGGCGGAATATATACCGTCCGCTTCTCTAATGAAGGCATACTTTCTTATGCGCAGTGTGCCGCAAGAGGACAGTTCAGACTTAAGGGCATTAAACCTGCAATAGGTGACAGGGTTACGATCATGTCTTCTGGTGATCCTGATGTCGAATATGTTATTACCGATATCGAAAACAGGATGAGCTTCATAGCAAGACCTCCTGTGGCAAATCTCTCGGTAATGATGCTGACTTTCTCTGTAACCGAACCCGCGCCGGACCTTACGCTTCTTGATAAGATGCTTCTGGTCTGTTCACTAAAAGACATAAAGCCCGTGATCATTTTCACCAAGAGTGACCTTAATGAAGACGACTCTGAAAGGCTTTGTTCAGTATATACTAAGGCAGGCTACGAAGTTCTCGTTTCTGCACCGCAAAAGCCTCTTACCAAAAGTGATCTAAAGGATATAATAGGTGAGGGAATTGCGGCTTTCGCAGGACCTTCCGGAGTAGGCAAAAGTACACTCTGCAACTCGCTTTTGGGTTTTGACCTTATGGAGACAGGCGAAGTCAGCGCTAAGATTAAGCGCGGCAGACATACGACGAGACACGTTGAATTGCACGAGTTCTTCGACGGATTCATTTGTGATACTCCCGGATTTACATCGCTTTCTTTGGAAGACCAGGGCGTCGATTACAGGGATGTGCTTTACGGATATCCTGAGATCACATCGATTGCAACAGGATGCAGGTTTGATGACTGCTCACACCGCAAAGAAGACGGCTGTGTTGTAAGGAATGCGCTCGCTGAAGGCCTTCTGGACAAGGGACGTTATGAGAGATATACAAGCTTTTATACAGAGCTTTACGATAATAGGAACAATTACAAGCACAGGAGAAAACAATGAACGATATCGGAATTGCACCTTCCATTCTGGCCGCTGATTTCGGCTACCTTATGAGAGATATAAAGGCGATCGAAAGCAAAGCCGAATATCTCCATATCGATGTCATGGACGGTCACTATGTAAATAACATTTCATTCGGCATTCCGGTTATCCAGTCTATCCGCAAATATACTGACATGAAGTTCTATACGCACCTCATGATCACTAATCCCGAGAAATACATCAAGGCTTTTGCTGATGCTGGTTCCGACAATATCACATTCCATCTTGAGTGTTCTGAAGATCCGGACAGCGTTATCGACTCCATTAAGGCTTTGGGAAAGAGCGCAGGTATTTCAATTCATCCCGATACTCCGATCGAAAAGGTTTTTCCTTATATCGGCAAGGTCGATATCATCCTCGTCATGACCGTTTGTCCCGGTTTCGGCGGACAGGGCTATCTTGATTCTTCAGACGAGAGACTCAGAAAGCTCAGGAAAGCCATTGATGAAAAGGGCGCTGACACCATCATCTCCGTAGACGGTGGCATTACCAAGGAAAACATCGGTCATGTATACGAGTGCGGCGCAAGACTCTTTGTAGCAGGCAGCAGCGTATTCCACGCAGAAGATCCTGCCAAAGCCATCGACGAGCTTATAAGATGCGGTACATCATCGTAACAGGCGGACCTTTGCCTGAAGAATCGGCAAAGCTCATTAAGGAATTATTGTCTTCTGATGAAGATACTGTCCTGATCGCCTGTGACGGCGGTTGTGATATCCTTGCACGCAACAACATCGTACCTGATCTTGTTGTAGGCGACATGGATTCGATATCCGAAGAAGGACTTGAATTCATTAACAGCCACAGCGTGTTTATCGAGAAATATCCTGTCGAAAAAGACTGGACAGATTCCGAGATTGCACTGGGTAAGACTGAAGATGAAGAAGTCATCCTGGTAACTCCCGATTCAGGCAGGCTCGATCACGTCATAGCAAATCTCCAGCTCGCCTTAAAGTTCAAATTAGAAGGTAAGAAGATCACCATCACCGACGGCATCACATACTGCTATCCGCTCTGCGGTGAAGATTCAGTTGAGATAGATATAAGCAAAATGCAAAAACCCTTGTCCGTATCGCTCGTTCCGTGGGATTTTTCAAGACCGGTTACCGGTGTAACTACCAAAGGTCTTTACTATCCGCTTGAGAATGCGGAACTTAATGCCGGGTCATCATTTTCTTTTTCCAACCATCCTACTGGTGAAAATGACCGCATATCCATAGAAATAAAGGGCGGACTGCTGTTGGTCATCGTAACTTTTGTAAATTAGGGTGCCAAAATTGAGACTTTGGACTATTGAATGAGACGGGCTTACCCTATACAATTATAGTGCAAATAAACGCATCCTCCGGGGTGCGTTTTTTTATGCTTATTTTTTTATACGGAGGATCAGAACATGTTAAGTTACGAGAGTTTCAAAAAGAGAGTTTTGAAAGAGTTTTTGGATTACATGCCTGAGAGGTATGCAGGCTGTGAGATTGAACTTCGTAAAGTTCCCAAGGTCAACACAGTCCTTACCGGCATTGTCATCAAGCCCAGAGGACACAAGGGTTCTTACTGCAGTCCGACATTCTACATGGAAAGAATGTACGACCAGTACAAGCAGTGCGATTCTTTCGAGAAGGTCATGGCAAACCAGGCCATCTACCTTGAAGAATCCATGAAGTATCTGCCTGAAGACGTGCTTAAGCTTGATCTGGCCGCGCTTAAAGACAAGATCGTGTTTCAGGTCGTCAACACAAAAGAAAACCAGGAAATGATCGACCTTTGTCCACACAGGGAGTTCATGGATCTTACTATCGTTTACAGGGTCATTGTAAGCATCGATGAGAGCGGCGTTTCCGGTTTCCTCATCACTCATGACATTGCCGATATCGAAGACCTTTCCGAGAAGATTCTTTTCAGTCTCGCCAAGAAGAACACCAAGAGACTGTTCCCGTTTAAGAGTGAGAGGATCGAAGAGACAATGGGCCGCATGATGCGCAAATGGGGAGCAGAAGACAAGGATATCGAAGAGTCTTTCCCTGACATGGAAGCTGTACCTGCAAAAGACAGAGTGTATGTTGTAAGCAATGAGTATGAGTTCTTCGGCGCCAACGCACTTATTTATTCTGACGTTATCGGAAAGATAGTAAAGAAGATAGGTACTGATTGTTATATCCTTCCTTCTTCGGTGCATGACCTGGTCGTGTTGTCGACCGATACCTTCAAAGAGAGCGGAAAGCTCGTGAAACTTGTCAGGGAGACCAACCAGGAACATGTGAGGGTATCGGACAGGTTGTCTGACAGCGTATACCGTTACAGCATCGTTGACGGTTCGATCGACCGTGTTACTGATCCTGTGGAGGATGCCTCATAAAATACAGGAGCGTGAGTTGATCATGAATAATCAGGAAGATCTTCAGCGCATCAAGGCCTTACGACTCATTGATGATGAATTTATGAGTGTATGTTTTGATAACTATATTGAAGGTGCTGAATTGCTCTTAAAGGTAATTCTTGATAGGGAAGACCTCAAGGTATCTGAAGTCAGAACCCAAAAGGCAATCAAGAATCTTCAAGGCAGGGATGTATGGCTTGATATTTATGCTGCTGATAAAGATGGAATTAAATACAATATTGAGATCCAGCGTGCCGATTCAGGCGCTCATCAGAAAAGAGCCAGATATCATTCGAGTATGGTTGATGCTGATATGCTGAAACCCGGTGAGTCTTTTAACGAACTTCGCGAAAACTATGTGATATTCATAACTGAAAATGATGTGCTCGGTTTGGAAATGCCGGTTTACCATATAGAACGTATTATCACTGAGGGTAAAGTGGATTTTAATGACGGAGAGCATATAATATATGTGAATGGATCAATAAAAACCAAAGATACAGCGCTTGGCAGATTGATGAATGATTTTTATTGTACTGAAGCTGATGATATGTGTTATGAAGAACTGTCAAGCAGAGTAAAGAAATATAAGGAATCGGTGGAAGGAGTTGAGAGTATGGGTTCAGTATTTGATGAGATAAGAGAAGAAGCAAGAAATGAAGGCAGAAATGAAGGCAGAAATGAAAATGCCTGTGAAAGTGCTTTGAAGATGATCAGCAGTGGAAAACTGACTTTGGAGGAGATTTCTGAATATTCAGGTCTTCCGATTGAAAAAGTCAGAGAGCTCGCGCGAGAAAAGACGGCTTGATCAGATGATCGATTAAGGATCTCCGAATGGAGATCTTTTTTATTTCACTTAAAGCAGCCCGAATGGGCTGTTTTTTTATTGCCTTATTACGGAGAAAAGAGAGGTAAAAAGATGGTAAGAAAAAAGCAATTGATTGCATGTATGGTTGCATCGGTCTTAACTGTAAGCTCTATGCACGGATCGTTAATGGTCCTGGCAGATGAGTTTACTCCTGAAACTGAACCGCCTTCAGATGAACAGGCGGTGATTACCGAAGGTGAACCATGCATGAACAATGAGCCGGAAGAGACCGGAGTTAGTGTAATTGAAGAAACATCAACAAATATAGTCTATGCTGAAGATTCTGATGAGTACTATAGAACTGTATCTGAGCTTCCGGAGTCTGAGCGAATAATCGTAGATACATCGGACGATTTGGAAGGCGTAAATGCTTCGTCAGGCGTTTATTACGACGGTACTTACATTCTTTGTTTTGATTCGCATGACAGTCTGTCTGATGCTGTGGATTCGCTGTGTGATGACGGATATGAATATGATGTTGACGGCACGTTCGGAATTTGCGGCCGCTGGGATACGCCTGTGAAACATGCGGAAATCAATCCCGATGCTTCAGTCAGAGTAGCAGTTATAGATACGGGATCTGAAATTGCTAACGAGAAGTATTCAGTTATCGGTGATGATCCAAATGACTATAACGGACACGGCACTTTGGTGTCATCTTATATCCTGGATGAGACAACGGATGCCTATATCATTTCCATCAAAGCCATCGGTGATAACGGACAGGGATATATGACTGATGTCTATGCTGCAGTTCAGATGGCTGAGGAGATGAATGCTGATTATATCCTTATGGCCATATCGGTCAGGGACAGCGGTGATTATGGCCTGTTCAGATCACTTGTTGAGAGTGCGAACAGTACTGTAGTCGCATCAGCAGGTAATAACGGAGCAGATGCAGCAGATTATCTGCCTGCAGGAATTCCTAGGGTAATCACTGTCGGTGCGGTAGATGAAGACGGAATATTAAACGGGAATTCTAATTATGGCGACACAGTAGATTTCTATGCGGTTGCAGAATCGACTTCTGAAGCTGCAGCAAAAGCATTGGGTATGTTTATCTCAGGCAGGGAAGTAGAACTTGCTACAAGCTATATCGAACCTGATCCGGATAACAAGTTTAATTTGGTGTTCAGGGCAGTAGACGATGAAGTGCTGTTTGGTACGGATTCATCAATTGCAGGAGAAAACATTTATGTCTATCACAAGGATGATCACATTGATACAGTCAACATGATCGCCAATGCAGGATACTGGTCCAGGTGCTTTTACTACGCTGACGATGAACCTGAAGGAGATAAGTATCAGCAGTCTTACTACAACAAGGCCCTTTATTGCATTCAGGATTCAAGGCCGTCTCCTGATAATGTGGAGTATCAGGCATATTCTTATCTGTCAGGTATTGATTCAGACAGCAGGAAATATCAGATGATACAGGCTGCAGGAGCCTTTGGTCCGGGCGGAGCTTTATATGAATATGGTCTTGCCTGGTGGAAAGCAAATGATCCCAACGATGAGATGCTCCTTGTTAAAGATGCGAGTTCGATGTATATCGTTACTCATTATGCAATGGATTGGTATTACTCGGATGAGACTACGGAATGGCCGGGCAATCAGGGGTTCGGTGATCTCATGTTCAGGTACATGGATTACATCTACGGAGTGCGTACCGGAACAATAACTATTCCCGGATTGACCCTTACTGACTGGTGGTGCGAGATATATGAATCCACATGGAATGGTTCGTTTCAGGATATGGCTCATGGTGATGTTACTGCTACGCCTGTCCAGATTACAGTAATGAAATACTCTGCAGATCCGGCACTCGTAAACGGCAATTCGTGCTATACACTGGCAGGAGCAAAGTATGGTTTATATAGGGCGGGTGACGATTCTCTTATTTATACATTCGATATTGAAGCAGACGGATCAACATCTGTGTATACTTTGAATCCTTTGTCGGACGGCGCTGCGCTGTATATTAAGGAGATATCGGCAGGCATCGGATATAAGCTTGATCCTTCAAGTTATGCAGTCGATCTCAGTTATCAGGTTAACAATGTGGTTACGTTAAATGTTTGGGATACACCGGTATTTTCCATCGGTTCGGTATCCCTTGTAAAGCAAGACGCGGGCGGATGGAATCAGATGAACGGAAAGGATCTTTCAGGAGCGGTCTTCCGTGTTGAATATTACGACAGGACTGATATCAGAAATTTATCCGATCTGCCCGTGCTTAATACAGCTGCACCTAAAGCATCAGTAAACCTTGTAAGCAATAAGTCAGGAGCAGATGGCACAATTACAATAGATATAAATTCTCTTGCTGGTGCAGACCAGACCGGATTTTTTATGAATCTCGGTGCCCTTCCTTTGGGAACATATAAGATTACCGAAGTTTCAGCCCCGTCAGGATACTTTACTGAAGATAAACCTTTGATTATCTATATTGCTGATGGCGGCGGGAATGCCCTGACAGGTTATGTATACGACAGTTCTGTTTACAGGATGGCATCAGGTTCAATGATCGTTATGAATGAACAGGCGAAAACAGGCTTTTATTCTCCGGTGAAGTCTGCCACAGGTAATTCTTCATTAATCAACGGCGTACATTCTCTTAACGGAACAAAGTATGGAATCTATTACAAAGATAACGATGTTCTCGTCTGTACCGTAACTTTCAATGAAGAAGGTAATGTATCTGATGTTGAATACAATTCAGTGGTAAAGCCTTCCAAAGTGTGGAAAGCAGGAGATAAGGAGATAGAACTTGCCGAAGGTAATTACTATGCGAAAGAACTTAAATCAGGAAGATGGTTCTTTGTGGACAGATCCGTTCATGAATTCACTGTTACTTCTAATGACACAACAGGTATGAATCTCGAAGATAAACCATATAATCCCAAGATTAGTACAACAGCAACTGATATTGATACAGGCGATCACTATATGTCCTATAAGGATAAGGTAACCATTATTGATGAAGTGACTTTTGAAGACCTGATGCCTGACGAGGAATATACGGTCAAGGGAACCTTGTATAACGTAAAGACGGGAGAAATCTACATAGACCCTGACGGAAACTCATATACAAAGGTTGTTAAGTTTACTCCTGATGCATCTAATTCATTTATCACTGACGGTATGGCAAAAGGAAGTGTCAGTATCGAATTTACAGATGTCCTTGTTCCTTATGAGGAAATTAAGCTTGTGGTATTTGAAACTTTGTATGAAGAACATAACGGCATGCTGATTGCCGCGCATGAAGACAAAAACGATGAGAACCAGACAGTAATAAGACGTGTGCCTGAGATCGAAACGACAGCAACAGATGCCGGATCAGGAACACATACCTTTGTATATGAAGAACACGTAACGATAAATGATCTTGTTACTTATACGAATCTTAATCCGGGCGAAGAGTATTACCTTAAGGGCATATTATACAATGCTGATTCAGGAGAAATCTTTGAAGATGAAGAAGGGAACGCATATACAGTAACAAAGAATTTCACAGCAGCAGATGAAGACGGTGAAGAAACCATAACATTTAAAGATGTATTGGTTCCTCTTACTAAGACATCGATAGTTGTATATGAAGAACTTCATGAAGCATCTACAGGTGCTCTTATCGTCACACATGCAGATATTAGCGATGAAGAACAGACAGTGAGAAGACCATCTTGCGTTACTTATGCGACCACGTTAAGAGGAGCAAAGTCATTTACCAACGATGAGGTTGTAACTGTTGTTGACCATGTAAGTTATGAGAATCTTGAAGCGGGTGAGACCTACTATGCGAAGGCATCTTTATATACATCTTCAGGTGAAGCGG
The DNA here is from genome assembly GCA_902787975.1 of Oscillospiraceae bacterium. GTDB lineage: Bacteria > Bacillota > Clostridia > Saccharofermentanales > Saccharofermentanaceae > Saccharofermentans. The sequence continues at coordinate 101,919 of CADAIP010000017.1, forward strand.
TAATCAGCAAAGGTACAGAAGTAACTGCCGTTCAGGAATTTGTTCCGGATGCTGATTCCGGAATGGTTGAAGTGCCGATCGAGTTTGATCCTGTAACTCTTAAGGAGGGAGAAAGAGTCGTAGTAGTAGAGAACATCTATGATAAATCTACAACAGAAGAGATAAAAATAGGAGTTCAGACAGAGGATATCCATATCCTCGCACATGAAGATCTGGATAATCTGGATCAGAGTCTTCATGTTACTGTGGTTCCACAGGTAACGGAAACTCCTAAGCCATCTGTAACACCACAAATTACAGAACCACCGCAGATATCAGTAACTCCTCAAATTACAGAGACACCACAGATATCGATAACACCTCAGATTACTGAGACTCCGCAGATTGCGGTTGTTCCACCGATCCAGGATACTCCCGGTAAAGATACGCCTAATACGGATATCCCTCAACTTGGAGATATACCTGAAAACGAGTTGGTTATAAGTTTGGGAGTATCGTTAGTTGTTGCTGGTGTTGTGTCAATGGTAATAGCAAATGAGATAAGAAAAAACAGAATAAGAAAAAGTTAAATAAAAAAGGGTGAGCGGCATCTGCCGTTCACCCTGAATAATCAGTAACTGAATAAGAGATCACTGCTCTTTTCTGTGACTAATGCCGAGTTCTTCGGCGACAGCATAGAATGCCTTTCTGGAATTTCTGATGGATACTTCAGAAACGCAGAAAGCAAGACGGCAGTAACCGGGACGTGCAAAGCTTGAACCCTTAACGAGAAGGAGATTGTGTTTAGCGCAGATTGCTGCGAACTCACCGTCTTCAAGTCCCTTAGGAGTATTCATGAAGATGTAGAGGGCGCCGTTGGGCTTAACTGCATCAAAGCCTGCATCTACGATGTTTGCATAGAGAAGATTTCTTCTGTTCTCGTAGTTTGCCACGTCGACCTTGGCGTAGATGGACTTCTCGATTACCTTCTGCCAGATGGCAGGAGCGTTAACGCTTCCGAGTGTTCTGTTGGAGAGCACGATGGCGCCTGTAAGTTCAGCATAGTCAGCGCACTTAGGAGATACGAGAGTATAACCGATTCTCTCGCCGGGGAGTGAGAGTGACTTACTCCAAGAGAAGCAGATGATGAGATTATCGATATACTTGAGTGCGCAGGGAACTGCAGCTCCGTCGTATGCGAGATCGATGTAAGGCTCGTCACTGATTACATAGATCGTGTGATCCTGCTTTTTGAGCATATCGTTAAGTTCAGTGAGGAGCTCTGCCGGATATACGACACCCGACGGATTGTTAGGGGAGTTAACGATGATCGCCTTTGTCTTAGAAGTAATAGCTTTCTCAATGTCAGCAATTACAGGCATGAACTTGTCGTCTGTCTGAACGATGACTACTTTACCGCCGTGGTTTGCAACATATCCGTTATATTCCATGAAGTAGGGAGCAAGAAGGATGACCTCATCCTCAGGATCGAGGAGAGAATGGAGAACGTCGTTCATGGCGGATGCAGCACCGACAGTCATGCAGACTGCATCGGCACCGATCTCAAGTCCTGATTCCTTGCCGCGTTTTTCTGCTACGATCTGTCTTGTTGAAGGATAGCCTGCGTTGGGCATATAACCGTGCATGCCGGGAGTAGGATTATTGGCAAGATCCTTAAGAGCATCAAAGACTTCCTTCGGGGGCTCCAGGTCAGGATTGCCGATAGAGAAGTCGTATACATTTTCAGCTCCGTAGATAGCCTTAAGTCTTCCGCCTTCTTCGAACATCTTGCGGATCTCAGAGCCGCCCTTAAGGGATTCGATCATTTTCTTGGAAATCATAGAAGTACCTCTAATTCTAAAAATTATAGGAATAAATATAGCACAAATATCTGATAAGAGTGAAAGAAGAATAAGAGATCAGATCTCTTCGGGGTGCTTTCTGTTTATCTCTATGTCGTAATAGGGATTCTGAAGTCTGTTGACGAAGAATCTTTCAGACAAAGGCTTATCGTAGTAGAAAGACTGGAAGAGGTTGCAGCCGCACATCATGAGATCATCGGCCTGCTTTTGTGACTCAACACCTTCGCAGATTACTTTATAGCCAAGGATATTGGCAAGGTTGATCATGTCTTTTGTGATGATACGGCCCTTCGGATCTTCAGGGTCGAATCTGTCAGCTCCGATCTTAACGTAGCTTGCATCCATGTCATGGAGAAGGGTAAGGGTAGACTGGCCCGTACTGAATTTATCAAGCGTAACGAGGATTCCCGCTTCGCTCAGAGTGTGGCTAACATTATTTAAAACAGGCATTCTCTGTGTGAAATCAGGCTCTGAGAATTCGATGCCTATGAGCTTATGGTCAATACCGTATCTGTCTACGACTTCAAGAATGTTATCTGCGATAGCCGCATTGAAGAGGTGACGGCCGGAGAAGTTGACTGTGATCGGTACGGTCTGGATGCCCTGTTCCTGCCATGACTTGATGTTCTTGCATACATTCTCAAGAACATAGAAGTCAATCTTAGTAACGATACCTGAGTCGGTAGCAAGAGTGATGAACTCCTGGGGAGACATGATCTTTCCGTCCAGAGGCCATCTTGCCAATGCTTCAGCAGCATGAAGGCAGGGCTTGTCTTCAAAGCTTAATACAGGCTGGTAATAAATGAGGAACTTATTCTCATTTAACGCCCTGGTCAGTGTCTCTGTGTTGTTATGGTTGGATTCGTTGATTTCTTCTGAGTAGTAGACGATATCAACGTTATTCTTCTTTGAATAGCTGAATGCCTGTGAGCATTCGCCCATGACGTGATTGCCGAAGCGGTGGCTGGGGCGGATCGTTGTAATGCCGGCCCTGCAGCTGAAGATGTGCTCGAACCTGTCACCGCCGTATGTAAGGGAGACGGGAACGGATGCGATGAATCTCTCAAGCTCTGTAAGTCTTGAAGTGTAGAGGACAACAACGAAGTTATCGCCGCCAAGGTGAACCGCAAATTCACCTCTGTCGTAATCGGGGAAAGAATTGAGCTTTGCGCCGAACAGCTTTATGGCAGAACCTGCGATGTCGGAACCGAAATATCTGTTGATCTGGTTAACGTGTTTTATGTTGATGAATGCAACGGAGTATTTGGTTGCGACACCTGTAGCAAACATCTCATCGAATCTGTTGAAGAGGTAATTCTCGTTATACATGCCGAACTCAACATCGTTGTTATAGATGAATGAATACTGTGTGCTGAGACGGTTTACGGCAATCTTGTTGGCTACGCAGTCTTTGAAGATGCACTTGAATTCTTCCTGTTCGACTGTGAACTGGGGAGGAAACTGTGTATAAGTGAATCTTACGATCGTGATAACGGAATCAGAGTTGCCTAAAGTAACTTCGAAATATTCCTGGCCTACATTATCGGCAAGGTAATCCACGTTCTTGCTGGTTGGTTTACCGCCGACGTACTGAGTATCTTCGATCTTCGCTATTGAAAGATAATCAGCATACTTTGAAAACTTCTCGTTGAATTTGCAGTCGACGCATTCATTGAGTGTCTCGAAAAATGTCTTTATGTCTGGAGTGCCGGCGATCATAGATTATCCCTTAATCAGTTACTGTGATTAAATTTTATTCTACTAAATCGCGCATTACAACAAAAAATACAATTATCAAAAATTTATAAGGAATCAAGAGCATGAAAAATAAGGACAAAACATTCAGACAGTATGTCGGTACGAAGGGGGAGGATGCCGCAGCAGGACTCCTTAGGGATAAAGGATATAACATTTTAAGACGCAATTATTCGGTACATAACGTGGGCGAGATAGATATAATCGCTGAAAAAGACAGTGATATACACATATTTGAAGTCAGAACCAGACGTAATCTCGGAAGTTTCCCTGACTCTGCTGAATCCGTAATGCAGAAAAAACGGAACAGGGTTATGAGGACGGCCGAGAGATTTGTTAACGAGAATGATCTGTTCGACCGGAATATTGTTTTTGAGGTTATAAGGGTCACCCACGATGCGCAAGGTAATATACTCAGGATTGATTTTGTCCCTTTTTGATGTGCAAAGTGCCGAATTTGATACAAAATGCATTTTTGACGATTAGAAATGCCATTTTGACAAGTTTTATTTATTGCTTTAATTAAGCAATAGACTATAATTGGTGAGGTTTTGGGAAAGAACCACTACATCAAAAATGCAAGATTCAATTTGCAAAATTTCATTTTAAGGAAGGTTGGCCGATCATGAAGGGTTACCGCGACATGACAAGAGAAGAACTCTTGGCGCAAAGACAAGAACTTAACGAACGCTATGAGAATTACAAGTCACTTAATCTCACTCTCGACATGACACGCGGAAAGCCGTCTCCTATTCAGCTGGACCTTTCCAACGATATTTATGACGTTCTTAACGGTGATTTCAAGACCGCTAAGGGTCAGGATACAAGAAACTACGGTATCGCTGAAGGTATCGAAGAGATCAGGGCTGTGTTCGGCGAGATCTTAGGTACTGATAAAGACAATATCTTCATGGGTAATTCTTCATCTCTTAACCAGATGTACGATGCGATCATGCGTGCAATGGTATTCGGTGAAGTCGATTCACCCAAGCCCTGGGCTCAGGTAGAAGGCAGAAAGTGGCTTTGCCCGACACCCGGTTACGACAGACACTTCAGAGTTACAGAGACATTCGGCTTTGAGCTCATTCCCGTTCCGATCACTGAAGACGGTCCTGTTATGGACATTGTTGAAGAGCTCGTTAAGGATGAGAAGGTAAAGGGTATCTGGTGTGTTCCTTGCTACAGCAATCCTGACGGAATCGTATATTCCGCAGAGGTTTGTGACAGACTTGCCAGAATGGAGACAGCAGCTTCCGATTTCAGGATCTTCTGGGATAACGCTTATGTAGTACATCACCTTTCTGAGGACAGAAACGAGTGGGGTAAGCTTCCTGACATGCTTTCACTTTGCGAGTCTTACGGACACGCAAACAGAGTTTATGAGTTTGCATCTTCTTCCAAGATTACTTTTGCAGGTGGCGGTATTTCCTGCTTCGCATGCAACAAGGACAACATGACATATGCAAAGAAGTATCTCAATGCACAGACAATCTGCACCAACAAGGTTAACCAGCTCGCTCATGCAAGATATCTTCCCAATGCTGAGGCTGTATACCAGCACATGATGAAGCATGCCGCTATCCTTCGTCCGAAGTTCGAAGAATGCCAGAAAGTTCTTAACGAAGAACTCGGATTTGACGATCTCTGGCACTGGACAAACCCCAAGGGCGGTTACTTCGTAAGCTTCTATGCTTTGCCCGGAACGGCTACAAAGGTCGTTTCAATGTGCAAGGAGGCAGGCGTTGCCCTTACTCCAGCTGGCGCAAGCTATCCTTACGGCAAGGATCCCCAGGATTCAAACATCAGACTCGCTCCTTCGTTCCCCGTGATCGAAGATATCGAGAAAGCCGTCAGAATCCTTGCAATCTGTGCTAAAATCACAGCAGTGGATAAATTGTTGGAGGATCTTTAATAATGAGCAAAGATACATACGAGAGCCCGTTAAACTCCCGCTACGCAAGTAAGGAGATGCAGTACATTTTCTCGCCTGATAAGAAGTTCCGTACATGGAGACTTCTTTGGATCGCTCTTGCAGAGGCTGAGAAGGAGTTAGGTCTTAACATCACTGATGAGCAGATCGCAGATCTTAAGGCTCATAAGGATGATATTGATTATGAAGATGCAGCTGCGGAAGAGAAAATCCGCCGTCACGACGTAATGGCTCATGTTCATTCATATGGTAAGCAGGTTAAGGGTTCCGGTGCTGATGCCATTATCCACCTTGGTGCTACATCCTGCTACGTAGGCGACAATACTGACATCATCATCATGAGAGAAGCTTTGGAGCTCATCAAGAAGAGACTCGTTGTAGTTATCGCAAAGCTTGCTGATTTTGCTGATGAATACAAGGCTATGCCTACATTGGGCTTTACTCATTTCCAGCCTGCACAGCTCGTAACGGTTGGTAAGAGAGCAACGCTCTGGCTCCAGGATCTCGTATTTGACCTTGAGACAGTAGAGAATGCCATCGCTTCATTGAAGCTCCTCGGCTGCAAGGGTACTACAGGTACACAGGCTTCCTTCTACGATCTCTTCGACGGTGATCACGCTAAGTGCGTAGAGCTCGACAAGAAGATTTGTCAGAAGATGGGTTTCGAGCAGTCTTACTATGTATCAGGCCAGACATATTCCAGAAAGATCGATTACACAGTTCTTTCCGCTCTTGCTGCCATCGCTCAGAGTGCTCACAAGTTCTCTAACGATATCAGACTTCTCCAGCACTTGAAGGAGATCGAAGAGCCTTTTGAGAAGAACCAGATCGGATCTTCTGCCATGGCTTATAAGAGAAACCCGATGAGATCCGAGAGAATCGCATCTCTTTCAAGATATGTGATCGCTGACGTTCTTAATCCTGCAATGACATCTTCAGAGCAGTGGTTCGAGAGAACATTGGATGACTCTGCAAACAAGAGAATCTCAGTTCCTGAGGCTTTCCTTGCAGTTGATGCCATCCTCGGTATCTATACAAACGTAGTTTCCGGTCTTGTTGTTTATCCCAAGATGATCGAAAAGCACATCCTTGATGAACTCCCGTTCATGATGACAGAGAACATCATGATGGAAGCTACAAAGAAGGGCGGCAACCGTCAGGAGCTCCACGAGGAGATCCGTCAGCTTTCAATGCAGGCTGGTTCCGTTGTAAAGAACGAAGGCATGCCCAATGATCTTCTTGAGAGGATCGCAGCTGATCCCAAGTTCGGCATGACCATGGATGAACTCATCAAGCTCAGAGATCCTAAGCTCTATATCGGACGCTGTCCCGAGCAGGTAGATGCATTCCTTACAGAGTGTGTCAGACCTTTGATCGAAGCTCATAAGGATGATCTTGCGGTAAGCGAAGTAGAACTCAAAGTATAACAACCATATATCGAACAGATAATTTATTAGGCCTTGTGTCAGTTACAGCTGATGCAAGGCCTTTTTCATATGCGATGAACATTTGATAATTAAATATAATTATCATATAATTATCATATAATTATGAATAAGGAGGCATTCATGACCTTTGAATGGGATGAAATATGAGAGATAACTATGATATAGAAAAATTGAACCCGAGAAAGAATCCTTATGCAGAAATGCTTAAGCGACAGGTTACTATTAATCTCAGAACTACTACCGTTGATTACTTCAAAAAATTGGCCGAGGAGACTGGAATTCCATACCAGAATCTGATAGACATGTATTTAGATGACTGCGTGAAAAAAGGAATCAAGCCGGACATAAACTGGAAGAAGCCGGCCTGAGTGTTCTGATTATGACAGTCTAATCAAATCAATAACGACAAGAATCATTATTTTATTAGCGGGATATCCTAAACGAAGAGTTTGGCATATCCCGCTTTTTATATTAAAATATAGTTAACTCGAGCATGGTGGCCTCTAAATTGGACCTACATGACGTAATAAGGAGCTTGGGCCTGTCTTTTTGATGTAAAGCCTTGTAAGTTGGACTATTGAGATCTGACACCTGAGCACCGCCCTGGATTTCCGGGTGTCAATCAGAGTCCACTTTGTTTCGGGGGTTATCGGAAGGTTAGAAGTAATGGAACTTCTTGTTGAAGGAAACAATTTGAATGCTTTTGACTCGGCTGCCCATATTGTGGCAGACGTTGTTTTTTTGCTTATTAATAGCAGATCCTGTCGATGTTGATTTTTGCTGATATCTATCTAACTAATTCAATTTGACAGGAGATTAACTATGAAACTTTACAATACACTCACAAGAACAAAAGAAGAATTCAAGACGATTGAGCCCGGCAAGGTAAAGATGTATGCTTGCGGTCCTACGGTCTATAACTATTTCCATTTAGGCAATGCCAGACCGTTTGTTACTTTTGATACGCTTGCCAGATATCTTGAGTATTCCGGTTATGACGTAACTTTCGTTCAGAACTTCACGGACATCGACGATAAGATGATCAAGCGTGCCAACGAAGAAGGCATCACTGTTGAAGAGCTTGCTGACAGATTCATCAAGGAATACTACGTTGATGCTGACGGCCTGAATATCAAGAGACAGACATACCAGCCCAGAGCAACTCATTCCATGAAGGCCATTATCGGTCTAATCAAGGCAATGGAAGAGAAGGGCTACACATACATTATCGAAGGTGACGGCGTTTACTACGATGTAACCAAGAAAGCTGATTACGGTAAGCTCTCACATTACAACCTCGATGAGCTTGCAGCAGGCGGCGGTGAGCGTAAGGCTTCTTACGAAGGCAAGAAGAATCCCGGTGACTTCGCAGTCTGGAAGTTCAAGAAGGAAGGTGAGCCTTCATGGGGTTCACCCTGGGGTGAAGGAAGACCCGGCTGGCACATCGAGTGCTCTGCCATGATCAAGCAGTACCTTGGTGATACCATAGATATTCACGGCGGAGGACAGGATCTTATCTTCCCGCACCACGAGAACGAGATCGCACAGAGCGAAGCTGCAAACGGATGCACATTCTGCAACTACTGGGTTCATAACGCATTCGTCAACATCGACGGTGAGAAGATGAGTAAGTCTTTGGGCAATTTCTTCACGATCAGGGATATCGTTAAGAAGTATCCGTACAATGTCGTAAGATTCTTCATCCTTTTGGGACATTACAGAAGCCCCATCAATTTCTCTGATGAGCTTCTTGCAGCAGCACAGACGAGCCTCGGAAGAATCTCCAACTGCGTAAGAAATGCAGACTTCGTACTTAACAGCGGCAATCTTGCAGGTGAGCCGGAAGCTGATAAGGTTCTTAACGATGCAATAGCAGCAGCAACTGACAGCTTCAAGGCACACATGGATGATGACCTCAACAGTGCCGATGCGATCACTGATATCTTTAACCTTGTACGCCAGACAAACTCGAGCGCACAGGAAGCAAAGGTATCCAGGGAAACGCTTCAGGCTGCAAGAGATAAGATCGTTGAGCTTACTGGCGTTCTTGGAATCCTTTTGGATCTTGAAGACGAGATCCCTGAAGAGATCACAGAGCTTGCAAATAAGAGAGCTGAAGCCAAGAAGGCTAAGGACTATGCTGAGGCAGACAGGATCAGAGATGAGATCCAGGCTAAGGGCTACACCGTAAAGGACGTACCCGGCGGCTTTAAGATCGAGAAGGCGTAACTGATGATCAAACCGTTCATTGCCCAGGACTTAAGAGAAGTCTCGCCGTTGGTTCTTGCATACATAGGTGACTCAATCTACGAGCTCTATGCCAGATGCAAGTCGGCGACTCTCGGAGCCGGCAGCAACAACAAGATGCATAACAACACAGTCCGTTATGTATCGGCTGAAGCCCAGGCCGCAAGCATAAGGATTCTGGCAGATGAACTGACGGAGACAGAGACGGATTATTTCAGGCGCGGCAAGAATTCAAATCCTCATGCCGTATCTAAGAACGCAAACCATGCAGACTATATGTATGCGACCGGATTTGAAGCTCTTATCGGTTATCTTTTCCTCAATAACGAGGAACCGAGGATGGAATACCTGATCTATAAGAGCTTTGATATATGTGACGGCGTGATAACCAAGGAAACAGAGACATAAAATGGATAAAGGCAAGAGACGTTTTAACCAGGATAAGAGACAGAGAAGACCTGAAGGTGCAAGACCCCAGGAAAGACGTCCGCGTCAGGACGATGCTTTCACTAATGAGGGTTCAACAGATAAGCTCGAAGGCAGAAATGCCGTAACTGAAGCTTTGGCGGCAGGAAGGGACTTCAACAAGATCTGGATCTTAAAGCCTGAGGGAGACAAGCCGTTAGATCACGGACTCATCAGGATCTTAGATGAAGCAAACAAGCGCGGCATCGTAGTAACAAGAGCTACAAGACAGATCCTCGATAAGATGAGTGCCACTCATAACCATCAGGGTGTTATTGCCTCAGTTGCGCCTCATAGCTATGCCGATCTTGATGAGATAATAGCTAAGTGCAGGGAAGAAGGAAGGCCGGCTCTTCTCGTTGCATTGGATGAGATCAAGGATGCCTATAATCTTGGCTCTATCCTGAGGATCTCCGACTGTTGCGGCGTTGACGGTGTCATCATCCCTGAGAGACGTTCTGTCGCATTGGATTCAATGGTCGCCAAGGCTTCGGCAGGTGCCATCGAATACGTGCCCGTCGCAAGGGTAACCAACCTTGCGCAGACGCTTACAAGACTTAAGGAGAAAGAAAACTTCTGGGTCTGCGGTACTGACATGAATGCCGACTACGAATACCACAATGCAGATTATTCTGGTAATCTCGTAGTGGTAATAGGCAGTGAAGGTGATGGCATGAGAGACGGCGTCAGGAAATGCTGTGACTTCACGGTATCCATTCCGATGTCAGGTCACGTTAACAGCCTTAATGCTGCAGTTGCAGCAGGCGTTGTTCTCTTTGAGGCACAGGCGAAGAGAAGAAAAGAGGATTAAAGTGAATAAAGCAGATAACAGCAGGAAAGTATTCAAAGGTGCTCTTACAAGAACCCTTGCTGTTATCATGTGTATTTCCATGATCTTCGGAGTAATGGGACTTACAGGATGCAAGTTTATTGATAATCTGACTCATGGCGTTACACAGAAGAATCTGTCTGAAGCCGAGCTTGCCAGGCTTGTAACGAATTCGATAATGAATGAGTCTGACGTGGCTGACTGTTATGGAAAGATCCCCAAGAGCCAGCTTGACGGACTTTCTTATTCAATGTTCTCCGAGTATTGTTCTATCTTAAGAAAGAATGCTTCCGTACATGGTACTGCAGATTCGTTCAGGGTATTAAATGAACAGGATAAGCAAATTTACTTTGATTCGATCGACGGTTCCGCCAACGCAGAATATCAGACTATCTATAAATATGGAGACATGGACGTTGTTGAGCTCTGTTTCTCAAGGGATAAGGCCCCGGGCGCTGCTCCTGTAAGGTTCATGCTTTCTAAAAAAGATAATACATGTTCTCTCCCGGGTGACTTTATAGTTGATTCGATGCTTGCTTATTCTTACATCAACCACTATTTTGAGATGATCAACGACGGCAACGTAGACGGCCTTGAGGCAGTTATCAAGTCAACATATAACTCTGACATCTATCTTAATTCCGTAATCCATGCCAAGGCTGACTATATCGCCGAATATTACCGTCTCAAGGTAAAGACCAGCACATCGGATTATGAATTAAAGCTTTTCTCACCGACGCACATTACTTATGTCATTCCTGAAGTATTCTCTGCGGACGGTACTAAATTTGTATCCAAGACAGTCGAGTTAAGACTTAAGTCCGACGGTAAGTTCCTGGTTGAAGATGATATCCCTTCTACGATTAAAGAATTGCGTTTCTCCAGGGAAGGCTCTTCGAAGCTTAGAATGGGGTCGACCTATACAAACAGTGAGATCCGATATCTTTTGGGAGATCCCATTGTTGCAACACATACGGCGGACCAGGTAATCCTTGCTTATTCCGGCATGACCATCCGTCTTGATGCCGAGATCGAAAACGGACAGTGGACATCCGGAAGACTTACTTCAGTTGTGTTCAGGAAACAAAGTGCCTTCACCTTAACCGAGGATCTTTATATCGGAATGAACATTTCAGAGCTGCTTCTGGTCTATCCGATGTTTGACGAGTGCGGTTATACCGGTTCCTTCAAGAATGGTGACGGTGAGTTCGCATTGTCATTCGAGTTCGATGAATACGGCAACGTATCGACTATCAGATTAGGTGAGCCTGTCAGTTAATCGGCAATAATCCTCCATACAGTATTATGAATGACAGCATAACAAACACAAAACAGATTAAGGATTATTCAATCAGTTTTGTCAGATTGTTGGCAATGCTGTTCATTGTTTCATGCCATATAATGCAACGGGATGATTTTGCCACAGATATCTATGGAGCTCATATTTCCTGGGCATGGTGGTTTAATGTCGGAATTCAGATGTTCCTCTTTATTTCAGGATATTTATACGGAAATAAAGAGAAGCTGGAAGCTGTGCCGTTTTATAAGAAATGTTTTCCGAAGGTTCTGATCGATTATTATGTTTTTATTGCTATAGTCCTTATACCGATCATTTGTTTTACGTCTCAAAATGTTGACTGGGATAAAATATCGGACTTATTAACTTTATCCGGGTTCATTCATGGACTGGACCATTTATGGTTTATTCCTATGATTTTGTTTTGTTATCTTTTAACTCCGATCCTAAGACAAGTTATTTATGCGATTGATAAAGAAAACAGAATAAAATCCTGGATAGGTTTTATTTTGTTGTTAATTGTTGTGCATGTGGTTGTACAGAATCTATTTTCCAATTTTTCTGCGGCTTGGATAAACAATTACATTTTAGGACTGATTTACAGCCGGATTGAAAAAAGAAATAAGGTTGAGAAAAGGATCTTCTTAGGTGTATTTATTGCTTTATGTCTATTGATTATCCCTATTCAGTTTAGAATCGAATATTGGCCGCACAGTGATCTTCCATATGCCTTTGAAGTAAATTACGGAAATTTCAAAGAATATGGACATTTGTCCCTTGGTATAACTATATGTTTGCTTGTGAGAGGATTAGTCAAAAATCTTGTGTGTAAAGCTGGAGTACGGAAGCTTTTGGATTGGTCTGACAAATATTCATACGACATTTATCTTGTTCATCACGTTTTTGTTCAGAGCGATTTAGGCTGCGTTGAATACATTCCCAACCGTTTGATAGCTATTCCTTTGGCCTTAGTGCTAACCATTATATCTGCGTTGTTACTGAATTATTTTTCATCGTTAATAAGGAAAATAGGCAGTAATATCTTTGTTAAACAAGCAAATAAGCAGAATTAGTATTTGCGCATTTATATGAAATTAACCAATGCATTTCATTTTTAATGCATTTATCTCTTCAGTTGATAAACCATTAGCAATAAGCAGATTGGCAGCATCTCCGTTCCATTTGCTGTCGATATAATCGAGGAAAGTTTCCATGTTGTGAGCATCTGATTTCAGGATGTGCTTCATGTTGTCGGGAAGCTTTGCAATGGAAGGCGCAAGGAAATCTTTCAGGTATTTATATGAAATAGCGTAATTCTTTACTATGTTTACTCTTGAAGCACCGGCAAGAAGATAGAGCAGGGCAGCAACCACGCCGGTCCTGTCCTTACCGTGGGCACAGTGGAAAAGAGTAAGTCCCGAAGAAGAAAGCAATATTCTCATAATTTCAGCCAGGCGGTCGCCCATCTCTTCTGCAATAATTACATAATAATCTCCAAGCGTGTGGGAGATTATGAACTCCATAGTCTTATCGTCATCGCCGTTAGGATCACCGTTAAATAAGGGAACGTTGTAAAATTTCACATCGGGATCTTCAGAGAAAGGATTGCCAGTCCCTTTGAGTTCATCGGTGGCACGAAGGTCGATCACCGACTTAACGCCATAAGCCTTAACGGCTTCGATCTGGTCAGGTTTAAGCCATTCGGGAGAGCCTGAACGAAGGAATAATCCTGATCTGAAAGTCTTTCCGCCAGAAAGAGGCATGCCGCCCAACTCTCTGCAATTAATCAGTGGAAGTTCTTTTACCAGCTGTGAATCAGGATTATAATTTTCCATAATTTTATCTCCCATATAAACGATAGGAGTTATTCTAACGAAAACGTGATTGACATTCAAGGCATCAAGTAATAAACTTATTAGGCTATTGGGAAACCAATACTTATACGCGCCTATAGCTCAACTGGATAGAGCGTCTGACTACGGATCAGAAGGTTGTGGATTCGAGCTCTGCTAGGCGCGCCAGACTAAAAGCTGTTACACCGCGTAACAGCTTTTTTATTACCCGGGAGGTGAACAAGATGTGTAAAGTTCTTGTAGTAGTAGACATGCAGAAGGATTTCATTGACGGTGCCCTTGGCTTTGAAGGAGCCGACAAGATCATCCCGGGCATAATCGCCAGGATTAAGGAATATGAGGCTGAAGGCGACGAGGTAGTCTATACGCTTGATACCCATCAGGAGAACTATATGGAGACACAGGAAGGCAAGAACCTTCCCGTACCTCACTGCATCAAGGGTTCAGAAGGCTGGGGTCTCTGTGAAGAGCTTAAGCCCGTTCTTGCCGGCATGAAGGCTTATGAAAAGCCCTGCTTCGGAAGCATGGAACTTGCTAAATATCTTGAAGAGAACAGCAAGGAGATCAAATCCATCGAGATCTGCGGTCTCGTATCCAACATCTGTGTGCTCTCAAATGCCGTTCTGGCCAAGGCTGCAGCGCCTGAGGCAGAGGTAATAGTAGACTCAAAACTTACGGCTTCATTCGATCCCAAGCTCCATCAGGCCACACTCGATGTCTTAAAGGGAATACAAGTTACCGTATTATAATATTGCAATCTCTGACTGCGCTGTGATACAATTCATACTCGGCTAATTCATTAATTATAATTATTGGAGGATATAACATGGCATCCACAATTGAGAAGAAAGAACACTCTCAGGTAGTAATCAGCCTTCAGGCTAACAAGGAAGAGTGGAACGGAGCTTTAAAGAAGTCTTACAACAAGAACAAGAACCGTTTCCAGGTTCCCGGTTTCCGTAAGGGTAAGGTTCCTTATCAGCTCGTTTGCCAGTACTACGGTGAGGGCGTACTCTTTGAGGACGCTATGAACGAGATCGCTAACGAGCAGTATCCTGAAGCAGTTAAGGAACATGACCTCAAGGTTGTCTCCAGACCTGAGATGGACGTACAGGACATCAACGACGAAGGCATCAAGTATTCAATCACTGTTTACGTTAAGCCTGAGTTCGAGCTTGGTCAGTACGAGGGCGTTGAAGTTCCTTTCAAGGATCAGGTTGTTACAGACGAGGACGTTGATGCTGAGATCGAGCGTATGAGAAAGAGAAATGCTTCTCTTGAGGAAGTTTCTGACCGTCCTGCACAGGAAGGCGATACAGTTACTATCGATTACGAAGGCTTCAAGGATGGTGTTGCTTTTGAAGGCGGCAAGGGCGAGGGTTATAACCTCAAGCTCGGTTCCAAGTCTTTCATCCCCGGATTTGAGGAGCAGGTTGCAGGTCACAACGTTGACGAAGAGTTCACTATCGAAGTTAAGTTCCCTGAAGACTATCACGCAGAAGACCTCAAGGGCGCTGACGCTACATTCAACGTAAAGATCCACGCTATCAAGACAGAGATCGTTCCTGAACTTGATGATGAGTTCGCTAAGGACGTTTCCGAGTTCGATACTCTCGACGAGCTTAAGGCTGACGTAAGAGCAAAGCAGCAGGAGAGAGCTGACAAGGACAACAAGGCAGGCTTCGAGAACGAGACAGTTCGTGCCGTATGCGACAACTGCGAGATCGACATTCCTGAATCAATGATCCAGAACGAAGTTGAGCAGATGGCTCAGGATCAGGCAGCACGCATGTCCAGCCAGGGTATCGGCCTTGATATGTATCTCCAGTATGTAGGCCAGACAATGGATGACTTCAAGAAGTCCCTTGAGCCTATGGCAAGAGTAAGAGTTAAGTCTTCACTCGTTATCGAGAAGATCACAGAGAAGATCGATCCTGAGGTTACTGACGAAGAATACAACGAAGAGCTCTCAACGATCGCTAACTCCTACAAGATGGATCTTGAGGAAGTTAAGAAGTCAATCGGTGATGATTCCGCATTCATCAAGGATTCCATCAAGGCTAGAAAGACAGTTGAGTATCTCGCATCCAAGGCTGTAAAGGTTGAGCCCAAGCCCGCTGAAGAAGCTAATGAAGAAGAGAAGACTGAAGAATAATTCAGTTTACCAAGTACAAAATATAAGCTCCCAAGGGATTTCCTTTGGGAGCTTTTTTTGCTTCGAAAACGATATGGATCAGATAACTGATAAATTAATTATGTTCTGTAGCTTCCGTTGATCTTAACGTAATCGTATGAGAAGTCACAGGTAAACATTCTGTCGTAAGCATCACCTTCGTATAGAGTGATATCTACCTTGAGATCATGCTCAGCGAGAAGTCTGGATGCTTCTTCCTCGTCGAAGTTAACAGCAGCACCATCCTTATACATAAGAAGTCCTGAAAGCCTGATATCGACCTTCTCAGGATCGAATGAAGCACCGGAATAACCGACAGCTGTAAGGATACGTCCGATATTTGCATCTTCACCGAAGAATGCAGTCTTGCAAAGAGGAGATCTTGCAACGGAAGTAACGATGAGCTTTGCATCTTTCTCATCCTTTGCACCATGCACTTCGATCTCAACAAACTTGGTTGCACCTTCGCCGTCTGAAGCGAGCATTCTTGCGATGTCTTCAGAAAGTTTGCAGAGAGCAGACTCTACTAAAGCATAATCCTCTGTGCCTTCTTCAACAGAAACGCCGGATGCACCGTTAGCAAATACAGTTACCATGTCACAAACAGATGTGTCGCCGTCTACGCTGACTCTGTTGAATGTATATTTAACAGCTTTCTGAAGCATCTTCTTTAATGAAGCGGATTCAATTCCACAGTCTGTTGTAAAAACGCAGATCATGGTGGCGAGGTTGGGGTGGATCATGCCTGAACCCTTAGCCATGCCGGAGATTGTAACTGTTTTTCCGTCAGTAAGTTCGATCTGTGCGGATACTTCCTTCGGAACTGTATCAGTAGTCATCATGGCATACTCTGCATTGTGGGCAGCTTCCTCGTCAGATGAAAGGCCGTTTACGAGTGAAGGAATTGCAGCCGTCATCTTATCAAGCGGAAGTCTAGAACCGATTACGCCTGTTGAAGCCGTAAGAATCTCTGTAGGATCACAGCCGAGAAGGGAAGATGCGGTCTCTGCAATCTTAGCGGCATCCTCAACACCGACATGACCAACACCTGCGTTGGCTACTTTACTGTTAATGATGATACCCTTGGCTTTACCCTTGGTCTCAATGATATCCATTGATCTAACGAGTGAATGGCCTTTGACAAGGTTGGATGTATAAACACCAGCTACATTACAAAGTGTTTCCGAATAAACCATTCCCATATCAAGGATTGCATACTTAGGAACGCTTTCATTGATGTTAGCAGGATCAGAACACTTCATTCCGGCAGAAACGCCGTTAGCCTTAAAGCCCTTAGGCATTGTAATATAAGATACAGATAATTCTTCTTCCATAATAAATAACCTCTTATGTTTATTACTGTCGAATTATAGTACAACAAAGCATATACACGCAATAAAGCACTTTACAATAAATAACGCTTGACTTAAAAAGACCTTTTCTTTATAATTTCAAGGCAATTGGCTGAAATGGTGGGATTAGTTCAGTTGGTTAGAGCGCTAGTTTGTGGCACTAGATATCATGGGTTCGAATCCCATATCCCACCCCAACTTTTTGCCTCGAAACACTGGGGTGTAGCCAAGGGGTAAGGCACGGGTCTTTGACTCCCGCATTCGTAGGTTCAAATCCTGCCACCCCAGCCAAATGGTTCACTAGCTCAGCCGGTAGAGCACTTGACTTTTAATCAAGGGGTCTGGAGTTCGAACCTCCAGTGAGCCACCAAATGCCACCAAATAAAATATAATCACCCTGCAGTCATCAGTACGGCAGGGTTTTTAATTTCAAATTTATCTGTCCAAAACTCAATCATTCTTGCGTTTTAGGTTACAAACCGGTGACATTTTGTGCTAATGCCCGAGTTTTGCTTGAATTATTCGTTATTCCTTACAAGTTGAATGTTAAAATATCATCAAGATTATGCGCTAAGAGCAGAAAGGAAATGCAGTGGTTAATAAGAAAGCGGTAAAGATAGTTTCAGCTGTTGTTGCGGCAAGTGTTTCTGTCGGATCTGTTACTACTCATAACTGCGGATCTTCAAAAGAGATTGATCTTCAGAGCCCGTCTCTGATTGGTCCCAACGCTGTTACTTTTGACGACTTTTGTTCGCCTGCATATGAAGAAGCTGAGAACACCGCATATGTTCCAATGAGCTTAAAGAACGCAAAGTTTAATATTGATGATTATACGATCGTTGCCGTTAAATCTTATTCTGATATAGCTGCTGAATTTGGTACTGATCCTTTGGATCCCATTACTTATGACGGTTCTATGTACTGGATTAACGGTGATGCTGTTCTTGTTGCTCCTAAGTCTGAGAATGCAGAAGGTGAAGAAGACAGTGAAGATTCTGAAGAAACAGAAGATGATGAAGATCAGAATCAGGATGATGTAATCAGCCTCAAGCTTAACGATACAGTTACCAGAATCGCTTATATAAAGGACTGGTCACTTGTAAGACTTCCTGACGGAAGAGAAGGTTACATAATGAACTCTCATCTTTCAGCTGAAGAGATCGTTGAAGAGCCTGAGACACCTGATGAACCTGAAGATGTTTCTTACGACGATGACGATGATGAAGGTTCATCAACATCTTATACTGAACCTGATCCGGAACCTTATACTGAACCCGAACCTGAACCGGAGCCTGAGACAAGTTCAGGACCCGATTGGGAAGAATGGGATGTTGATTACACGGTATATGCAAGCACAGCACTTAATACCAGAACAGGCCCGGGTATCTCATATACTTTGCTCTCCACATTGTCTACAGGTTCAGAGATCGAAGTAGTTGCAGAGACAGATAACGGTTGGTATAAGTCAGCTGACGGATATTATGTAAAGGCAAGCTTTACCCAGGAAGACGAACCTTATATACCTGAGCCGGTATATTACGATGACGATGATGATGACGACGATGATTATTATGACAGCGACTGGTCATCCTTTGCTTCATATGTAAGAGGATATATCGGATGCAGATATGTATACGGTGGTGCTTCACCTGACGGCTTCGACTGTTCCGGATTCGTTATGTATTGTTTTGAGACATACTACGGAATCTATCTGCCTCACGGTGCTACAAGCCAATCTTATTGCGGTGATTGGGTAGATCCCGATGAGATCCAGGTCGGCGACATTATCTGCTTCGATAAAGAAGGCGACGGCATCATGGAACACTCCGGTATCTACGTAGGAAATGATACATACGTACATGCCCAGTCTTCAGCCACCGGCGTTGTTGAATCATGTTACTCATCAGCCAAGTGGAAAATCGGTACGGTAAGAAGAGTCTTATAAAACAAAGAAAGCGTTGATCTTAAAAGGTCAACGCTTTTCAGTTAACAGTCAATATTAAAACTTATAAGTATTCGGACAGGCCCATAATCGCTTCAGTCATTACCTTAATGTCGGTTTCAAAATCTGATAAAGCCCTGCATTCGTTTGCCTGGTGACACTGGTCTTCCTGCCAGGGTGCCTGTATACCGAACGCAATGGTATTAGGCATATGACGGGCATAAGTACCGCCGCCAATGGCAATAGGTTCTGTAAATTCAGACAAATACTCAGGCTTATATCCGCTGTAAGACGGCATATTTGATTTCCAGATTTCAGTGAGCAGTGCGATCTGGGGAAAATCTTTTGATTTATACAGAGGATCCATCTGATTCAGCACTTCAACTTTGAGACCATAGGCTGAAGCAGATGAAGATAACTTGGCTACAATATCATCCATTTGATAAGTAACCGGACATCTGACATCAATTACAATGGACTCGCCTGAATCAGAACAATTCAAGACAGACGGGTTTGCCGTTACTCTTCCTGACTCGTCCGTAACAGAACACCCTGTATAATCTGCAGGCGTAGAATATACGATTTCCTTACTGATAAAGCTCAGCAAAGGTGAACTTGAATAGTCTACGGAAGAAGAATCAAGCTGCTTAATAAGCTCAAATATGGCGTTTACACCTAATTCAGGCTTTGAAGCATGTGCCATTTTGCCTTTTGAAGTATATTCAATCCCGTTGATGGTACAAGAACAAGATGCCGGTACCATATTTGCTGCAGAACCGCCTTTTGCTGTAACAGTTGATGGATTACTGTTAACGATCTTTACTTGTAAAATGCCTTTTTCAGCATAGATAACAGGGAATTCAGCATCGGGAGTTATAGCAAATGAAGGAATCTCACCTTGTTCAGCATATGTCTCTACACATGAACATGTGCGTTCCTCATCTGTTCCGAGTATAAGGCGAATCCTTTTGGATGGCATAAATCCTGAAGCCATCAGTCGCTTCATAGCAAAATAAGAGGCGCAGGCAGGACCTTTATCGTCAACAATGCCTCTGCCATAGAGTATTCCATCCTTTAATGTCAGTTCAAAAGGAGAGGTTGACCAACCATCTCCGGCCGGAACTACATCAAGATGACAAACGATACCGATAAGATCAGCATCTAAAGGTCCGAATTCGCACCAGCCTACGCGGTTGTCTATAATGCCGGTCCTCATGCCTGCTTTAGTAGCATCATCGAGGACATACTGGAGAGCAGAATAAGGCTTATCTCCATAGGGAAGATTGCCGTATTTAGCATCTTTTACCGGATCAGAACCGGTGCTTTCTATACCAATAATCTCGGAAAGGAACTTGTATTCTTCCTGTGAGAGTGAGGAATCTGACATATCAAACCTCCAGCCGTATGAAATCAATAGAATCTTAACATATTATAGGACTTGGTGATTGAAACAAGGAACTTATTGTTATAATGCCTATAAGAGTAGGTATTCTGCGTATTTGTTATGCAGATAATGCCTATGTTATTTGATTGAACAAAAAACAAAAGATGTTTATAATTGCTTAGTTATTATAATAAAGGAGATCTGTAATTCGATGAAAACTGAATCTGAGATTAACTTTAAAGATATTGTATTATATGTTCTTAAATATATTTTGATTGCTATTCTTGTTGGCTCAATAGTTGGTGCCTATCTTTGTGTTAAGAATTATTCTGAGATAAGAAAGACTAACGATGTACTTGATATTACTAAAAAGATTAATGCTTCTGAAAATGATTATCAATATGAAAACCGAGTTTTAAATGTTACTAGAGCAAGAACTTATGTCAAAATGATAGATTATGTCAATAAACAAATTGACTTTCATAGAGATTATATTGCCAATTCCTTATATATTCAGATTGATCCTGATAATGTATATCAGATAAATGCACAATTGAGTATAGATTTTAATACTAAAGATTCTTATGGTATTGATCATGCACTTTTTTCTGCCTATGAAAGAGATATTCGTACGGGTGAATATCTTAAGGATTATGCTAATGAATTAGGAATCAAACTTGATTATGTTAGAGAATTAGTTTCTATTAGTAGTTATGATCCTGCTGATACAATAATTTGTTTTGATAATAATCAGGTTGATCAAATGGGTTCTTTATATGTATCTGTATATGGTCCTTCAAGTGAGTTCTGTTCGGATGTTATGAGATTAATTTTGGATGAAATAGACACAGTTCAGAAAGATCTAAATTCGACTATTGCACCTCACTCAATTTCGTTAGTTAGTTATCAAGAATTGGTAAAGAGTGATAATGGAATAAGGGAAGGTCAGATTAACTATACAAGTAGAATTGAAGCGTTGCAAGCCCAATTAGTCGGTTACAATAATGCTATTGATATAATTGCAAAAGAGTTGGGTTTACCTAGCAAAGATGTAATTATTGATTATTTTGATCATCATGAAGAAGTAGTTGTTGATGGTGTCCCAACAGAATTTTCTGAACAAATAATTAATGGTCATAAGGATTTCAAAGCTCTTGCCGGTCAATTTGGAATCGGTTTTGGTATTGGTGCAGGTGCCATAGTTGTTCTGCTTGTTATTTGTTATCTGTGTAGCAGAAAGGTTAAGACTCAGGCTCAATTTTATGGAATCTTCCCTTATATTACTAAGATTGGCGTTATGAAACCAAGTGTAAAGAATGCATATTCGAAGTTGATAAATAAGTGTTCTGAAGATGATACAAAATTAAGTTCAGAGAATACAAACAAATTGATCTCAACAAACTATAGTAACCTAACAAAGGATTATCAGAAAGTCCTTATTACTGGTATTGGCGATAAGAGTGCTATGGAGAAAGCCGTTAAGGAATTAAATATCAAAGGGGATTTCAAGCCTGATATGTTTAGTAATCCTGAAGTTTTAGATTTAGTTCCTAATTATGATTGTGTTGTTTTACTTGAACAGAGAAAGAAATCTTTGTATAGAGATATTAAAAATGAGATAAGATTGATTTCTAATGCCGGAACTAAGATCGTTGGTGCGATTTTGATCTAATTTGCTGGAAAGTAAGGTTATTTCATTTGACTGAGAATACAAAATTAAAGACCGGAATGAGCAGACATATGCTTTATAGAGCTGTAATTCTTGCAGTTCTGGACTTTGTATTCATGGTCATCAGCTTTGCTGCAGCATTACTTATCAGATACGATTTCAAGTTTACAAATATTGAGACTCAGTATATTAAACAATCTCTGATCATTATTCCGATTTGTTCAGTTTTGATCATAGTCTTGATGGGCATCTTCAAGATGTATAACAGTATTTGGAGATTTGCCTCTTTTTCTGAATTTGAAAGAATAGTTAAGGCATGGATCTGTTTTACTATAATTGTATTTGTTGCAGAGCTCATTGATGAACTCATTACCGGTGTAAGGCGCCTTCCTATATCTGTATGGGTTATGGCGGTTATATTTGGTTTTGTCACAACTACTGCTCTAAGGTTTAGTTTCAGGTTCTTAAACTATATTAGAAAAGATTCATCTGTAACAAAGGATTGTTCTAACATAATGATCATCGGTGCGGGGGCATGCGGTAAGGATGTAATCCATGAGATAGTCATGAGCCGGCATCTGGATGCCAAGGTCTGCTGCGCGATTGATGATAATCCTGTAAAGATTGGCAGAGAGATTGATGGTGTTCCTATCGTAGGAAGCAGAGTCGATATTCCGACCGCTGTTGATGATTACAATATTGATGAGATCATCTTTGCTATACCTGATGCGAAAGGCGTAGACCGAAAAGATATACTTGATATTTGTCAGTCGACAGGATGTAAGGTAAGAGTTATTCCCGGAATTTATCAGATGATTGACGGTTCAGTTACCGTTAATTCTATCAGAAATGTTGAGATTATTGATTTACTTGGCCGAGATCCTGTTAAAGCAAATGTTGAGAAAATCAGGGAATACATAACCGGTAAGACTGTAATGGTTACCGGAGGCGGAGGCTCTATCGGTTCAGAGCTTTGCAGGCAGATAGCCATGGCGAAGCCGAAGCTTCTTATTATCTTTGATATTTATGAGAATAATGCCTTCTGGATCGAGCGTGAATTACGTTCTAAATATGGCGATAATCTTAATCTGATAGCACTTATTGGTTCTGTAAGAAATACGAACAGAGTCAATTCCGTATTAGAAAAGTACCGTCCGGATATCATATTCCATGCTGCTGCCCATAAGCATGTTCCTCTTATGGAAGGCTCTCCTAATGAAGCGATAAAGAATAATGTCGGCGGTACATATAAGATGGCGCAGGCAGCTGTTAAATACGGCGTAAAGCGTTTTGTTTTGATATCCACCGATAAGGCAGTAAATCCTACGAATATTATGGGTGCCTCAAAGAGAATCTGTGAGATGGTCATTCAGATGATGGACCGTCGTGCTCAAGCTTTGTTTGACAAAGGTGAGATAAAAGTCAGGACAACTTTTTCTGCTGTAAGATTCGGTAATGTTCTGGGTTCTAACGGATCTGTTCTTAAGATATTTGAGAAACAGATAGCAAATGGCGGGCCGGTAACTGTCACTGACAAAAACATTATCCGATATTTTATGACAATACCTGAAGCAGTTGTTCTTGTCATGGAATCCGGAGCATATGCAAAGGGAGGGGAGATCTTTGTTCTTAATATGGGTGAACCTGTTAAGATTGACGATGTTGCCCGTAAGATGATCAAGCTATCCGGACTTACTCCTGACGTGGATATTAAGGTTGTTTACACCGGATTAAGACCGGGTGAGAAACTTTATGAGGAACGTCTTATGGATGAAGAAGGTTTGAGAGAAACAGAAGAGAATAAGGATATCTCTATTGCTCAGCCTATTCCTATGGATGATGATGAGTTTGAGAAACAACTTAAAGAATTGGATATTGCAGCAAAATCTGAAAGTGATGAGATCAAGCAGATTGTTGCTGGCATTGTAAAGACATATAAACCATCTGAGGCAAAGTAATATGGGTTCTGATAATACGAAAAGAAGTATTTCATTTTCACCTCCGGATATCAGTGAATCTGAAATAAATGAAGTTGCTGAGTGTCTAAGGTCCGGCTGGATCACAACAGGTCCCAGGACCAAAGAATTAGAAAGACGTATTGCTGAATATGTCGGAACTTCTAAATGTGTCTGCCTTGCTTCTGCTACTGCTTCTGAAGAGCTAAATCTCAGGATTTTAGGTATTGGTGAAGGCGATGAAGTAATCGTTCCGGCTTACACATACTCTGCTTCTGCCGCTGCGGCAATTCATGTTGGTGCTACTGTTGTATTTGTTGATAGTCAGCCTGATTCAGTTGAAATGGATTATGATGCCATGGAGGCGGCTATAACGGATAAGACCAAGGCAGTTATTCCGGTTGATCTTGGTGGCGTTATCTGTGATTATGACCGTATTTTTGAAATAGTTGAACGTAAAAGGAATCTTTTTACTCCGTCAGGCAATACCGATCTAGGAATGCGGATTCAAAAGTCATTAGGCAGAGTCGCTGTTGTCGCTGACTGTGCTCATGCACTTGGCAGTGAAAGACATGGTGTTAAAGCCGGCAATATAGCTGATTTTTCTTCTTTTTCTTTTCATGCCGTTAAAAACTTTACTACTGGTGAAGGCGGAGCAAGTGTTTGGAGAGATCTTGATGGCATAGATAATGACGAGATCTATAAGTGGTTCCAGTTATATAGTCTTCATGGGCAAAATAAGGATGCTCTGGCTAAGTCCCAATTAGGTAGTTGGGAATACGATATTATTGCACCGCTTTATAAGTGCAATATGACTGATATCATGGCATCTATCGGATTAAGACAGCTTGACAGATATTCTGATCTGCTTAATCGTCGTGGCGAGATAGTTGATGAATATGATTTTATGTGTGACAACCTTGGCTTGGATCATATAAATCATTTTGGGTTGGATTACAATTCTTGTTGTCATCTTTACATTGTCAGGGTTCCTGGTATATCTGATGAAAAGCGTCGTGAGATAATAATTAAGATGGCTGAGAAGGGTATTTCCTGTAATGTTCACTACAAGCCATTACCCATGATGACTGCGTATAAGTCTTGTTCCCAGGTAAAGGGCGGTGGTGCTGATATCAAGGATTTCCCCAACAGTTATCATCTTTATGAGAATGAGATCACATTGCCTTTACATACAAGACTTTCTAATGAAGATGTAGCATATATTATTGATTCCTTCACTGAGATAATTAAGGGGCTCTAATATGCCTCAGGTAAAGCTTTTGAATTCAAAGCGTTGGTTTATATTACCTAAGTGGGAAGAATTGCCGGATGACTTAAGGACTGATGTAGTCAGGCCATATTATGATGCTCTTTCAAAACATAAAGCCGGACTGTTTTTTAAACGAGTTTTTGACGTATGTGCGGCATTGGACTTGATTATACTTTTGGGGATTCCAATGCTGGTAATCGCAATTATGATCAAGTGCGATTCAAAAGGTCCGGTGTTTTTCAGACAGGAAAGAGTCACTTCATACGGTAATAAATTCAGGATCCATAAGTTCAGGACTATGGTAAACAATGCTGATAAGATGGGGAGCAGTGTTACAGTAGATAATGATTCAAGAATTACCAAAGTAGGAGCTAAACTCAGAAACCACAGGTTAGATGAATTTCCGCAGCTGTTTGAT
The DNA here is from genome assembly GCA_902787975.1 of Oscillospiraceae bacterium. Taxonomy (GTDB): domain Bacteria; phylum Bacillota; class Clostridia; order Saccharofermentanales; family Saccharofermentanaceae; genus Saccharofermentans. The sequence goes on from CADAIP010000017.1 coordinate 127,747, forward strand.
GTTTTGGCAGGCGATATGAGTTTTGTCGGCACACGCCCTGAAGTCGGCAAGTATGTAGATAAATACAGTGATGAGATGAAAGCCACCTTGCTTATGCCTGCCGGAATAACTTCGATTGCCAGCATTGAATATAAGGATGAAGCAGAGCTTCTTGAAAAAGCAGAAGATGCTGATGTTGTTTATGTTAATGAGATACTTCCGGCTAAGATGGAATACAATCTAAAAGCTGTTAAAGAATTTGGCTTTTTCAAAGATATCGGGGTCCTTTTTAAGACTGTTGCGGCTGTGTTTTAAGCTGTTTATTTAGTAGAACTTTAGTTAATATTCATTTAAAGTTCATTGTTTATTTATCACATATCGGTTATTGATGTCTATAATAGATTTATGAAGATATGTGCTTTTGTCGGAGATATGTACAGGGACTACTCCGCGTCCATTATCAGAAGTATTGATGCTTATGCCAGGAAGAATGGTCATAGGGTAGATGTTTATGGCAACTGTTCAGTTCCGAGTAATAACCCTCTTCAGGTTATCGGTTATAAGAGTATTTTGTCATTGCCTCCTATCCATGATTATGACGGAATCATATTGTGCGCTGACACTATAGACCAGGCTGGATTGTCAAAAGAACTAATTGAGAATCTTCTGGCTGATACTGAGGCTCCGCCGGTAGTATGCATCAGAGCTGAAATAAACGGTTTTTATAATGTTGTTCCTGATAACAGAGCGATTATGCACGAAGTGGCAAAATATGTTATCTCCAAGTGTAAGTCTGGTGATATAGGATTTGTCACGGGTAGAGATGATCTCCTGGATTCAGCTGAGAGAAGAGCTGGTTTTGAGGATGCCATGCGTGAGGCCGGATATGAAGTCCGTGAAGACATGATATTCCACGGCAATTACTGGATTACTCAGGGTCCTGAACAGGCAGATTTCTTCACAAAGGAAGACGGCACTTTACCTGAGGCCATTATCTGTTCTAATGACTATGAGGCCCTGACATTAATTGACGAATTGATACACAGAGGTTTTTCTGTTCCCGGTGATACCATGATTAGCGGTATCGATAATATAACCGAATCCGGTGACCATATTCCATCGCTTACGACTATTGAGATTTCTGAGGAAACTCTCATAAATGCTGCCATGGAACTTCTTGAAAAGCTTCATGCAAAAGAAAACTTGGATCTTTATGTAAATGTATCCGGTACGATCGTTATCCGCGAGAGTACCGGCGATGAGGATTTGGGAAGAGATGTATATCAGGCTCTTCGTGAACTTAAGGTCTCCAGCTCAAATTCAATAGAGGCCATGAGAGAATACGTTTTATTAAGCACTGATTTTGAGGAAAGTCTTACCAAAGAAGCAGCTTTAAAAGTAACACTCGAAAGCCTGAAAAAGAATTCAAGTGTTTTACAGAGCTATCTTTGCAGATATTGTGAAAATGACAGGAGACTTAGTGGTTATTTTGGCAGTGATGGCAAGATAATAATCGAATCTATCAATTTCCCGAATGATAAGCTTTTACCTGACGGATTCCTTGAGGATATAACCGGTACGGTAATTTTCCTTCCGATTGCAAATAAGAATGTCATATATGGGTATTCCGTTTTGGTAGTTGATACAAAAGAACCGGGCTTTATTAATGAAAAAATAGAGTTTATCTTTATGCAGGTCGGTCAGGTCATCAATAAGCTTGAACTCTATAAGAAATACTTTGGTATTGCTGACATAATGGATCTTTACATCAAGGATTCACTTACCGGTCTTTTGAATAGGAAAGGCTTTGAGAAAAAGTTTAATGAGCTCTTTGATAAAGATAGGAAAAAACTCTTTGACATCGCAATTGTATCTATTGATATGGATGGATTGAAGTATATCAATGATAATTTCGGACATAATAGCGGTGATGAGGCGATAAAAGAAACGTCTAAGTGTATCTATAATGCTCTTAAATCCAAAGAATTTGTTGCCAGAATGGGTGGAGATGAGTTCGTGGCCGTTCTGATTCTTACCGATGTTGGCAGAATTGGTCAGTTTATCCGTTCTGTCAGGAAAAATTTGAAGGAAATAAACGAGAAGGGCAAGTATCAGTTTGAATTAAGCGCGAGTATTGGTACTAGTGAACTGACTGATTGGAAGGATTTCCTCGAATGCATGAGTCAGGCTGATAAGGCCATGTACCTGGAGAAGAAAGCCAAGAAAAAGAACAGGAAAGATTAAATAAACTATTTGATTTAGGCTCACAAATTGTGAGCCTAAAAAATTTCTTACTTTTTTAATTTCACATATTAAACAAATCAAGAACAATTCACTATATATATATTATTTATAATATTTTTAAATTTAATGGTAAAATATCGCTATGTGGTACGTTGTACAAGTGCGCACTGGCGACGAACTAAAGATTGCTGAACGATTACAGCACGAAGTCAAAACTGATGAAGAGGAGATCTTCGTTCCTTTGTATGAACGGAGAAAATGTATCAGGGGTGAGAATAAAAAGGTAACTTCCACTCTTTTTCCCGGATATATTTTCATTCAGACAAATGATGTCGAAGACATGTACAGGCGATTGGTCAAGATCAATGCCTTTACCAGAATCCTTATGACCGGAGATGTTTATACCCCGATCTCGTCAGACGAAGAAAGATTCTTGAGAATCTTGATGGGTGATGACTTTGTTGTTGAACAGTCTGTAGGTGTTATCGAAGGCGATCAGGTATTCGTCAAATATGGTCCTTTGTGCGGACTTGAAGGTAATATCGTTAAGATAAACCGTCATAAACGCATTGCTATTCTCAGGGCTGACTTTATGGGTGGTTCTAGAGAGATTAAGGTTGGTCTTGAGATTATCGATAAGAAGCCTGCCTTAGCTTAGAAGCTATAAACTATTTATTCCGTAATCGTCGCCGCCGTGCGCGTTGCTGATTATAGTTGTCAGATTTGTTTCTTATAGGGCATAACTGCTCTATGGCGAAGCATACTCTGATGATTATTTGATTACGGAAATAAATGCTAAAGAAGGGAAATTAGACGTGTATAAGAGAAATGCACAAGGTTGGTCAAAGCACTTGGATTTTATGGTGCTTGATATTATTGTTCTTCAATTGTCTTATGTATTCGCATATTTCATCAGAATGCGTAAGTGGGATGTATATGTAAACCATGAGTACAGAAATCTTGGTATTTTGCTTTTTATTGCTGACGTATTGATTATTGTCCTCAATAATTCTCTTCATGATGTTATTAAACGTAGTGTACTAAGAGAAGCTTTTGAACATATTAAGCATAGTGTTCTTGTACTTGCTGTCGTACTTATTTACTTTTTCTCTTCTCAGTTAGGTGACATTTATTCAAGAATTGTTCTTGGATTAACATTCGTTTTTTATGTGCTTTTTGGTTTCAGCGCCAGAGTGCTATGGAAATCTTTTCTTAAGACAACCAGTTTGCGCAGAGAGAGAAATAACATGCTTGTTGTAGTAACAGAAGATACTGCAGAGATGATCCTTTCACGTTTATTAAGTGATAAGCAGGCAGGTTATCAGATCGTAGGTGTTGTTTTACTCGAGACGACAAATTTAAAGACTGTTTGTGGTATTCCCGTCGTAACAGATATTAAGAACGCAGCTAAGTATATAGCTAAGGAGTGGATCGATTCCGTTTATATTGATGGCCCTATCAATGACAAGAGAATAGTAAAACTTATGGATGCTTGTGCAGTAATGGCTGTTCCTACTCATTACCATGTTCCTTACATGAGCCGTTCCGGAGTAAAAAGATTTTCAGAGAAAATCGGCGGAACAACTGTTTTAACTACAGCAATTAATTATGCTACTCCTGTACAGACACTGATTAAGAGAGTTTTTGATATATTTGCCGGTTTAGTCGGTAGTTTGATAGCATTGCTTATTATGGCGATTGTTGGTCCGATCATTAAGATTCAGTCTCCGGGCCCTATTCTTTTTAAGCAGGAAAGAATCGGTAAGAATGGCAAACACATTATGATCTATAAGATCCGCTCTATGAGAATGGATGCTGAAGAGCTTAAGAAGGATCTTATGAAGGAAAACCGAGTTGCTGACGGAATGATGTTTAAGATGGATTTCGATCCGAGAATTATTGGTAATAAGATTCTTCCTGATGGTACAAAGAAGACAGGAATCGGAGAATTTATAAGAAAGACCAGTCTTGATGAGTTTCCTCAGTTTTTTAATGTGTTGATGGGATCTATGTCAACAGTTGGAACCAGACCTCCGACGCTTGATGAGTTTGAGAAGTATCATTTTCATCACAGAGCAAGAATGGCTGTTAAACCCGGTATCACAGGTATGTGGCAGGTTAGTGGTAGAAGTGAGATTACTGACTTTGAAGAAGTTGTAAGACTTGATACTGAATATATTGCTAACTGGAGTTTAGGAATGGACTTAAAGATTCTGTTTAAGACAATTGGCGTTCTTTTCTCGCATAGAGGAGCAATGTAAATTACCTACAATTGGAGATAGAGAATTGAGTATTAATAGAGTAACAGTTTTAGTAGCAGCTCATAAAAATTATCAAATGCCAACGGATTCCATGTATCTTCCAATGCATGTAGGATCTTTGGGTAAAAAGAGCATAGGTTATCAAAGAGATGATGATGGCGATAATATTTCTGAATTGAACCCGTATTTTTGTGAATTAACAGCTTTGTATTGGGCTTGGAAGAATATTGATTCTGATTATATTGGTTTATCTCACTACCGAAGACATTTTACTCTTCATCCTCATGCAAAAGATAAGTGGAATGCTGTATTAAAAGAAAAAGAAATTGAGTCTGATTTTAATACTGTTAAGGTTTTTGTTCCTGTTAAGAGAAGATACTATATTGAAACTTTGTATAGTCACTATGCACACACTCATTATTCTATTCAACTTGATGAGACACGTAAGATTATAGAGAAGAAGTATCCTGAGTATATTAGTTCTTACGACAAGGTTTTGAAGCAGCGCTGGGGATATATGTTTAATATGATGATCATGGATAGAAATCTGTTCAATGATTATTGTGAATGGCTTTTTGACATTCTTTTTGAATTAAGAGCAAAACTAGGTGAAGAAGGTCTTACGCCTTTTCATTCAAGATATTATGGTAGAGTTGGCGAGATTATCTTTAATGTTTGGCTTGCTGAAAATGTTAAAAATGGAAAGATTAATAAAAACGAGATTAAAGAGATTCCACTTATTCATATGGAAAAGATTAATTGGTGGAAGAAAGGTACTGCTTTTTTGAAGGCAAAGTTTACCGGAAAGAAATACAGCGGTAGTTTCTAATATGAGTAAAGTCGCAGCTGTTGTTGTCACTTATAATCGTAAAGAGTTGTTAGTTGAGTGTATTGAAGCTCTTTTGAAACAGGATTATTCAGATTGTGATGTAATTGTAGTTGATAATGCAAGTACTGATGGTACTGCTGAATTGGTTAAGGACAGATTCGATAATTCTGTAATATACGTTAATACCGGAAGCAATCTTGGTGGTGCTGGTGGATTCAATTACGGAATGAAGACAGCTTATAAGCTGGGATATGAGTATTTCTGGCTTATGGATGATGATTGTATTGTTGATCCGGATTCTCTTTCAGTATTAATGAAAACCGCTGAAGACTTAAATGGTAACTTCGGATTTTTAAGCAGCAGAGTTCTTTGGAAAGATGGAAGTCTCTGCAGAATGAATATTCAGAAGATAAGCTATAAAAAGAAGATTGATGATTCTGTCGTTAGCTTGAATAAAATAATTATGGCTACTTTTGTTTCTTTCCTTGTAAAAAGAGACATTGTTGATGAAGTTGGTCTTCCGATTACCGATTTCTTTATTTGGGCTGATGACCTTGAATATTCCAGACGTATTTCTAAAACACATGATTGTTATTTTGTATTTGACAGTAAAGTAACTCATAAGTCTAAATCAAATATCGGATCTGATATTGCTGTTGATGAAACAGATAATTTAGGAAGATACAAATATGCATATAGAAACGAATACTATTTGTTCAGAAATGAAGGAGTAAAAGGTCGTTTCTATTATTTCGTTAAGCGCATGTATCATAGATTAAAGATAATCAAGAACGGTAAGAATGTTTCTGAAAAGCTCAAAGTTATCAGCAATGCCGTTAAAGAAGGAAAGTCATTCTATCCTCAGGTAGAATTTGCAGATAATAAATGAATGTTATTGAATTCTTTGGCGAGCCGCTGAGTTATGGCGGACAAGAAGCATTTATCTACAACATGTATTCGCATTTCACTAAACCTGCGAAGTATCTGTTTATAACACCTTTCCATGCGGATAATGTTGAACTGATTGAAAAGATTAATAACAGAGGCGATGAATACATCTCAAATAATTATAAGTTTGAGTCTAAACTTCGTAAGTTGTACATAATCAAGACGGCTAAGAAAAGTATTCCTTCAGGCTATGATGTTATTCACATTCACTCCGGAAGTATATTTAATCTTATGATCGTATCTAAGATCGCCAAGAAAAAAGGGATTAAGAAAGTAATAGTTCATTCTCATGCTACCGGTCATGCTGATGCGAAGCATGGATTGATCAAGAAGATTTCTGATTCATATCTTGATAAGTATGCTGATCTGTTTTTGGCATGTTCTAAGGAAGCCGGCAGATTTAAGTATTCTGATGAAGTGTTAAAGAGTGATAGGTTTAATGTTATCAATAACGGAATAGAACTTGATAACTATAAGTATAATGAGGACTGGCGCAATCAGATTCGTAATGAATTAAACCTTAAAGATGAATTTGTATTGTGCAATGTAGGGAGATATTCGTCAGAGAAGAACCAGAAATTCATTGTCAGAGTTTTCAATGAATACTTGAAGATCAATTCAAATTCAAAGCTTCTGTTTGTTGGCGGTGAAGGCCCTGCAAAGGAAGAATTAATTCAGGAAACAGACCATTTGGGACTGAAATCTAAAGTCATTATGCTTACGAAGCGAAATGATATAAATAAGATCCTTTCCGCTGCTGATGTTTTTCTGTTTCCGTCTTTGTTTGAAGGATTAGGTATTTCAGGAATTGAAGCTCAGGCTGCCGGATTACATACTTTGTGTTCGGAAAACATTCCGGATGAAGCTAATGTAACTCCATTGTTTCAACGTTTATCTCTTTCTGATGGTGAAAGAGCTTGGGCTGAATGTATAACTAAGATGCCGAACACTGATCGTATCGAATATGGTAACAGAAGATTTAACAAAGAATATGTAGCTGTTAATTGTGCAGCTAAATTAGAGAGTTTGTATTTTGCATAATGGATAATTATTTTCCTTCTTTAAATAAGTTCTTAACATCAAAGATTGGGGCATTTTTTATTATTCTGCCTTTCGTTAAACCGGCTCCAGAGTTGACTGGTAGTTTTGATGTCATTTTTGATATTTGGAAATTATTCGCAGCTTCTCTAATTCTCGTGGGATGTATTCGCACATTACATAAAGCTTCACATATATTGTATTGGATAGCTGGATTGCAAGTAGTTATGTTACTTTCTACAATAATTCATAATGCAGATTTTAAAGCAGCTATTGTTCAAGTTGTTTCTGTAATTAGTATTTGTATATATTTTGATTATTTTATTAGAACTGATCCCAATAGGGCTATTTCTACATTGATGCTTCCTCTTATTTTTATGTCAATAATGACAGCAATTTCAATGTTTGTTTTCTACCCTGAAGGTATGTATGTGGTTGGAGATGAATTGTCTGGTGAAGTTGTAAAAAACAATTTCTTATGGGGCTTTGATAATTCTTCTATTTTTAATTTTATACCAGGAATGTATTTGCTTGGTTTGTATGCTCTTATAGAGAATAATAAGATTATTTATAGAAAAACTATATTTGTATTGTTATTTATTTCTTTAGCATTTTTATATGTGTTTTCAATTACTGCTTTTATAGGATGTTTTTCAATTTTATTAGCTTTTGTTTTTATTCTTGTAATTAAGAAAAAGGCGAATTTGTTAACTACTAAAAATCTTATTATATTAGCTGTTGTTCTATCTCTTGTTTTATTGATTTTTAATGATAGGCTTAGCATTCTTATGGAGTTTTCTAAGCTTACTGATAAGTTTTATAGTATTAAAGCTCGTTTTATTATTTGGGATTGTGTTATTAATTGGTGGAAAAAATCTCCATTAATTGGTTATGGAATTGAAGATAAATTATTGATTATTGGTAAATTGAATCTTGATCATCCACATAACTATTTTATGGATGTGTTATATCGTAGTGGCCTTATTGGTATTGTAGTTGTAGTTGTCTTATTTTATAAGTTAATAAGTGGAAAATGGTCTGATTCTCATATTAATGCTTTTTCAGCAGTTGCCTTTTTTGTGTTGTTAGTTATTGCTCAGTTTGATTTCTATAATGATCATTATATGTTTTATCCGATTATGATCGTTGTGATGTATTCGAAAAATCTCGTTATAACTAAGACTAATAAGTCAGAATTGGATAACTTACAGATATATGAATCTAGCAAATAAAAACATAGTTTTGATCTGTCCAAAGTTTTACGGCTACGAAGATTATATCGCTGATGATCTTCGTAAACGTGGTGCTACAGTTCATCTTATATTTGAGAATGTTAATTGGGTAAAGTTGTCATATCGATTTGTATATGTTTATATGCCCGGTAAAAAAGAAAGATTATTAAAAAAATACTATACAAAACACTTAAGAAATGTGCTTTCAGATCTTGATTATTTTTTTGTTATCAGAGGTTCATCTTTGAGTCCTGTAATTTTGGAGATGGCTAAAGCATCTACTCCAAAGTCATGTAACTACATCTTATATCAGTGGGATGGTGTTGCAAACAATAAAACAGCACTTGATATTGCTCCATATTTTGACAGGCTTTATACTTTTGATATCAATGATGCTGAAACTTATGGATGGAATTACAGACCTTTGTTTTATATTCCTGAGAATTCAGATAAGACTGTAGATAAGGATATAGATGTCTTATTCATATGTGCTCTTCATTCTAATAGAGCCAAAATTCTTAATAAACTTAAAGTGTTATGTGATGAGAGAGGATATAATCTTAAAGCAATAGTTCATCTTAATCGTTTCCTTTTTTACAAGTACAAGTATTTAAATAAGAAGCCCGAAGTAGTTGATGCAGATCCTAAAGATCTGACATTTAAGCCACTTACCATTAAACAGAGTTATGAGCTGTATTCCAGAAGTAAAGTTGTTGTCGATTATACGAATGTTCATCAGACAGGATACACAATGAGGACCATAGAATCTTTTGGTAACAGATGTAAGATTGCTACGAATAATAAGCTTATAAAAGATGCTGATTTCTATAGTGATATTAATAACTTCGTATATGATGAAGACAATTTTGATATACCGGATGAATTCTTTAAGACGCCTTATTTTACAATGCCGGATGAATTGTATCAGAAATACTCTCTGGCAAGTTGGCTTGATGATATTATGGGGATTGAAGCATGAATCGATTTGTTAAAAAGTGCTGGTATCTGAAAACACATACTTTTTATAAATCTAAGTTTAACAGTATTGGTAAGAGGACATTAATCCTTAAGCCAGTTCAACTTGATTCTGTTGGTTCTGTTTTGTTATCTGATGATGTTTACGTTGCTGAAGGCGCTTGGATAATGGGTGGAACCAGTTCAGAGATAACTTTAAAGATTGATAAAGGAACTACAATCGGCCATTATAGTCACATTATTGCAACTCATTCAGTAACAATTGAAGAGAATGTTTTAATTGCGGATAAAGTGTTTATTTCTGATTGCACACATGGATATGAAGATGTTACTAAGCCTGTTATTTCTCAGCAAATAAAAGAAATTAATCCTGTTGTTATAGGAGAAGGATCTTGGTTAGGTGAGAATGTGTGCGTTTGTGGTGCTAAAGTGGGCAAGCACTGTGTAATCGGGGCAAATTCAGTAGTCACTTCTGATATTCCTGATTACAGCGTAGCAGTTGGAAGTCCGGCCAGAGTAGTTAAAAAATACGACTTTGATTTGGCTGAATGGACAAAGGTTTTATGAAATTCTTTTTGATAGGAGAATAAATTATGAAAGTATTGGTAACTGGAGCAAATGGATATCTCGGTCAGGGAATTGTAAAACACTTAGTACATTTAGGTCTACAAGTTATTGCTGTTGATTTTGCGGTTGATAATGTTGATGATCGTGCAGAAAAAATAGCTTGTGACTTATTTTCTATTGATAATCCTTATGATTATTTCGGTAAACCGGATGTTTTGCTTCATCTTGCATGGCGTGATGGTTTTGTACATTATTCTGATGCTCATATTAATGATTTGCCTAAGCATTATTCATTTATAAGATCGTTTGCTGATTCTGGTATTACGAAGATTGTTGTAATGGGTTCTATGCATGAAATTGGATTCTTTGAGGGTTCTATTAAGGAAGACACACCTTGTCATCCAACAACCCCTTATGGAATAAGTAAAAATGCTTTAAGAGAGTTAACGGCTATGATATGTGCTCAGAAAGGCAAAAAGTTTCAGTGGCTTCGTGGTTATTATATTGTCGGTAACAGTAGATATGGTTCATCAATATTTTCTAAGATAACAGCCGCAGAAATTGAAGGTAAAGAAGAATTTCCGTTTACTTTAGGTCTTAATCAATTCGATTTTATTGATTATGAAGATTTTTGCGAGCAAGTTGCGAGATCTGTTAACCAGGATGAAATACTCGGAATAATAAATATATGTTCTGGTCATCCGGAGAAACTTGCTGACAGAGTTGAGCGTTTTATAAAAGAAAACAATTATAAGATTAAATTGAAATACGGTGCATTCCCTGACAGACCTTATGATTCGAAGGCTGTTTGGGGTGATAGCAGTAAGATTGAAAAAATTATGTCCTGAATCTATAAGGTTTTTCATTATGATAATACCAAATGAAATTAATCAGGATTCCTCGTCAGAGGTCATAAAAAGTGAATTTACAGGTATTTTATTTGAAAATTGTGAAAAAAAACACTATGAAGTAAGTCTTCTAATTGGTACATATAATCCCGATTACAAAAAACTGTTTATTACTATTAATTCCGGCTTGCTTCAAAAAAATATCGATCTTCAGATTGTAATATCAGATGATGGTTCGCAATCATTTGAACTAGATAAACTAATAGAGTTTTTTGAGACTAAACAATTTCATAATTATGTAATTGTTTCATTGGCCAAGAATGGTGGTACTACCAGAAATTATAATAATGGCTTGAGATATTGTAAGGGTGATTATACAAAGCTTATAAGTCCCGGCGATTATCTTAATGGAGAAGATTGTTTAGCTACTTGGTATGAGTATATTAAGAATAATAATGCAGTAGTATCATTTTCTGATTGTATCCATTACTACTATGAAAATGATGAAGTTAAAACTGTTTCTGTAAAATCCGATCCGCAGAATAATAAGAATTTTTATAGAAATTCATGGGCGTATAATTATTTGGTTTTTGATGATATTGTAACCGGAGCTTGTACATTGGCAAGTACTGAGAAATTGCAAAAGTATAGCGATCTGTTACTGGGTAAAGTCATATATGCTGAAGACAACATATATCGATTAATGGCATATAATAACGAGCCTGCCTGCTATTATGATAAAGATACTGTTTTATATGAACATGGTTCAGGCGTATCTACAAACGGAAACAAGAAATGGCTTGAAAGAATCTTTGCAGATTATGTAGCCGCTGATTCAATTATGCTTGAGTGGAACAAAGATAGTGTTGTAGCAAAGCGGTTTGCTAAGATTGCAAATATTAGGAAAGAAAAAAGAGTTGTATTGCGTAAGTTTAAAGTGCTTTTCTTTTTAATATCCAGCGGAAAGTACAAGTTTGTTTTGAAAAGAAAGTTTAAACCAAGATATACCAATGTTAGTATTGATATGGATTATGTTAACCAAATTCATAACACAGGTATGACTATATGATTTTTTGAGGTTAATTATGAACGTACCATTTGTAACGTTTATTCCGTTAGAACGAGAGTTAGATCAGGAGTTAAGAAATGCATTTGAACGCGTTTTCAGTTCATCCTGGTATATTGAAGGAAAAGAAGACGAAAGATTTGAAAAAGCTTTTGCTTCATATTGTGACAGTAAATTCTGTGTTGGCGTAGGCAATGGCCTTGATGCTTTGTATTTGGCATTGAAAGCATTGAATATCGGTGCAGGAGATGAAGTAATAGTTCCTTCCAATACATATATTGCTACCGCTCTTTCAGTCGTATATGTTGGTGCTAAGCCGGTGTTTGTTGAACCTGATATACAGACTTATAATATTGATCCCAATAAGATTGAAGAGGCTATAACAGTAAATACAAAAGCAATTATGCCCGTTCATCTGTATGGTCAGCCTTGTGATATGGATCCGATAATGGATATTGCTAAGCGCCATAATCTTTATGTAATAGAAGATTGTGCGCAGGCTCATGGAGCCAGATATAATGATAAAGTTATTGGTTCTTTTGGTAACGCTGCTGGTTTTTCATTCTATCCTGGTAAAAATTTAGGTGCGCTTGGAGATGCAGGTGCTACGGTTACAAATGATGAAGAATTGTCCAATAAAATCCGTGCTTTAGGTAATTACGGATCTGATTATAAATACCATCATATTTATCAAGGTAATAATTCAAGATTGGATGAACTTCAGGCTGCTTTTCTTTCCGCTAAACTTCCAATACTTGATAAGGTCAATGAAAACAGAAGAAGCATTGCTCAGAAATATCTTGCCGGAATTAATAATCCGGAGATTATTCTTCCTTATGTTCCGGATTATGCGTTGCCCGTATGGCATATCTTCGGTATCAGATGCAAGAGAAGGTCTGAATTGGAAAGTTTCCTTAACAATGCCGGAATCAGTACAAATAAGCATTATCCTATTCCAATGCATTTACAGGATTGTTTTAAAGAATTCGGTTATGTAAAAGGCGATTTTCCAATTGCAGAAGAGATTAGTGAAACCGAACTTAGTATTCCGATGTTTTATGGAATGACAGATGAAGAGATTGATTACGTAATTGATAGGATTAATGAATTCAAATGAGATTAAGAGATTTAGAATTAAAAGATGCTCCTCTTATGTTGGAGTGGATGCATGATGAAGATGTAGTCGGGAAATTGAGGGGCAATTTCTTAAAGAAGACTATTGATGACTGCAATTCATTTATTATGGCTTCTTCTGAAAAAGAGCATGATATTCATCTTGCAATCGTTTCTGATGAAGATGAGTATATGGGAACTGTTAGTCTTAAGAATATCGACCGTACACATCTTAGTGCTGAGTTTGGTATCTCTGTCAGAAAATCTGCTATGGGCAGAGGATATTCCTGGTATGGAATGGAAGAGATTCTTAGACGGGCATTCGATGAATATGGATTAGAGAATGTATATTGGTGCGTTTCAAGAGCAAATGAACGAGCTATCAGGTTTTATGATAAGCACAATTTCCATGAAGCTCTTGATATTTCCGACGATATACTTGCACGCTATAAAGATGTAGATAATCTAAAGTGGTATTCAGTACTTAAAGGTGATGTTATTGATGAGCGTGAATCTGTTGCAGGATGTAAAGTCGTTCATATTAAAACTATTCCTACTTTGGGAGCCGGTGAATTGTCTTTTTTTGAGGCTTCACATGACATTCCTTTTGATATCAAAAGAATTTACTATATTTCAAAAGTGCCTGAAGGAACAAGAAGAGGCTTTCATGCTCATAAGAAACTTAAACAATTATTATTCTGTCCTTATGGCAGAATTCAATTGATTCTTGAGAATAAGAACGGAAGAGAGGAAATTGAACTATCTGATCCTTCCATTGGTGTTGTAATAGATGAACCTACTTGGAGAGAAATGTTGTGGTTACAGAAAGATTCTGTTCTTTGTGTTGCAGTTTCAGAATATTATGAAGCAGAAGACTATATTAGGGACTATAAAGAATTTAGAAGTTATATTTCTGATTAATTAACAAGGTCATTATCAAAATATGAAGAAAACTATATGTTTAATTACAAATTGGTATCCTACTAAAGAAAATCCTTTTCAGGGTGTTTTCTTTAAAGAGCAGGCTTTTGCTGTCTCCGATGAGTTCAATTTTGTAGTTGTACATATAAATGAGCATTCTAAGAAAAGCTTGATTTGCAAGCCTTCGTTTATTGCCCGCACGGAAGAGAATAATACTGTTGAGTATTCATTTGATTTGCCGGTACCAATTAATATTTCCTTAGGTGATGCTTTATACAATTTTAAGATAAAAAGATCCGGTAATGGTCAAGTTCCGGGTGTTGGTAAATATGTATCTACAAAAAAGGCCGATTATTTGAAGAAAAGGATTATTCAGCTTGCAAAAGAAAATATAAAGGAAAATATTGATGTGTTTTACTGTGTTGATGCTCAAACAGAAGCTTTTACAACTCAATGTTTAGCTGAAGCATTCAATAAACCTTATATTGTTTCTGAACATGCTCCTGTTCCGTGGCCCGGTTCTGTTATAAGTGATGTTATTAAAAGAGCTATTGAAAGTTCAGATTTATTTATTGCGATAAGCAAAGACAAGATTCGACAGATATTATTACAGAACATAAAGTTGCCTGATATTTGTTATCTGGGAAATCTTGTTGATGAGACTAAGTTGCTTTGTTTACCAAGCAATAATGATGTAAAGACATTCATTATAGTTGCTGCTCATTCTTTTTATAAAAATTATGATTTGTTCGTAGGTGTTATGAACAGGCTTACTGAAATCACTGACTGTCCATTCAAAGTTATGATAGTCGGGTATGGATCGAATAAAGGTTATTCATCTAATGTTGAAGAATTTGAAGAGCAGATAAAGAACTCTAAATTCGCAGACAAAGCTATTATGATACCGTCTGTTCCTCATGAACAGATAGGAGAGACGTTAAACAAAGCCGATGCCTTTATCATGACCTCTATACAAGAGGGTCAACCGGTATCAGCAATGGAAGCTGCTTGTTGCGGACTGCCTATTTTCTCAACTCGATGCGGTGGAGTTGAAGATTATGTTGATTCTAAAATGGGCCGAATTTACGACATTATTGATTGTGAAGGCATGGCACAGGGTCTTAAAGATTATTTGGAAGAAAAATTGACATTTGATCCGGACTATATAAGAAATCAGGTTGTTAATCGATTTGGAAGAAAAGCATTTGTAGAATGCTTCACAAACGCTTTCAATAAGATAATTGATGCTAATGATTAAACTTAGTGTTGTTGTAATTATTTATAAGGTTGAGCAATATCTTAATCAATGTATTGATAGTATTCTCAATCAGACTTATAAGAATTTTGAACTGGTATTAGTTGATGATGGTTCACCGGATAACTGTCCTAGAATTTGTGATGAGTATGCAGCTAAAGATTCCAGGATCAAAGTTATTCATCAGGAAAATCAGGGATCTGTATCTGCTCGATGGAATGGTTTTTTGAATTCAACCGGTGAATATATATCTTTTATAGACGGTGACGACTGGATCGATTCAGATATGTTTGAAAGGATGATTTCTTTGGCTGATCAGAAAACTGCTGACATGGTTATTGTTGGATACAAGGAAGTATCAGAGTCCGGTTCTGTCAATAAGTGTTGTCCAATTGAATCAGGATATTATTCTGATGATAAGATCCAATGTATATATGATAAAGCAATGTATACCGGAAAGTTTTATGAAGCGGGAATAAATGCATCTCTATGGAACAAATTGATTAAACGATCACTTCTTTTGGATGGTTATATTCCTGCTGATTACACACTGAAAATGGGTGATGATGCTGCAGTTTCTTATCCTGCAATTTCCAGAGCCCAATCTATTGTTATTGAAAATGATTATCATCCATATAACTATCGAATTGTTAATGGATCATTATCCAGAGCTTTTGACAAAGAGTACTTTGTTCGTAGTCTTAAACTCTTTGAAGGCCTGGCAGATAATTTGATTAGTAATAAATCGATGTTTTCTGGTATTTATCCTTATTCTTTGTTTATTTCATACATTGGAATTTATATGCTATTTCAAAAGAATAACGGATTAAAGCTTAAAGAGAGAAAAACAGAGCTTCAGAATTATTATATTTCATGGAGGAACCTGTTTGCTAATAAGAACAATAAGACAGATTTAACTGTTGATTTGCGTAGTGATAAGGTAATTTATTTGTTTTCTGAAGGAAAGCTTAATATGTTAGTTTTCCGTTTATATTGGGATAAAATTGTTAGAAGATTGAAGAGCGCGTAAAGATGAACGATTATTTATACTCAGGTGCAAATGAGTTTTTTGAAAACGAATACACTAAAACTCATTTCGTTGATAAGAAACTGAATGTTGAAGTGTATAAAGATGCTGTCGTTTTACCTTACAAAATACTAGACGATGGTAAATGGGGCGGTGGCGTTTTTACATCATCAGGAGATTTCCTTAGTAATACAGGTGTACATAATGATTCTACAGTCGGATATGAATATTCTGATGACCAAGTCGTTTTGAAAGATACAGACGTTATTTTTCTGGGAATGTTTAATGGCGTTTGGGGACATAATATAACAGACGATTTACGTCGAGTTTGGGTAGCTATTGCTGATTCGCATCATGACCTGGTTGCCAATTGTAAATTCGCATATATTCCAATTGACGGTTTCAAATTCTCGAATAATTTTTTGAAGTTGCTTGAAAGCGTTGGTATTACAGAGGATAAACTTGTTTCTATAAATGAAATAACATGTTTTAATACTTTATATATTCCGGATGAATGCTTTTATAAGTTAGATACTGATGTCAGATGGTTTACTAAGGAATATAGGGATCTAGTATCTCATATTAAAAACTACTTCATTAATAAGACTGACGATGAAAATTTAAAGTATGAAAAGATATATTTTACTTATTCTAAGTATAAGAAGAATGTATCTTATGGCGAGAAGTATTTTGAAAAATTCTTCAGTTCTTTAGGATATGAGATCATTGCACCAGAGGACTATTCATTAGAAGAACAGATTGCTTTATTAAGTAATTGTAAGAGCTTAGCCAGCACTGTTGGTTCCTGTGCGCATAACTGTATTTTTATGAGTCAGGGTGCGGAAATTATATTGATTCCACGTACATATTGTTTAACCGGTTATCAAATAGCACTTAATGAAGTAAACAACCTTAAAGTTACTTGGATAGATAGCAGTTTGTCTAATCATGTCAGGCGCAATTTCCCTTATATGGGTCCTTATTGCCTGGCTATAACAACAAATTTACTTAAGGTTTTTAATGTTGATGCTGATGCATTTAGCAGGGAAGAATACAAAAATATGATTAGGACATATTGTACTTACGATATCAGCTGTTTATGGAGATATCGTAAAGAAGATACTGAAGCACCTTCATATTACTCAAATGCTTCCCAAAGAGAGTTATCCTGGATAATGGATAGAGCTGATATCTCAAAGGCCGGATATAAGTTTATTCGTTTTGGAGTAATTCTCCGTAAGGTATTTAAGTTAAAAGATAATATCTAATACTTGCAGGGAATAGACTAATTGTTTAATTCAGATTCAAGAACATCTAATTCGCTTAAGAATTCAGTTATTGGCGGCGTGTCAATGATTGTAAAGATTTTGCTTGGTTTCGGATATAGAGCTATATTCGTATACTTTTTGGCTGCTGAATATCTGGGCCTTAATGGATTGTTTTCCAACATCTTAACTATTCTATCTTTAGCTGAATTAGGAATTACTACTTCGATTGTATATCGTTTCTATAAGCCTATTAGTGAAAATGATGTTCATTATGTTGGAATGCTGATGAACTTCTTTAAAAGAGTTTATTCCATTATAGCGTTAGTAGTTACCGGAGTTGGTCTTGTACTGCTACCATTTTTGCCATTCCTTTTAAATAAAACTGATACAGTACCAAGCGACATTAATCTTTACGTAGTATATTTATTGTTCCTGGCCAATACTGTTTCAAGCTATATTTTTTCTTATAAATTGACACTGTTGACGGCTGACCAGAAAAATTATGTTTTTTCTGTTATTGATTTGATCATTAATCTTTCTAAATATGCAATTCAAATAGCCATATTGATAATTAGCAGAAATTATACAGTTACTTTGGCTGCAGGAATTGTTGTTGTTTTGTTGATTAACTTTATTGCTAGTCTTTGGACAACTAAACAGTATTCAGAAGTGTTCAAAGTAAAAGAAATGCTTCCAAAAGAAGAGCAGCGCAAAATCCTGAAGGATACAAGAGCGTGTTTATATCATAAGGTGGGTTATACTGTATTGACTGGTACAGATAATGCAGTATTGACAAAAATGGTTAATCTCGCATCTACAGGCCTTTATTCTAATTATGCGATGGTCCTTACATACATTCAGAGTTTTCTGACACAAATATTAGGTAACTTTACTGCATCTGTCGGAAATGCCATTCAACAGATGAAAGAAGACGAATACTATAAACTCTTTCGTAAAATGACATTCTTGTGTTTGTGGATATCAAGTGTTGTTATTGTTTGTACTTATGAAGCGATCAATGATTTTATTTGCGTATGGTTAGGTGAGAAATTCCTTCTGGATGAAATTACGACTATTGTTTTATGTATACAGTTATTTATAACAATTACGCGAATTACCAACGGTGCATTTATAAATGCTGGCGGATTATTCGTTAAGGATCGTATTAGACCATTAATAGAAGCTGTTTTAAATCTTGGCATTTCAATACTCTTAACTTATTATTTCGGAATCGTCGGTGTTTTTGCCGGTACCATTATCAGTTGTTTATTAACTACCTTCTGGAGAGAACCGTATTTGTTATATAAACATTCATTCAAAAGAAGTGTTTTTGAATATTGGGGTACCTATTTGCTTTTTACATTAATTACAGTTGTTGTTACTGTTGGTTTGTCTTATTTAAAGTACTTGGTTGCACTTCCTCAAGGAAACATTCTTTGGTTACTTGCCGAATGTATAGTTTCATTCATAGTTATTAATCTCATTCTTTTCCTGGTATTTCACAAGAGAGAAGAGTATCAATATTTGTTATTAGTGGTTAAGAAATTGTTTTCCAAACTTAAAGTATCTGCAAGTTAATGTATTATTCAAATATATGAGAATTCACTTAAGCTTGCTGATAGTAGGATTATAACTGACAAGAATAGTAGATTAAGAAATAGTGAATAGATTAATAATTTGAACAGTATCATTTATAGTTTTATTCTCATTTGCTGTTTAATAAGTTTATATATTTATCAAATTTGTAGTTAAGGAATTTTAGTATTAATTCTATTTTGCTAAACTTTTTATTATTTATTATTTATAATATATAATAAATAGGAGGACATTATGGTAATTATCGTAACAGGCGGAGCCGGCTTTATAGGTTCAAACTTTGTTTTTCACATGCTTAAGAAATATCCTGATTACAGGATCATCTGTCTT
>CADAIP010000018.1 GCA_902787975.1 Oscillospiraceae bacterium
TGACGGCATCAAGATGACTATCCAGTGGTATCTCGATAACCGTGACTGGTGGGAAGAGATCATCAGCGGTGAATATCAGAACTACTACGAGAAGATGTACGGAGATAAAGTATGAGCAAAATTGCCGCAACGCCTGAGATGATACACGACAGACTGTATCATCTGGCAAAAGCTACTACCGGCATTCTGGAGAAGCACAACATTCCTTATTCTCTCGCATACGGTACATTGCTTGGTGCGGTAAGACATCAGGGCTTTATTCCGTGGGATGAAGATTTTGATCTCTGGCTTTTCAGCGATTCATACGATGAAGCCATCGAATATCTGAGAAGCGAACTTCCGGAGGACATGTTCCTTGAAGATGAGAAATCAGAGCCTATGTATTTTCACGGCTGGGCGCATGTTAAGGATCTGAATTCCGAGACAGCCCAGAACCTCTATCCGCAGGACAGCGCATATTCTCATAAGGGTCTTCACATTGACCTCTATAAACTTCCCGTGCTGAAAGAATCCGAGATGTGGAATTACATCGACGATGAGTTCGAAAGATACATTAACAAGCGCAGGGAAAAGGGCCTTTTGAGCGACGAAGACTATCAGGTAAGACTTGATAAGCTCGCAAATGACAGAAAGGAACATGCATCTTTTAAGGGTGATCCTGATAAGACCATTTATCTGTTCCTTACAGAGCATATTTATCTTGAAGAGAATGAAGCATTCCCTCTTAAGCGTTATAAGTTTGAAGACAGCGAATATCTGGCTTTCAATGATGCTGATAAGACGTTGACACTTCTTTACGGAGACTACATGACACCGCCTCCGGAAGGCAAGCGCGATACGATTCACAGCGAGGTTTATATCATTAAGTAATATGGCTAAGTTCAGTGTATTGATGTCGCTCTATATAAAAGAGAAGCCGCAGTATGTTGAAGAATGCTTTCAGAGCCTTTTAAGACAGACAGTTAAGGCTGACGAGTGGGTTATCGTTGAAGATGGTCCGCTCACAGAAGAGCTGTATGCCGTTCTCGAAAAATACGAAAAAGAGTATCCCGGACTTATAAAGAGAGTTCCGTTCAAAGAGAACAGGGGTCTCGGACTGGCATTGCAGTCAGGTGTTCCGGAATGCACTTATGACATCATCGCAAGAATGGATACCGATGATATCTGCAGGGAAGACAGATTCGAAAAGCAGCTTTCCGAATTTGAGAAAGATCCTGATCTGGACATCATCGGAAGCCACATAGACGAGTTCGAAGACACACCGGATACGATAGTTGCAAAAAGACTTGTACCCGTTACTGATGCCGAGATAAAGAAGTATCAGAAGAAACGTGATGCCTTCAATCACATGACCGTCATGTATAAAAAGAAGGCCGTTCTTGATGCAGGCAACTACCAGTCATGCCCTCTGATGGAGGATACATATCTCTGGTGCCGCATGATGAAGAATGGCGTTAAATGCGCGAATATCGATGACTCTCTGGTTTATGCGCGCATAGGAAAAGACATGTTCGACAGGAGGGGCGGCTGGGCCTACTTCAAGAAATACAAGACCGGAAAAAAGATGGTCTACGATACCGGATATATCTCATGGTTTGATTATGCATCCGTAATCATTATCCAGTTTTTCGTGGCATTAGTTCCCAGACGTCTGCGCGGCTGGATCTTCAAGAAGATGCTTCACAAGAAGAAGTAATTCTTATCAGTCGAAATAAATACCGCCGATAACGTTCTTTTTATAGTAATCGCAGATGCGGAGCGCTTCACTTACGTTGCCGTATTTTGTCTTGCCTGAACCGACTAAGATAACTGCGCAGTCGAGCTTTGAGATGTTATCGTCATTAAGCTCTCCGTCGAGTTTTACGACTTCCATCTTGGAACCCTTAAGCTTCTTTATAACCTTTTCGCACTGTGCGGAATAGTCCTTCATGTTGCCTGCAAGGATGATCCCAACCTTATTAAGACCGTTGTGTTCACAGGATGCGATGACAGATTCTGCAACATTTGTGATGGCAGTATCATCCATGCTGCCCTTGTGGTGCATCTTGTAGAAGACCTTGCCGTGAATAAGGGCAGAGAGGCCCTTATATCTGTAGCTGCTGACCTTACCGAAGCTTCTTGTATTGAATGTCTCGACGAAGAGTTCAGGGTTCTGAACTACCGATGAGAATACGATATAAACCAGATAGATGAATGCATAAAGGAAGATTCCGACAACGAATCCTATTGCGATCCTGCCCTTGGAGAATTCGATATTCATGGAAGGTGACTGGCTGACATATGCATCGATTTCTTCCTGTGAAGAGATGAGCATCCACAACACGTTGCGCTGTGCATCGTTCATTGAATAATATGTAGCATCATATTTGTCCTTGATGAGTGAGAGCTCGTGTGTTCTTGTTACAAGATCTGCAGCGAGTTCATCGTAAGCGAGTTCCTGCTTCTCTGAAACGATATATGTAATCGTGTGCTTGCCCAAAGCCGCTTCGATCTGTGTATGGATCTCTTCAATCCTTGCTTCGATTCCGGAAGCTAGAACTGCCTCGTTAGTGCCTTCAGGCATGATGACCATGAGATCAACGCAGCCTTCACCTGATACCATTATCAGTTCTCTGATGTATCCTTCGTCAGCATCCTTATATTCGTCGCTGAGATTCTTTCTTACCATGGAGATGGTGTCTGAATCACGGAGTGCAGCAGCATAAGCAGAGCAGATCTGATCGGAATCTCCGTCTGAAACGAATGCATAGTGGAGAACGACGAACTTGTCAGAATCCATGCCTGCGAAGATCGAATTGTCATTATATGAAGACTGGTTCTTCAAAAGCTCGTCACGATAAACGTTGGAAAGAACCATCTCTCTTTCATCCTTGTTCAATGTAGCGAGCATTTCCTCACGGCTCATGGAAGCAAGTTCCTGGAAGGTTGCAAGCTCGTTGTTTCTTGCTCTCGAATCCTTGAGTGATAAAGCAACGGGCACCAGGACTGCAAAGACCAATCCGGCAGCAATCACGCATTTCCACTGCTCAAGCAAAGACCAGAAGTATTCTTTGAGATTGATATTGACTATGTTATCGGATGTATTCATGATTCCTGACTGCCTCCATTACGCAACCTGATTGCTGTTTTTTAATATACCATAATGACTTGTTTTGACTTTATTTTGCGAAGACTTTCCGTGCCAGCGGCGGTGATATCGCTATCAGAAGACCGAACATCTTGCTCTTGGCTTTGTACCTCGAGAAGAGATATTTCCATATGCCTTTCCTTACGGTCCTTACGATGAATTTCTTATCTTCCACATCGTCGTATCCGCTTGAAGAGATGTCCCTGTAATAAGATATCGCCTGCCTTGTCACCCTGTTCCTGATTACCGGAACCAGATCAGGATGAGTCGCGCTTATTCCTTCTGACACCTTCCCAGCAACATCGAAAAACTGCATCTTCCTATGGTAAAAAGGAGTGCCTGTAATGCCCGCGGGATTGGGCCTGTAGAAGTACTGCCAGTCTTCAAAGCTTACGACCTTCGGAGCTTTTCTTATGACCTTGTATATGGTCGCGAAGTCTTCGAAGATCATGTCTGACGGGAAC
The DNA here is from genome assembly GCA_902787975.1 of Oscillospiraceae bacterium. Taxonomy (GTDB): domain Bacteria; phylum Bacillota; class Clostridia; order Saccharofermentanales; family Saccharofermentanaceae; genus Saccharofermentans. The sequence continues at coordinate 3,592 of CADAIP010000018.1, forward strand.
CTGATGTCTTCCCAGAGGTCAGCTGCGTACATCTTTCCGCTTGAAGAAGTAACGACCAGGCCGTCTGAGAAGATGCTCTTTAACGCATCATGTGTGTTTAAGACCGTCACTTTAGAAGCGTTGCCTTTGCCGAGCTTATCCTGTTCTTCGGAGATCAGGGAAGAGACGATCTTTGCATCATGTTCCTTGGCTTTCTTTACCATCTCTTCAACCATATTGGGAGAGATTGTATCGTCGCTGTCGACGAAGATGTAATAATCACCAGAAGCATTTTCCATGCCGGCATTTCTTGCCGAAGAGAGGCCGCCGTTTTCCTTGTGGACGACAACGATCCTTTCATCCTGTTTCTTATATTCATCGCACATTGAACCGCTCGTATCCTTTGAGCCGTCGTCAACAAGTACGATCTCTATATTTGAATAAGTCTGAGCGAGGATGCTCTTTACACACTCATCCAGATACTTTTCGACGTTATAGACCGGAACGATTATCGATACTTTATCTGACATTTTCCGGTTTCTCCTTAGTGGTCTCGTGCCATATTACTGCCATGGCAACTGCGAAAGCGAATGTTCTGTAAACCTGTGCATCAAGTGTAAGGCCTTCTGCGATGAAGCCCGTAAGAGCAAGGATGCCGAACAGGTTCTTGTGTTTTGCTGCATATCTGTAGAGCGCTGCAAAACAGGAAACAATGAGGCCAAGGCCCACAAGACCGCCTTCAAGAAGAGCGTTGATAAACATGTTGTGGGCGATGTAAGGATCATCGTGGCCGATCGCGACATAACGTACGGAAGTGGTGTAGCTTCCGTGGCCGTAACCGAAGATGACATGCAGAGGATCTGAAGTTAAGAACTTCTCGATGCCCGCCTTCCAGATGGGCATTCTTCCGCCGCCACCGTCGGATATGAGTCTTGTAATGCTGAATCTGTATAGGATCTTGGGACCGATGCCGTTCTCCGCGCAGAACAGGACTATTGCTGCAAATGCGATGAGCGCGAGAAGGATCTTCATCCTGATGGGCCCCTTGAGGTTAAAGAGCCATACGATGACGATGCATCCCATGGTAAGAAGTCCGCCTCTTGAACCTGACATCAGTACAATGATGCCTACTGCTGCAACGCAGAGCACGTTGAGGATAATGCGCTTTTTGTTCATCAGTTCAACGAGGAATAATGAGACTACGATAGCAAGTCCGCACGCAAAATCGTTAGGATCCATGTAGCTTGTGATCCAGATCATGAGACGCTTGCCGGGCTTGGGAAGATTCATGAGAGTGCTTATTACCGCGATAAGGATGCTGATGTACATAGCAAGCTTAAACAGCTTTATCTCTTTGATTGTAACGCGCTTAACGGTAACGCAGAATACGATCGCAGTCGTTATCGCAAACTGTCCGAAATACCAGTCTGCATCGAAATATTCATTCCACAGGCAGCTTGCCATCGTGAACAGGAAATAGGCATAGACGGGGAGAAGTCCGATGTCTGCTTCAAGTCTTCTGTAAATGAATACGACTTCGCAGAGAGATACCATGATGTAAAATCCTGCAAAAAGCGTCATGACCGAAGGTCCTGCGAAAAGGTCAGCCAACGCGGTGCTGACGGGCATCAGCGCAATATAGACCGCGAGTATCCACGAACTCGGCCTTACCTGCCACTTATCCGCGTTTAACAACAGCTTTTCTTTTTTCAGTACCTGTTCCGTCATAATATCCTTTAGAGATTATTGATGTATGCCGTCAGATCAAAATACCTGTTGCCTACAAAAGGTTCATGTGAAAAGGTGACGAAGTCTTCCTTGGTGCCCTGCTTGATCTTGTAGTAGCCGTCCCACTTTGTTACCGGCCAGTCCTTGATCGTGAAGAACAGTTTGTGGTCGAAGTCGAGTTCAGAGAACGCTTTAACGTGACGCTCTTCGCATCCGTTCTGGTCGTTGAACTTTACGATCAACTTATCCCAGTTTATCCTTTTGCATCTTCTTTCCCACTTGTCTGCTGCTTCTTCCTGTGAATGGATGTGAAGGAAGCTTATCTCGGCATCCCCGATCTTGCCTATAGGGTAAGAACCGAATCTGCCGTCCTTGCTTAACTGTTCAACATATTTGCTGTCCTCCGGCTTGATGAATTCGAGCGGTCTTGAAGTATTGCCCTTAAGATCGCTTACAAATTCAATGTAGTCATCTGCCATGAAGAACAGGCCTGCAGTGGGCGTGTTCTTGGGAAGGTCGTAACTCTCATAGATTACGCCGCCCCAGCAGTTATTCGATATTATGGTGAAGTTGGTATTGGTCAGCTTCTTATGTCTGCTTTTCGCAAACATCTTTCTGTTATAAGACAAAAGCGTCGCTCTGAATCCTTCGTATGTCATTTGGAATACCCCGCGAGTTCGCTGTATAGATCAACGGTCTTTTTTGCAATTACGTCCCATGAGTAATTCTGCTTTACGAACTCTATGCTCTTGTCTGATTTTTCAGGGAGTGTGGAAGCCTCATCAAGAACCTTCGAGAGCTGTTCGGTGATGGAGTCCGCATTTGTCTCAGCCATCCAGCCGCTGCCGCTCTCAGCAATCTGTTCGCCTAATGTCGTGCCTCTTGTTACGAGACAGGGCAGACCGTAGCTTAATGACTCAAGGATGCCCAGAGGCATGCCTTCGAATCTTGAAGTTTGGACGAAAACGTCGGAATCGAGAAGGATCTGCTCTTTCTCTTTTCCTGAGACTGCAGGGTGAAGTGTAACAACGTCACCGACATTGTTCTCTGCGATGAGACTCTCTATGTGGGCATATCTTCCTGCGTAGTCAGGACCGTAGATGTCCAGAGTCGCGCCTGTTTCCTTCATCTTGTCCTTGATGTTGCGTACTGCTTCAAGGAGGATGTCCAGGCCCTTGTGGTATGCGTCAAGACGGCCTACGAATACGAGCTTCAAGCCTGTCTTGCGGAAGGACGTCTTTCTCAATTCCGGGATTGATACGCCGTTTGTGGCGATTATCTTCTTCCTGCCGAAGTTGGTAACGTCATATTCTCTTTGTGAGAGGCACTGGATACCCAGAGCCTTATCGGTAAATCTGTTGAAGAACACGAGATTTGCGAGGACCTTTTTGAGGTGCTTGCTCTGCTGGGCCTCTTTGCCGAGTTCTCCGTGAGGGATGATGATATAAGGGATATTTTTCTTTTCGAGCTGCTTGCCGATCTTGATGTACCACTTTCTGTAGCACTCCTGGAAAACGACGAGATCGGGCTTGTTAAAAGGTTCCGGCATCTTGTCGATGTCAAAAGGATCGATATTGGGGATCTGACAATCCACTGCATCGAGCTTAACGCCCTTGCAGTTATAAATCGCGACCTGATGGCCTATCTGCTTCTGGGAACGGATATAGTACGGTACGATAACGCATACGCCTGCGAAAGGATCATTATCGATCGAAGCGATGTGCAAGATTATCATGGTGTTACTTCCCTATCTTTATTTCTTGTTTATATATTCGCGCGTAGCTCACGAACCCATTGTACCATAAGGTTTTCGAGATAAATCAGAAATAATAGGTGTGATTTTTGCTTCCGACGATAACGCCTTCGAGCGGATCGGTACCGGGATTCTCGTCAAGATAACTCAAAATGAAGTCGACCATCTGAAGCTGTTCGAGGGATACATAGTAACCTCTGCCGTTGACGGATACGTTAAAATCCTCTTCGGGGCGCAGATAGTGGGGAAGTATCTTTATCTCGAGATTGTCGGTAATGATCGTGATCTCGGCAAGATAGAGCTCGAGCTCTGAACCCTTGGGCGTGGTCCAGGAGCCGATCTCCTTATAGGGCGAGAAAGTAACTGAAGTATCCTCGTTGTAGAAGCTTAAGAAACGGTTGGAGTAGTCGTAAGCATCCATGCCGAATGTCCACTCGTAGATATATGCATCAAACCAGCTGCACTTGACCTTTCTTGCGCCATAGTCATAGATGGTGCTGTCTTCGGGAGTTATCAGCATCGAGACATCATTCTGCGAATGGAATCTGACATCTCCTATCATGAAGCCGTAAGGACCGTAACCGATATCGGCGTTGTTTGCTATCGAAGTCTCCAAAGGCTCAGTATCTGATGTCTCTTCGGTTTCTTCCGTATCTTCTGTCCATTCATCCTCTCCGGAAGTCTCTCCTGAGGTCTCGGCAGTCTCAGTAGTTGTAGTAGTCGGAGCTGCTGTCGTCTCAGTGGTGGTCTCAGAGGAAGTGATCTCTGAAGTCACTTCAGATGAGTCTGATGAAGGGGTTTCCGTTGCTGCCGGGGTGCAGGCACATAAAAGCGAGCCTGATAAAACAGCCATGGCAATAACGGGCGTAATGAGTTTTTTTCTGTTTAAGCGAATCATATTGCACGTTCCTATCCACATATTCCAAACACGTGCAATTATATACCATCGCGGTGGATAGTCCAGCAGGGATTCAGCTTATCGTCTTCCCGGTAGGTTTATTAAAAAAGATCTTCTCTGCGGTAAAGCCCAATACGACGCTTCCGTTCCTGAAAAAAGAGAAAACGGAAGACTTCTTGTCATGATCGTTCTTGACCAGGAGCTTGTCGAAAGTGCCTGTCTCACCGGTCTTTGCCAGGTAATCCAAGGCATCGTTGCCGTATTCCTCAGGAATCGAGAAATCCAGTCTGTCGCAAAGCCCGGCACGGAGGAGCCACGGCTGTACGGACAGAGACAGAGGAGCGTCGGCACCCGGAAAGATGGAGTGGCGCTTGATCGTAAACTTATATCTCTTACTCTTCAGCTTCTTAACGTTGACCGAGTAATAAGCCGGGAACGGAGGACCAGTGAAGTCATCGAAAACATCAGAGACATCCTCATTGCCGAGATCCTGCCAGCCGGAATTGATCTTGACCTTGTCATCTTTTGTAAACTCGTTTATCGCCTTGTCTATCTCGGCCTGAACGTCTCTGGAGAATTCGAGGTCGGAGTACAGCTTGTTCGTCTGGTGACGGACAAAAGATGAATATGTTGCTTCGAGAAGGAGCTTTAATCTCTTGACCTTCTGGTCAGGGAAGAGACGGAGAGCCCTTGCGATCCTGATCGCGCTCTCGGGCAGGTTGGCACCGTAATCTCCGGATTCGAACCTGATCCTTGCATCGTGATATACCTGAAGGTAGATGTTATAGGCGAGGATGGGGTCGGGATTGCCGGCATCGCCCATGAGGAGCATGTCCGCAAACTTGAGCTTTGCCTCGGAAACATTGTAGTTGGAAGCTATTGCAAAGTAAGCGAATGCCTTGTCGTAGTCGGGTGTGCCGAGTTTGCCGTCATAGTAGATGAAGCCCAGGGCATTGGCCGCATATCCGAATCCGAATTCCTTGAGGAGAATGGTAAGGAGTCTTACGGCTTCCCTGTAATCGCAATGGAAGGCGCTGTTGCCGCCGTTGCATGCAAATGCCTTTATCTTGAGTGCTTCGAAAACATGGTTCTCGCACAGTTCATTAGTGAAATCAACGAAGTGCGCGATAACATCTTCGGAAGCATCGGAAAGAAGCAGATTGTTATCCCAGTGATTAAGGAATACGAGCATCTGGTCCTTTGTATAGGTGCGTTCTTCGGGCGGAAGATCTTTATTTTCCTCATAATTGTCGATGAGATTAAGGAGGGCAGGGATACCCAGGACTGTGGAAGCAGTGCCTGTGGGGAAATTGCCGTTCTCGTCTAACGCATCAGCTACTCTGGCGATCTTTATGAGGACCGTCATGATCATCTCCTCGTCAGTCTCAGGGAGCGGAGGCAGCGGGAAATCAAGGATGTTGTCGGGATCGGGCCCCAAAAGCTCATCAAGACACAGATCTTCGTAGAAATAGGTGGTTATGGGACACCACCAGTCAAAAGCGAAGTCCTTGAAAGATGTCTTCTCTTCTTCGAAATGCTGGAGCGCAGTCTTAAGATCCGATAAAAGCATCGGATATTCATTCTCACACTGGACATCAAAACCTGCTTCGGGATAAGCGTCAAGATCGCTTCCGCCTACTGTCTCGATCCAGCCTATATCGTATCTGCAAAGATCGATCAACTTGTCCTGTGTCATAAAAATGTAGGGTCTGCGTTTGCTCATGTCTACATTATATACGCGCTCTTAAAGGTATTAAAGACTTGACAACCCCGATATGAGGACAGATATCGGGGTTGGTCATATTGGTTTTATTTGATTTTCGGGATGTGTTACTCGACCGTAACGCTCTTTGCGAGGTTACGTGGCTTATCAACGTCGAGACCTCTTGCACAGGATACGTAGTATGCCAGAAGCTGGAGTGGAACGACAGCAAGAGATGCGGAGAAGAGCTCGTTGATCTTGGGCACATAGACTACGAAGTCTGCCGTATCTTCGATCGCGTAGTTGCCGAAAGACGTAAGGGCCATGAGGTAAGCTCCGCGGGCTCTTGTCTCAACGAGGTTGGAAAGTGTCTTTTCATAGAGGTTGCTCTGTGTAAGAACACCAATAACGAAAGTTCCTTCCTCAATAAGGCTGATCGTGCCGTGCTTTAATTCGCCTGCTGCATAAGCTTCGCTGTGGATGTAGGAAATCTCCTTCATCTTAAGGCTGCCTTCCAATGTGATCGCATAGTCGATGCCACGGCCGATGAAGAAGATGTCCTTCTGTGCTGCGAGTTTTGCCGCAAACCACTGGAGACGCTCCTTGTCTTCAAGGACCTTGTTGATCTTTGCTGGAATCGACATAACTTCTTCTGTGAGCCCTTTTGCCTGTTCTTCGCTGATCGTACCCTTTACAAGAGCGAACTTGATTGCAAGGACATAGCTTACTGCGAGCTGTGCGGAATATGCCTTTGTTGTAGCAACTGAGATCTCAGGGCCTGCAAGTGTGTAGAGGACATAGTCTGCTTCACGTGCGATAGAAGAACCGACAACGTTTACGATAGCCAGAGTCTTAAGGCCGTTCGCTTTTGCGTCTCTTAATGCAGCGAGGGAGTCTGCCGTCTCGCCGGACTGGCTGATGATGACGCAGAGGGCATCTTTATTGAGTGGCATTGTTCTGTATCTGAACTCTGAAGCGAGCTCGCATCTTACGGGAATACCCGCAAGTGATTCCATGATGTATTGTGTGCAGCATCCGACGTGATAAGCAGAGCCGCATGCAACGATATAGATCTGGTTGAATGTCTTGATGATATCATCGGTAAGATTTGAAGCAGAAAGATCGATCTTGTAGTTGTCTCCGTCAGGGACGATAACTGAACCCAGTGTATCGGATACTGCCTTGGGCTGCTCGTGGATCTCCTTCATCATGAAGTGCTCGAAGCCGCCCTTTTCTGCAGAAGCTGCATCCCAGTCGATCTCTGTGGGAGTCTTTTCGATCGTGTCACCGTCGAGGTTATAGAACGTTACCTTGCCTTCTTCAAGGCAAGCCATCTCAAGATCGTCGATGTAGTAAACAGTTCTTGTGTACTTGAGGATCGCGGGAACGTCGGATGCGAGATATGAAGCATCCTTGTCGCAGCCGATGATCATCGGTGAATCCTTACGTGCAACGAAGATCTTGCCCGGATGATCCTTGAACATTACTGCGAGAGCATAAGAGCCTCTTACACGTACCATGGTCTTGGCGAGTGCTTCGATCGGATCGTGTGTGTATTTCTTGTAGTAGTAGTCGATAGTCTTGATGGCGACCTCGGTATCTGTCTCGGAATAGAACTTGTATCCCTTGCGGATCATCTTGTCGCGGAGTTCCTGATAGTTCTCGATGATGCCGTTATGTACGCCTACTACGTTGTAGTCATCTACGATGTGGGGGTGTGCATTGTTCTCTGTAGGTTCGCCGTGGGTTGCCCATCTTGTATGGCCGATGCCGCAGCTTCCCTTGAGAGCGGCGCCGCCGTCAGTCTTTTCCGAAAGAACCTTAAGTCTGCCCTTTGCCTTGACGACAACAGGATTTGAGTCGCCGTTTCTTACAGCGAGGCCTGCTGAGTCGTAACCTCTGTACTCAAGCTTTGCAAGGCCGTCCAAGAGGATAGGGGCTGCTTTCTTCTTTCCTGTGTAACCAACGATTCCGCACATAATAAGAAATCTCCCTCTTATTTTTAATTGATGTATTCTATCACATCTCGATAGGGGTGTATAAAAACTCTATGGGTATGATAACTATGCTCTTACGGTATAATGTTCACAAAAAATTTTCGTCATATGTCGAAAATGGCTATTGATAATTGACCGCAAACCATTTAAAGTAAGTTGGTTTTATATAGGCGGCGCCTATAGGTGCCGGATATGTTCCTTAAGAAAGGGTATTGAGTATATGCTCGAATTACAAAACATCAGTTTCCATGCGGATGACAAAGACATCCTCAAGGACATAAATCTAAAGATCGACGACAAGTTTGTCGCTATCACGGGACCCAACGGAAGCGGTAAGTCCACATTGCTCAAGATAATCATGGGCATCATCACGCCTACGTCAGGCAGGATCCTGTTTGACGGTCAGGATATCACGGATCTTCCGGTCAACGAGCGTGCAAACCTCGGAATCAGCTTTGCTTTCCAGCAGCCGGTAAGGTTCAAGGGCCTTAAGGTCAAGGACCTTCTCAGCATAGCTGCAGGCAAGGACGTCAGCAAGGATTGCTCTTACTTGAGATCTGTCGGTCTCTGTCCCAGAGATTATCTGAACCGTGAGATCAACGATACGCTCTCAGGCGGTGAGATGAAGAGAATAGAGATTGCCATGGCAGCTGCAAGGGGCGGTAAGATGAGCCTTTTCGATGAGCCTGAGGCAGGAATCGACCTCTGGAGTTTCCAGAGTCTGATAGAAGTTTTCGAGAATCTCCGTAACATCACTAACGGAAATATCCTGATCATCAGTCACCAGGAGAGGATCCTGGAGATTGCCGACAAGATCATCTATCTCAAGGATGGTCAGGTCGACAGATACGACGAATCAGCCAAGATTATGGATGAGCTCAATATGAGAAGAAAGGGCGGATGCGATTGCGCATATGGCCAGAAGGGGGTGTCCTGCAATGGATGATCTTGAAAAGAGAATGCTTAAAGAAGTAGCAGAATTAGACAGTCTTCCGGTTGGCGCTTTTAACATCAGATCAAACGGTAAGAGCGAGGGAAGATGCTCTACTGCAAATATTCAGATCGATTCCAGAGAGTCAGGTGACGGTATCAACGTCTACTTCAAGGACGGCACTAAGAACGAGTCATGCCACATCCCGGTAATCATTTCCAAGTCAGGCCACAAAGAGTGCGTTTATAACGACTTTTTCATTGGCGAAGACTGCGACGTTACAATCATTGCCGGCTGCGGAATCAGCAATTGCGGCGGTCATGACAGCCAGCACGACGGAATCCACACTTTCCATGTCGGCAAGAATTCAAAGGTTAAGTACATTGAGAAGCACTATGGTGAGGGAACCGGAACAGGCAAGAGACTTATGAACCCTACAACGGTCGTATATCTTGAAGAAGGCTCCACAATGGACATGGACACCTCCCAGATCGCCGGAATCAACGATACTTACAGGATCACAAAGGCAGAGATCGGCGCAGGTGCTACTCTCATCATGCACGACAAGATCCTCACAAACTTCGACCAGACTGCAAAGGCTGAGATCACAGTCGATCTCAATGGTGATGACTCAGTATGCGACATCGTAAGCCGTGGCGTTGCAAAGGGCGAGTCCGAGCAGGATGTCATCATCGACATCTCCGGTAATGCCAGATGCAAGGGCCATGCCGAGTGTGACTCCATCATCATGGACAAGGGCGTTATCGTTGCCACACCTAAGCTCAAGGCTACATGCGTTGACGCTTCCCTCATCCATGAGGCCGCAATCGGTAAGATCGCAGGCGAGCAGATCACAAAGCTCATGACTCTCGGATTGAACGAGCAGGAAGCCGAGCAGAAGATCATTGAGGGATTCCTGAGATAAGAGTGAGGCGCCCTTTATTTTTGGTCTGATCTGGTATTCTGCAACTGTTGCCCCGAAAAATGCCCAACAATTGCATAAATCGGCCTTTTTGTGCAATTGTTGCGGGTAAAAATGTGGAACAATTGCACACGGCAGTTTTTCGAGACCACACTTGCAGATTATTTTCGAACCATGCCGTTTTGCTGTTTTACTTCAAAATCAGGTGCATTTCCTATATCTATAAAGACTTATTAATTGTGATAAAATAACTTTAACAATTTTTCACCGGAGGGCTGTCATATGGGACTTAATTTCCGCAAATCCATTTCACTGGGCAAAGGCTTGAAGCTTAACTTAAGCAAATCAGGACCGAGCGTTTCTTTCGGAAAGAGCGGATTCAGGCAGTCCGTTAACCTCAAGGGCCAGGCAAGAACCACTGTCGGCATTCCGGGAACAGGTGTTTATTACACCAAGACAAGCAACGTAAAGAACATTGTCGGAGGTCTTACCGGCAAGGACGATTCAAAGGGTAAGAAATCAACAAAGAAAGATACAGCTGCAAAGGGTTCATCAACCAAGGCAGCAAAGGCTGCACCTGCAGCAAAGCAGGTAAACGAGGAACTTATTGCACAGTCCAAGGCACAGCTCGAGGAATTTGCAGCAGGAATCGAAGCGCTCAAGTCCGTACATAAGCAGTCTGACGGCTACATCGACTGGGAGGCTGTGGCAAACGGCGCGGTATCAGGACAGATCAGGGAACTCCAGCCTTTCGCACAGAGCGTTCTTGCTGGCGACATTGACGCATATTTCAGGGTTATCGAGCAGGTAGGACCTTTTGATGATCTTCTCGAATACGGAAGCGGATTTGAGGTCGGCACTGACGATCCGAAGATCATGGAGATCGAGTTCCAGGTTAAGTCCGGAGACATCATCCCCACACAGTACCCTGACATGAAGGCAAGCGGCGAGATCGTAATGAAGGACTTCAGCAAGTCTGCTTATTTCGAGCTTGTTCAGGACTATGTATCAAGCACGATGCTCAGAGTCGCAAGAGATACTTTCGCGCTCCTGCCCGTGCAGACGGTCATCATCCACGCTGTTGATAAGATCTTAAATCCCGCTACGGGCAACGATGAGGAAGTAACGATCGCATCTGCAAAGATCAAGAGAGATGCTATGGCTACGCTGAATTTCGAGCGCATCGATCCTTCTGACTGCCTTGAGAGCTTCGAGAGCAACGTCAAGTTCAAGAAGACGACGGGATATTCTCCTGTTGACAGAGTTCTTCCATAAGCGGACAACTACAGGTCCGTTTATTGACAGAATGTAAACTTTCAGTCGGAAATGTGATAACAAATTATCAGGTTTATTGTTTTTGAAAAATGTTCTGATTAGACTTTAAGCGTGGGTGTTTTTCACCTGTAATCCAGAACAGACCACGAGGGTCATTTATGGCTGACCGTAAGAGAATAGCTTTATTATTAGCCCAGGCCGATGAATACTATCAGGCTCAATTTGTCGAGGGATTTATCGGTAAGGCGTTTGAGCATAATTCTGACGTCCTGGTATTCGGCAGCTACCTCAAATATCAGAATAATCTCGGAAGAGAGACCGGTGAGACTTCGATATTCACGCTGGTCCCTTTTGAGACGTTTGATGCGGTTGCCGTTATGGCAGATACCCTCCAGTCTCCGGGTCTTGCAGACAGTCTTGAAGAGATGATCCACGAACGCTGCAAGTGTCCGGTCGTATTTATCGACAAGGACAGCAAATACTTCCCGTCGATCTTCCCGAACCATTATGGAGCAGTCAGGAAACTTATCGACCACCTGATAGAAGATCACGGATATACGGATATTGCATATCTTACCGGTAAAGCCTGGCACCACTATTCAAAAGAGAGACTTCAGGCTTTTATGGATTCCATGAGAGAACATGGGCTTGCTGTCGGAAGAGACAGGGTGTTCTATGGCGATTTCTGGTACACAAGCGGCGAGAGTCTTGGCGACCGTCTGATTAAAAAGGGCGGCAATCTTCCTCAGGCTATAGCATGCGCAAATGACTGTATGGCAATCGGCCTTTGCAAAGCTCTTGAAGAGGGCGGAGTCAGGGTCCCTGAAGATGTCGCCGTTGCAAGTTACGATTCAACTGAAGAAGGAAGATACTCCCCCAAGCCGGTTACCTCGGTCAAGATACCTTCAAAAGCTTTGGGTTCATATGCCGTAGATCTTTTGTTTGATGCTTTGGAAGGCCACGAGACCGGTCCTTTCGAAGATTATGGTGAATTCTTCTGCGGAAGGACATGCGGATGCGGAGAGGAAAAGGTGCGCTACGAGTCCAAACTCCGTAAATCTTGGGATACCGAGACCTCACATAACAGCGTTTTCTCCTCTTACAACCATTTGGATGAGGACCTTGTCATTCAGAATGATTTCGAAGGCCTTATGAAGACCACATTCTCATACGTGTTCCAAATAAGGGAATTCGAGAGCTTCAGTATTTGCTTAAACTCTAACTGGCAGGCAAAGGCCAAGGCCATGAGCGGAGCTATCGATGATTCCAGGATCTCTCCGGAAAGACTTTCCGATGCGGATAAGTTCTTTTCGAAAAAGATGATGCATGTTATTTCGTGCAGACAGGAAGAGAGTAACAGTGACCGTTTCAGCGATGATGTTTACTTTGACAGGAATATCCTTATTCCGCGTCTTGAAACTGACAGAGTAAGGCCGGAAGCATTCTTCTTCACGCCACTGCATTTTGAAGAATTGACATTCGGATATGCGGTATTGTCTTACACGGAGCCCAAGTCCTACAAGAAGTCCTACAGATTCTGGCTTCACAGCATAATGAGAGGACTTGAGAATTTCAGAAGATACGATGAGCTCAATGCAATCAACAAAAAGCTTGAGGCAAGTCTTGTCAGAGATCCTCTTACGGGTATCTATAACTACAACGGATTCTTACAGCAGACAGAAGATATCATTATCATGAATCCTTTGCGCGAGAACGAGACGATCGGCGCTTTGGCAATCGATATCAAGAATCTTTCCAAGATCAATAATGATGACGGAAGAACAGCCGGCGACAGAGCCATTATCAGTGTCGGCAAGTTTTTGGAAGAAGTATTCCCGGGCGGACGCATCTATTGTATCGGCAACGGCGAGATGGTTGCCCTTGAGGTTGTGGACTCAAGTGAAGATGCCTTAAACGTCATGGAAGCAAGGGTAAAAGAGCTCTTTGCCAAGATTGATGAATATAATGATTCTCTTAAAGAGGGCTCGAGAAAGCTCGAAGTTTATTACGGCACTGCAGATGGCATGCCGAGAACAAGAGCTGATTATGAAAGAGTCGTAAGCATAGCTCTGTCCAGAAAGAACGGCCAGAAGCTTAACTTCCAGAAGATGAATGCGGACGGATTCGACAAGTCCCAGATGGAAGAGGCTGAAGTCGTAAATGATATTCTCGACAAGAATAAGATCAACTATCACTTCCAGCCGATCGTAGATGCCCGCACGGGTGAGATCTATGCTTATGAGGCATTGATGAGAGTCGATCTGGTGCCTTATGTACAGCCTCTGCTCGTTATAAAATATGCGAGTTTCTTTAACAGGCTTTACGATATTGAATATGCGACATTCAACAACGTATTGAACTATGTAAATGCAAATTCCGATAAATTCAAGGCTGATGCGAAGATATTCATTAACTCCATTCCCGGACAGCATCTGAAGAAAGACGACATTGCCCAGATATCTGAGATGGCAAAAGATCTCTCGGGAAGAATCGTTGTAGAGTTTACAGAGCAGTCAGAGATGGACGATAAGGAACTTGCGGAAATGAAGAGGGAGTATCAGAGCTTCGGCTTTGAGACTGCCGTTGATGATTACGGCACGGGTTACTCTAATGTAAGCAATCTCCTGCGCTATATGCCGAACTACGTTAAGATCGACAGAGCACTTCTGGCAAATATCCAGGATTCTCCCCAAAAGCAGCATTTTGTTAAGGATATTATCGAATTCTCGCACGATAACAATATCCTTGCGCTTGCGGAAGGAATCGAGACAACAGAGGAGATCGAGACAGTGATCAATCTCGGAGTCGATCTTATTCAGGGTTATTATACGGCCCGTCCTTCTGAATATATCATCAAGGAGATCGCTCCCGAGGTAAAGGAAGAGATCGTCAAATACAGCAGCGGCAAAGTGAAGAACCGCACCAAGAAGGATTATATTGCGGGAAGAGAAGCAAGGATCTCGCTGCCCATTGTCATTAAAGACGGCTATAACACGATCCGAGTAACATCAGGTCAGGTCACCCACAGGGATCTTCACATTCAGGGTGTCCCGGGCGATGATGCTGTTATCCATCTTGAGATAGAGAACGGTTACAAAGGCAGGATAGCTTTAGAGAACTGCTGCTTTACAGGAAGAATGCACGATGCTGCCATTACCATCGGTGACGATTGTGATGTCATCATCGCTTTGAATGGTGACAATGTTCTCAGTGCCGGCGGTATAAAGGTCGCTCCTTCATCCACACTCACATTTGAAGGTGCGGGAAATCTTTCCATGAGCTGTACCGGAACGGAGACATTCGGCATCGGTAATGATATGGATTCCTATCACGGCGATCTCATTTTCGATCAGGACGGCAGGATCGAGATCTCGGTCAATGCCAATAAGAGTGTTGCACTCGGAAGCGGACTTGGCGGACATATTACGATCAGAAGAGGCATGTACAGACTCAATCTCATGGGTCAGACTGCCGTAGGTATCGGTTCCATATCAGGAGATATCGATCCGATCATCAGCAACTGCTATCTTGAGATCACGAGTGTTGCCTTTACGGCTGTAGGAGTCGGATCGATAACCGGAAGATGCGATATGATGATCGAACATATTTCCATGAAAGCGGATTTCAACGGAAACAAAGTTGCAATAGTAGGCTCCATAGACAGCGGAAAACTCAAGATAAGTATTTACAGTGCCACCATCAGCATGAAGTCGGGATGTGACAATGTAACATGCTTCGGTTCTTTGAACGGAAGACCGTCTAATATCAATATTGACTATATCTCGCTGAAGGTCGATCTGAGCGGAAAACTTCCGGGACTATACAGAGGAAATGATAAGTCCGTTAAGATAAGAGTCGCAAATTCCAAGATAGAAGGCTCGATCTTCGCGAATGCCGGTGTTCCGGATTATTCAAAACTGCTGGATTATAAGGTTGCCGGATCTTTGTTAAAGCTTGACATCAATGGCGAGATGATAGTCGAGAATACAATGAACGTTCCGACCGAAGAGTCCTGAAATAAGCTAATCCTTTGATCAAATATCCAGATAGATCGGGCAGTGGTCCGATCCCATGATGTCTGTCATCATGTTCGATTCTTTTACTCTGGAATTCAGTCCGTCAGTCGTAAAGAAATAGTCAATCCTCCAGCCTACGTTACGCTCTCTTGCGGCAGTCTTATAAGACCACCAGGTGTAGCATTCCTTGTCGTCCGGGTGGAGCATTCTGAATGTGTCCGTAAGTCCTCTTTCGATGAACTTGTCCATATATGCGCGCTCTTCGGGAAGGAAGCCGGAGATCTTGGAGTTCGCCTTGGGGTTGGATAAGTCGATCTCTTTGTGGGCAGTGTTCACGTCGCCGCAGCAGATGACCTCTTTGCCCTGTGCCTTAAGGGCATCAACCTGGTCTAAGAAGCAGTCGTAGAATCTGAGCTTGAACTTTACGTAATCGTCACCTCTTCCGCCATTGGGAAAGTAGATGTTGAAGAGTACGAAGTCGCCGAAATCAGCCTTGATGACGCGGCCTTCGTGGTCGAACTCTTCTACGCCGAAGCCGAACTCAACACTCTTTGGTTCAATCTTTGAATAGAGGGCTGTGCCGGAATAACCTTTCCTCTCGGCTGAGTAGAACCAGCTCTTATAGCCGGGAATGTCTGTGATCTCAGGTCCCAACTGCTCACGGAGAGCCTTGATCTCCTGGATGCCGATTACGTCTGCGCCTATCTTTTCGAGGCTTTCCGCAAAGCCCTTTGTGGCAACTGCCCTTATTCCGTTTACGTTCCAGCTCGCTATTCTCATAAATAACCTCGTGAATTATAATTGTCTGGTAAATTCTACTATTATTTTGCATTGGAAGGAAAGGGATATGCGAATTTTATGTGCAATGCTCGGAGGCACGATAGCTTCGTCTGACGTCTCCGGAACGATAACTCTCGGACAGCAGTCTTTTGTTAAGGATTTCCTTCTTGAGTATTCGGCGGATAATGAGTATTTCTTCCCTGATCTCGAGATATATTCCTCTGAAGATGCCACGCCTGAGATGTACCGCGAGGCACTGAAAGAGATCGTTATTGAATCCCGCAAGACCAAATTTGACGGTATTCTCATCACTCACGGCACCGATACCTGTGCTATTTTCGCGCAGCTTGCATACAGGGTACTGTCCATACTCGGGATACCGTTTGTCATTACAGGCGCGATGAAGTCTCCCGACAAGGACCCGGAAGAATCAGCGTACAATCTTCTTTTTGCCATCGGCTGCATCGAAAAGGGCACGAGCGGTGTCGTTTTCAGAAACAGCGACAGGATCCCCAGTCTTTATAAGGCTTATGCGATCACGTCTCCTGACCTCGACGGCATTTACAAGGAGTGTAAAGACTGTGTTGAGCCTGAGATTAAAGACAGGATCGATTTCCTCACAAGGGACAAACTCCCGAGAGTGCTTGTAATTCCGGCATTTCCCGGCGCTGTTATCCCGGAAGACGGTTTTGACAGGGTGCTTTTATGCTGCAATCATTCAGGTACGGCTTCAGCAAAGCTCGTACCCCTGGTCTCCAAATGGACTTCTGAAGGGAAAAAGGTGTTTATGGCGCCGATCCCCAAAAAGGGCGGATATTACGAGAGCAGAAAGAAACTTGTGGAAGCAGGCGCGGTTGAACTTCCCGGAATGCCCATAGAGGGCGCATGGTGTGAGGCGTTGCTCAGATGAGTCAGCCACCGAAGATAATCGATAAATACGGCATTGAGTCATTCGGAGGAAGCCAGATGTGGCTTCCTGACAAGATGCTCCTCAACAGCGGATGCGGCATTATTGCCGGCCTTGACGCGATCATGCGTCTTAAGGGCGAGGAGAGAATGCCCAGGGAGGAGTATTTTGACAGGTTTTTCGATGCCAAGGACTACATAAGACCCATAACAATTGGAAAGAACAGGGAGCCTAGGAAACTCTTTGGCAAGGAATTCCTGGGAAGCCTGGGCGTAAGTGCAGGAAGGTTCAGAAGGGGCATCAAAAAGCTCGCCGCAAAAGAAGGACTTAAGATCAGGGTAAAGCCTTTCAGGTTCAGATGGTGGGAAAAGGTCCCCAAATATCTTGAGGGCGGCGATCCGCTTGTCATGCTCGTTACGGCTCCTTTTGAGAATGTCTCGATCGAGCTTCCGACCGGAACCAAAGGAAATCTGGGCTTCCACTGGGTCACGATCACGGAGATGGACGGCGACACGCTTTGGGTCTCTTCGTGGGGAACCAGGTGCAAGATGTCGGTAAAAGAACTCAGACGCTTCAATGTCATTTTGCACTTTTATGCCGTTTCGTTGGAAAATCAGACCAACATAGTGTAAGGTTATGGGCGGAGATTTTTCTTTTAAATATATTTAGGAGGATTTTAATATGAATAATGAGATTGCCGAGAAGATCAAGGGGATGCTTGTAGAAAGACTCAGGATCCCTGAAGACGAGCTTGAGTACGATTCAGAACTTTTCGGTGAGGACATCGGACTTGATTCAATCGATTCCATCGAGATCATCGTAGGTATCGAGAACCTTTTCGGAGTTGATATCTCCGGCGCAGGTGCCACAAAAGAGGACTTCCGTTCCATCGAGACACTTACTGCATTTGTAGAAGCACATAAAGAGGACTGATAAATAATGCCAATGAACGAAAAGCGTTGCGTCATCACGGGCCTCGGCCTTGTGAGCGCAATCGGACACAATACCGAAGAATGCTTTGAAGCCGCACTTAAGGGTGTTTCCGGCATTGCGGACGTTAAGAGCTTTGATACAGCTGACTGCTACTCACACAAGGGAGCAGAGGTAGATCTTTCAAATGAGGAGCTCGCTAACGGCAGATACGACAGGACCACTGCCCTCGGAATAAAGGCGGCAGGCGAGGCCATTAAGGATGCCGGGATTGACATGGATTCCGGAGATACTTCAGATATCGGCGTCATTTTGGGAAGCTGTATAGCCGGCGCTGCCTGTGTTGAAAAATACTACAGACAGAAGTGCGACGGCAAAAAGGGCGAGATCGATGATCTGAAACAGATGCCCGCTTCCGTAATCGCAGGAAACGTAGCCGATTACTACAATGCCGGCGGAATTACCGCAAACATCGTTAATGCATGTGCGGCAGGCACTTTGAGTATCGCGCTTGCGATCGACCTCATCAGGGGCGGCAAAGGCGAGATCTTCCTTGCCGGTGGCTGCGATTCATTCTCATCACTTGCTTATTCGGGTTTCCACGCTTTGAGGGCACTGGACGCAACAGAGTGCTCTCCGTTCAATCACAGCGAAGGTATTACATTAGGCGAAGGCGCAGGTGTCCTTGTAGTCGAGAGCTACGAGCATGCCGTTAAGCGCGGCGCGAAAATATACTGCGACGTACTCGGCTCAGGCGTAAGCTCCGATGCTTATCACATCACTGCCCCGAGACCGGACGGTGAAGGCCAGATGAGCGTTATTACGCGCGCAGTCAAGAATTCAGGACTTAAGTTCACCGATATCGACTATGTCAATGCACACGGTACGGGTACGGCAAAGAATGACGAGTCCGAGTTCCTTTCATTGAAGACATGCTTTGCGGAGAATGACCATATCTCCGTAAGCTCGACGAAGTCCATGACAGGACACTGCCTTGGCGCAGCCGGCGCCATTGAGGCGGTTATGACCGTAAAGGCATTGGTAGATGGCAAACTTCCTCCCACGACCGGATACACGGAAGATGACCTCAAGGTTCTCGCCGAAAAGTCCGGAAATATTGATTTCATCGCCAACACACCCAGAGAAAGGGACATCAAGTATGCGATGTCCAATTCTTTCGCGTTCGGCGGAAACAACGCAAGCATCGTATTTGCAAAAGATCCCAACGTTCTTAATCTGTCATGCCCGAAGCAGGAACTCTACGTTACCGGTATCGGCATGGTTAACGGCGAATACGACGAAGCAACAAAAAGCTATGTTGCAAATCTCGACACCGATACTTTTAAGGCATACGGTGTTAAGTCAGCATTCTTAAGAAAGCTCGACAGACTCTCGCAGCTCCAGCTCTTGAGCGGCGTCCGGGCTTTGGAAGATGCCGGAATTACTGTTACCGACGATAATGCCGGCATCATCGGTATATGCATCGGAACAAACGAAGGACCGATGACAGAGATCGCCAATTTCCAGAAGGGAATCATCAAGGACGGCATAGACAAGGGTTCCGCATTTGCATTCCCGAATACCGTATATAACGCAGCAGGCGGATATCTCAGCATCTTCACCGGCATCAAGGGTTATAACGCAACCATCGCAAACGGATTCCAGTCAGGTCTCCAGAGCGTTTGCGCCGCGATCGGCGCGATCATGTTCGGTTATGAGAACATCATGCTCGCATCAGGAACCGACGAATGCACAGACATCGACCACGAGATCTATTCCGATCTCGGCAAGATCGGCTCAGGCAATTTTACACTCGGTGAGGGTTCCGTTACATGCGTTATCGAAAAGGATTCCAGCGCAACTGAAAGAGGCGCTAAGAGATATGCGAAGATAGCAGGTTTCTCTTCCGCAAGAGACACATCGGGTGACAGATCCGATAACCTGAGATTATCTGAAGTCTCACTTACGAAGGTCATCAACAACGTTCTCGAAGAGGGCGGCATGAAGCCTGAAGACGTCAAGTGCATCTATGGCTTCGGCAACGGCATTGAAGAAGTTGACAGCTTCGAGATGGGTGTTTACAAGAAGATCTTCGGCGATAACATCGAAGTTAAGCTCGTTAAGAAAGACTTCGGTGAAGCAAGGGCAGCTTCTTCCTCACTGCAGTTTGCAAAACTTGCTCAGGATATTTATGAGGGCAAGGCCGAAAACGGCATCGCAGTCTCATTCGGAACAAGCGCTCTTTATTCGGCAGTATTACTCACAAAGGCATAATTTCTAAAAGGAAGGCAGCATTATGGGCAAGACAGCAGTAGTTACAGGCGGCTCAAGAGGAATAGGCAAGGCGATCGCTTTAAAGCTCGCTCAGGAAGGCTATGACATAGCTCTCAACTATGCTAACAACGATGCTGCCGCTGAAGCTGCCAAAGAAGAGATCACTGCCACAGGTGTCCGTTGCGAGATCTATAAGGCAGACACATCCGACATGATGCAGGTCAAGGCAATGTTCAAGGAGATCAAGAAGAACTTCGAGACGATCGATGTCCTGGTCAACAATGCAGGTGTCGTTGATGACGCATACCTTCTCATGATCAGACAGGAGTCTCTTGAAAGAAGCCTTGCGATCAACATCAAGGGTTACATCAACTGCGCACAGGCAGCAAGCCTTAAGATGTGCTCACAAAAGAGCGGAAAGATAATCAACGTTTCTTCCGTAAGCTCCATTCTCGCAGTTCCGGGCCAGAGCGTTTACAGTGCAACAAAGGGCGCGGTCAACTCAATGACGCAGACAATGGCAAAAGAACTCGCTCCTTACGGCATCCAGGTTAATGCGGTAGCTCCGGGCTTTATCGGCACCGACATGATCAAGTCGATTCCGGGCGATCTTGCAGAGAAGTATCTGGACAGCGTTCCCATGAAGCGTTTCGGAACGGCTGAAGATGTTGCCGATTGTGTGGCAAGCCTTCTTTCTGACGCCTTCAATTACATGACCGGCCAGGTTATCGTTCTCGACGGAGGTTTGAGCCTCTGATTTTCCGGGAGGCCATATATATAAATGAAAGTACTTATTCTTAACGGCAGCCCCAAGATCGAGAGAAGCAACACGCTCCATGTAACGGATGCGTTCGTTTCAGGTTTTCCGGAAGGCACGGAAGTAAAAAGAATAGATATCTATGCCAAGGACATTAAGCCCTGCAGAGGATGCTTTGCATGTTGGGCTTCTCCCGACGGCACATGCGCTATAAAAGATGACATGGCAGAGATCATCGCTGCCATTAAAGAAGCTGACGTCATCATCGAGAGCTTCCCTTTGTATTTCTACGGCATGCCCTCACAGCTCAAGGCGGTTACCGACAGGTGCCTCGCACTCGCTGAACCTTACATGGGCACCAGGTCTGACGACGGCCAGACCTTTAATAAGATGAGAGATCCTTCCATCTTTGAAAAGAAATTCGTAATCATCAGTTCCTGCGGCTATGTTGAGCTTGAGCCCGTTTATCCGGCGCTCCTGGCACAGTACGATCTTATCTGCGGCGGCAGGGACAGATATACTGCAATCCTCTG
This sequence comes from Oscillospiraceae bacterium, assembly GCA_902787975.1. GTDB lineage: Bacteria > Bacillota > Clostridia > Saccharofermentanales > Saccharofermentanaceae > Saccharofermentans. Next base: position 24,974 of record CADAIP010000018.1, read on the forward strand.
CCCGATGGGCGAGGTCTTCATGACCGGAAAAGCTAAAAGACAGATCAGGGTCTATATGGACGATCTTAAGAAGGCGGGTGCGGAATACTGCGCCAACGGCTTTAAGCTCGATCCCGAGACGATCAGGAAACTACAGATCCCGCTCTTGTCACCTGAAGGGTTTGCAACGCTTACAAGCTCCCACCTGAATGAGGGCGGCTGGGCTGCAAGCAGGTTCGAAAAGCAGTAATTACGGCCTTTTAATCCTTTAAAATCCACGAAAATCAAGGCTTTGACAAAGTTCTTTGACAATCAAAGAACTTGACAAGTCTGTCTGTTTGTGGAATACTTTGACAATCAAACTAATTAACCTGAGGACAACTATGCCCAAATATAGTTTCCCGGGCAGGGCAGAATAAGAGGTTCTAATAATGACAGGCAGAATTATCGGACTCGGATCTTACATCCCGAAGAAAGTCGTAACCAATGACGATTTCGCCAAGATCCTGGATACAAGTGATGAGTGGATCACCGAGCGTACAGGAATAAAGGAAAGACATATCGCAGACCACGTTACTGAGAAGCCGTCAACGATGGCTGTCGAGGCTGCAAGAAAGGCCGTTGAGGATGCAGGGATCGATCCTAAGGATATCGATTTTATCGTTACCGCATCCACAACATCAGACAGCGTTATTCCTGCTTTATCATGCATCGTACAAAGAGAGCTCGGTGTATCAGAAAACTGCGGATGCTTTGACGTAGTATGCGCATGCCCCGGATTCATCGTTGCATACAATACGGTTCAGAGCTTCATCGAGACAGGCAATTCCAAGCTCGCTCTCGTAATCGGTACTGAATGCAATTCAAACTTCGCAAACTTTGAAGACAGAGGAACATGCATCCTCTTCGGTGACGGCGCAGGTGCTGCAGTTCTTAAGGCTGAAGACATCAAGCGCAATGAGTTCATCATGAGATCTTCAGGCTACAGGGGAGACTGCCTCACATGCCAGGCTGCAAGACAGCCCGACAGATGGGAAGAGGAAGGCTTCAAGGAATTAACATCATTCGCAATGCAGGGAAGGGAAGTCTTCAAGTTTGCTGTTACTGAAGTTCCGCAGATCATCAAGGATCTTGCAGAAAAGTACAGCTTCGACCTTGAAGAGATCGATTACTTCATCCTGCACCAGGCTAACGCAAGGATCATTGAGGCTACCGCAAAGAAGCTCGGTATCTCACGTGACAAGTTCCCCATGAACATCATGAATTACGGAAACATCTCATCTGCAAGCATCCCGATCCTCCTCTGGGAGATGAAGCAGGACGGCAGACTCAAGCCCGGAATGAAGCTTGTTCTCGCAAGCTTCGGCGCAGGTCTTACATGGGATGCAAACTACATTGTTTACTAATCCATTTTCGAAAATATAAAGGAGATAAAGGACATGACAAGAATCACAGATTTGATCGGTATCAAGTACCCCATCTTCCAGGGTGGTATGGCATGGGTAGCTGACTGGCACATCGCAGCTGCTGTATCCGAAGCAGGCGGTCTCGGCATCATCGGTGTCGGCGGTGCAGATGAGAACTGGCTCCGTGACCAGATCAAGAAGTGCCGTGAAGCAACAGATAAGCCGTTCGGCGTAAACCTTATGCTCATGAACCCCAGAGCTCCTGAGATCGCTAAGGTTATCGCAGAAGAGAAGGTTAAGGTAGTTACTACAGGTGCAGGTTCACCTGAGAAGTATATGGAGATGTGGAAAGAGGCAGGCATCATCGTTGTTCCTGTAGTTGCAGGTGTTGCTCTCGCAAAGAGAATGCAGCAGTGCGGTGCTGACGCCGTTATCGCTGAGGGCACGGAGTCCGGCGGACACATCGGTGAAGCTACGACAATGACACTGGTTCCCCAGGTCGTTGATGCAGTATCCATCCCCGTTATCGCAGCAGGCGGTATCGCTGACGGCAGAGGCGTTGCAGCAGCCTTCATGCTCGGTGCCGAGGGCGTTCAGTGCGGTACTGTTTTCTGTGCATGCGACGAAGTAAACGTTCACCAGAACTACAAGGACATGGTCATCAAGGCAAAGGATAACTCAACAAGAGTTACCGGCAGATCTTACGGCCATCCTGTAAGACAGATCAGAAACGCTCTTTCCAACAAGTATCTTGAGATGGAGCAGAGCGGCGTTACTTTCGAAGAGCTCGAAGGACTTACAGTAGGAAGTCTCCGTAAGGCTGTTGTCGAAGGCGACGTTAAGGAAGGAACATTCATGGCAGGACAGATCGCAGGTCTTGTCAGTGAGATCAGACCTGCCAAGGTCATCGTTGAGACGATGTTCGAGGAGGCTGACAAGCTTTTAGGAAGGAAACTCGAAGCATAATGAGTATCGCATTTTGTTATCCGGGCCAGGGCGTTCAGCACGTTGGAATGGCCGAAGGTTTTGTTAAGGCAGACAGCGCTTACGCTGATATGGTGGCTAAAGCTTCTGAAGCTTCAGGCATCGACATGAACAAGCTCCTTTTCGAGGAGAACGAAGACATCAACATCACAGAATATACACAGCCCGCACTTGTTACGGCATGCTGCATCATCACTGATGCACTCCTCAAGGCAGGCATCAAGCCCGACGTAACTGCAGGTCTTTCACTCGGTGAATACTGCAGCCTTTATGTTGCAGGCGCACTCGGATTTGAAGACGCAGTAAGACTTACGAGGATCAGAGGAAGACTCATGTCCAATGCTGTCCCCGCAGGCGAGGGCACAATGGCAGCCGTAATCGGTCTTACACAGGAGCAGGTTGAAGCAGTTACAAATACGATCAAAAACGTATGGCCTGCTAACTTTAACTGCCCCGGCCAGATCGTAATCACAGGCAAGAAGGAAGCAGTTCACGAGGCTATGCCCAAGCTTTCTGAAGCAGGCGCTAAAAAGGTCGTTGAGCTTAACGTATCAGGACCTTTCCACTCACCTCTCCTCAAGGTAGCAGGCGAGGAACTCGGCAAAGAACTCGCAAACGTTGAGATGAAGGATCTCAAGATCCCGTATTTTGCAAACGCAAGCGCAGAAAAGATAGAAGACAAGGCACAGATCAAGGATCTTCTTGAGAAGCAGGTCTACAGCCCCGTAAAGTGGGAGCAGACACTCTATGAGCTCGAGAAGATGGGTGTCGACACGATCATCGAAGTAGGTCCCGGAAAGACGATCGCAGGATTTGTCAGAAAGACGGTTCCTTCCATCAAGGTAATCGGTGTTGCTACACCTGAAGACATTGAAACATTAAAGGAAAAGCTCGGCTGATTCAAGGAGGTACAGATCATGTCAGAGAACACAAGAAAAACAGCAATCGTTACAGGCGCTTCAAGAGGTATCGGTAAGGCTATCGCAATCAAGCTTGCAAAGAGCGGCTATAACATCGCAATCGTTGATGCCTGCCCCCTCGAAAACAGCAAGGAAGCTGAGGAAGAAGTAAAGGCACTCGGTGTTGATGCTAAGGCATATCAGTGCAACGTTGCTGATTTTGAGAAAGTCGGCGAGACAGTAGCACAGATCAACGAAGATTTCGGCGGAATCTACATCCTCGTTAATAATGCAGGTATCACAAGAGATACTCTTCTCATCAAGATGACAGAGCAGAATTTCGATGACGTTATCGCAGTTAACCTTAAGGGTACATTCAACTTCATCAAGCACACTGCACCTATCATGATGAAGAAGAGAGAAGGAAGAGTCGTAAGCATTTCTTCCATCGTAGGTCTTGAAGGCCAGGCAGGACAGGTCAACTATTCTGCTTCAAAGGCAGGAATCGTAGGCGTTACTAAGTCATGCGCTAGAGAGTTCGCTTCAAGAAACATCACATTCAACGCAATCGCTCCCGGATATGTTGAGACACCCATGACTGCTGTTCTCACAGACAAGCAGAAGGAAGCAATCTTTGAGATGATCCCTCTTAAGAGATACGGACAGCCTGAGGATATCGCTAACGCAGTTAACTTCCTCTGCTCTGAAGACGCTTCTTACATCACAGGTCAGGTTCTTTCCGTAGACGGCGGAATGCATATGTAATCCAGGTGCTTTTGGGGAGCACCTCGAAAATAAAAACTAACGGAGAATTAAGTAAATGGCAAACAGAGTCGTAGTAACCGGTATGGGTGCAATCACACCTCTTGGTAACAGCGTAGAGACTTTCTGGGAAGGTCTTAAGAAAGGAAAGGCAGCTACCGCGCCGATTACAAAGTTTGATGCAAGCGGTTTCAAAGTAAAGCTCGCATGCGAAGTTAAGGGTTTTGAAGCTACAGATTATATGGACTTCAAGACTATGAAGCGTATGGAACCTTTCGCTCACTATGCACTGGCAGCAGCTAAGGAAGCAATCGAGCAGGCAGACCTCGATATGGAGAAGGAAGATCCCTACAGAGTAGGTGTCATCGTAAGCTCCGGTATCGGATCAATGCAGGCTCACGAGAGAGAGCAGATCAGATTCGAGAAGTCCGGCAAGATTGCTCCTATGTACATCCCTTTGATGATCGCTAATATGGCATCAGCAAACATCGCTATCCAGTACGGAATGAAGGGAATCAACACCTGCGTTGTTACAGCATGTGCAACAGGTCTTCACTCAATCGGTGATGCTTTCAAGGCTGTTAAGTATGGTGATGCAGATGTCATGATCACAGGCGGATGCGAAGCAGCTGTATGCAAGACAGGTATTCAGGGATTCGCAGCTCTTACAGCTCTTTCAACAAACGAAGATCCCGAGACAGCTTCAAGACCGTTCGATAAGGACAGAGACGGCTTTGTTATCGGTGAAGGTTCAGGCGTTCTCGTTATCGAGAGCTATGAGCACGCTAAGGCAAGAGGCGCTAACATCCTCGCAGAAATCGTAGGTTACGGCGCAACATGCGACGCATACCACATCACATCACCTGCAGAAGACGGTTCAGGCGCAGGCATGGCAATGATCATCGCAATGCAGGAAGCAGGCATCACACCTTCCCAGATGGATTACATCAACGCACACGGAACTTCAACACACCACAACGATCTTTTCGAGACACGTGCAATGAAGTATGCGTTCAAGGAAGACATCAAGAATGTATCCATCAACTCCACAAAGTCCATGATCGGTCACGCTCTGGGTGGTGCAGGCGGCATCGAGCTCATCACTTGCATTAAGGCAATCCAGGATTCTTATGTACACGTTACTGCAGGTTCCAAGGAATCTGAAGGCGAGATGGATCTCGATTACACATTTATCGAACCTAAGAATCGTGATATAACATACGCTATGACAAACAACTTGGGATTCGGCGGCCACAACGCTTCCATGATAGTCAAGAAGTTTGCTGAATAATTACGGAGGATCCACATTATGGCAAATGCACTTACCACAACAGAGATCATGAAGATCATCCCCCACAGACATCCTTTCCTTCTCATCGACAGGGTTGAGGATTATGAGCCGGGTAAATTCTGCATCGCTTATAAGAACTTCACTTATGATGAGTATTTCTTCAGAGGACACTTCCCTGAGATGCCTATCGTTCCGGGTGTTCTCACAGTTGAAGCTCTTGCCCAGGCAGGTGCTGTTGCGATCCTCTCACAGGAAGAGTTCAAGGGCAAGATCGCTGTTTTCGCAGGCATCGACAAATGCAAGTTCAAGCAGCCTATCGTTCCGGGCGACACAGCAAGACTTGAGACAAAGATCACTGCCGTAAAGGGACCCGTAGGTCTTGGCGAAGCTGTTGCAACAGTCAACGGCAAGGTAGCAGTTCAGGCAACACTCAAGTTTGCTATCCTTACAAATTCATAAGTTAAATATTTATCAGTCAATCGCAAAGGGCTGTCTCTTGATCAGGAGGCGGCCCTTTTTTGCTGAGTGCATTTTTCCTCGTTTTAACTGCGATGTACATTTTTCGTGATTTTCGACTCGAAAATTGCACAAAAAGCGCCGTTTTATGCAATTTTTGGCAAATATATAAGCGAAAATTGCACGGCACTGAAGTTATATCTCATATTCCGGAACATGAGAAAAGCTATGTTATAGTTAAATCATGTTGGGTTAGGCAGTGATAAGACTTAATGAGGCGGAATATGAATACAAAGAAATTTCTTAGAGCCATGACCGTTGAAGACAAAGCCAGACTCCTCTGCGGATCGTCTGATTTCATTATCGGAGGGTTTCAGTCTGCCGCAGGATATGTTCCTGAGCTGAGCATGCAGGACGGCGGTACGGGCATTAACCACCAGCACTTTTTCCAGAGACTTTTCAGAGAGCCGCCGAAGGATGAAGACCCTGTTGCCGGCATGCATATCTTTTTCAATTTCTATGAGCCCGAAAAGTTTACGAAAAAAGAGAAAGCCATAAGAGACAGGATCAACGCTGCCATGACCGAATACAGATGCGGGATCGATGCCGCGCCGGGCTCATATCCTCCCGGAATCCTTCTTGCATCCACATGGGATAAAAAGACTGTTTATGAGACGGGCAAGGCACTTGCCATGGAAGCGGCCGTCTACCGCATCGGAGTTCTTCTGGGCACTCCCAACTGCAATATCTTAAGAGAACCCAGGAACGGAAGATTCTTCGAAGGTTATTCAGAAGATCCGTTCCTTGCGAAAACGCTTGCACCGGAGATGTGTAAAGGCGTTGAGTCACAGGGTATTGCTTCGAACGTTAAGCACTTCGCGTGCAACAATCTTGAGATCAACAGAACCAACATAGATGAGCTCGTAAGCATGAGAGCGCTCCGCGAAGTGTATTTCCCTGCATTTGAAGCATGCAGCAAGGTCGCAACCACTCTCATGACTGCATATAACTCGGTAAACGGAACGCATTGCCATGAAAATCCCTGGCTTCTTAAGGATGTCCTCAGGAAAGAATGGGGTTATAAGGGAGTTACCATGACTGACTGGGGCGCCTGCCGTGAAAGAGCAGGGGATGCCGAAGCTGCAGGACAGGATCTTTTTATGCCCGGTCCTTTTGATCCTTCGGATATTGTTAAGGCGGTTAAAGACGGAAGACTGAAGATCAAAGATCTTGATGAGGCTGCACTGAGACTCCTTGAGCTGATCGACAGATTCGGCAGCGTAAAAGCACCGGAAGGTCTGACGACTTCCAAGTATGTGAAGACAGGCGACAAGGCTGCTTACAAGGCAGCATGCGAAGGCATAGTAATGCTCAAGAATAACGGAAGCCTGCCGCTTAAGAAGAATGCGAAAGTCGTATTCTTCGGCCCTGACCGTTTCCAGGATTCAGGATGGGGAAGTGCCGAAGTAAAGACTGACAGAACGACGTTCCTGTCCAGAGAACTGGCCGCTATATTAGGCGGAAAGAATGTCCTTAAAGACGATATCGAAGCTTTCAGAAAAGGTGCCACGGCGATAGTAATTGAGACGGTCAATTCGGGTGAGAGTTCCGACAGGCCTGACCTGAAGATGAATAAGAAGACGGTATCCGTGATAAAGAAGCTCGCTAAGAATAAGGGCAGGGGAAAGATCTGCCTGATCCTAAACGTGCCGGGTCCCGTTGAACTTGAGGGACTGGAGACGGTTGTTGATTCCGTTTTCGCAGTGTTCTATCCGGGCATGATGGGATCAAAGGCAATGGCTGATATACTTACCGGCAAGGTAAATCCTTCAGGCGCGCTGCCCTGCACATTTCCTGTCAGATATGAGGATACGCCCTCGTATCTTTGCTATCCGGATAACATCACGTGTAATTACGGCGAAGGCATCTACGTGGGATACAAAGGTTATCTCAAGCGCGGGATTAGGCCGCTTTATCCGTTCGGATACGGGCTTTCTTATTCGAAGTTTGAGGCAGGAGATATTTTCGGAAAGCGGAAAGGAAATAAGTTCAGCGTCACGTTCAGCCTTAAAAACAAGAGTGACATGGACGGCAAGGCTGTAGTACAGCTCTACGTTTCTAAAACAAAGCCCAGGACAGCAAGGGCACCTCTTGAACTTGCCGGATTTGCAAAGCCGGTGGTTAAGGCAAAGAGTGAAACTGAGGTGACGATTTCCTTCGATAAGAATGAACTGGCATATTTCGATGAGGAACTTAATAAATTCCTGGTCGAGGGCGGCAATTACGACCTGTTCCTGAGCCTTAAGGGGTGTGAGGATCTGATCCCGGCAGGAAGCATTTACATAGCTGACTGTTCGGAGGAACTGAAGTGCGGACCTATGTGGAAGCTCAATCAGATAATGGGACAGAAGGTCCTTACGGATGCGATTGCGAAGGACTGCGAAGCCCTGGGCGAGCCATATATGGGTTTTGTGATGATGGCTAAGTGGTATCCGCACCAGACGTTTGCAGAAACGGTTAAAACACCTGGGAAATATAAGGAATTTCTCAAGGCTGCAAAAGAGTTCAGGGAAGAATAAACCGCTCAATTTACTCAATCCCGATAAAATAGTGTATTATTATCACGACTTTTAGGAACGGGAGACAATTTGATGAACGAATATGATTTTCTCATTGTAGGTGCAGGCCTTTACGGTGCAACGTTTGCACGCCTTGCTACAGATGACGGATATAAGTGCCTTGTAATCGACAGAAGACCCAATGTTGCGGGCAATGTTTATACTGAAGACGTTCATGGCATAAATGTCCATAAATACGGTGCGCATATTTTCCACACGAGCGATAAGGAAGTGTGGGATTTTGCGAATAAGTTTGCCGATTTCAACCGCTACACGAACTGCGTAGTCGCTAACTACAAGGGCGAGCTCTATTCGATGCCCTTCAATATGTATACGTTCAACAAGATGTGGGGTGTCGTAACTCCTCAAGAGGCAAGGGCAAAGCTTGACGAGCAGATTGCTCTGGGTAAAGTAGATGAGCCCCAGAACCTTGAAGAGCAGGCGATATCACTTATCGGCCCTGACATTTATAACAAGCTCGTAAAGGGTTATACCGAGAAGCAGTGGGGCAGAAAAGCTACCGAGCTTCCGGCGTTCATTATCAAGAGACTTCCCGTAAGACTTACTTACGATAACAACTATTTCAATGATAATTACCAGGGCATTCCGATCGGCGGATACACAAAGTGGATCGAGAATATGCTCGATGGAATTGAGGTAAGATTGGGCATAGATTTCCTTAAAGAGAGGGATTCTTTGGGCAATATTGCCTCGAAAATCATCTATACGGGAATGATTGATGAGTATTATAATTACTCGTTGGGTAAGCTCGAGTACAGAAGTTTGAGGTTTGAGACGGAATATCTGCCTGATACTGACGACTTCCAGGGTAATGCGGTAGTTAACTATACCGATGCCGAGACACCGTTCACGAGAATCTTGGAGCACAAGCATTTCGAGTTCGGAACTGGCAAGGGAACAGTTATCACACACGAGTATCCTGCAGAGTGGAAACAGGGCGATGAGCCGTACTATCCGCTCAATAATGAAAGAAACAACGAGCTTTACAGGAAGTACGAAGAGCTCTCCGAATCTGATGGCAATGTTATATTTGGCGGAAGACTCGGTAAATACAAGTACTATGACATGGATGACACGATCGCTGCATGCATGCAAGACTACAAAAGGATAACTACTAGATGAAGATGAAAAAAACCGGAACATTAATCCTCACGGCAGCTGTTGCAGCTTCCATATTTGCAGGATGCTCACAGCCGACTGAAGAAACAACGGTTATCGTTTCAGAGACAACTACTGCAGTAATAACTGCACCTACTGAAACTGCACCTGCAGAAACTGAGTTCGAGATCCCCGGATCCATGGAAGAGGTTTACGGTAATCAGCTCGAAAATTACCTTAACCATCAGTATTATTTCAATGGCGAGCCCGTTCCCATGTGGGAATCCAACTACTATTTCGTAGAGACATTCAACGTATTAGGTGAGTCTGCAGGCTACAGCGGAGTTCCGGCAACCACCTATGGATTTGTTGATCTTGCTGCCGAGTATCCCGGTGAAGAATTTGCTACTTATGGTGATTTCCTGATCAGACAGGCTGAGGAAACCATTCAGAGTAAGAATATCTTATGCATGCGTGCTGAAGCTGAAGGAATCACTCTTTCAGATGAATCATATGCAAAGATCGATCAACTTATCGAAGAGTATAGGAACTACGTAGCACAGATTGGTCTGACTCTCGATGAATATCTCAGAATCAGTCTCGGTCCCGATATTGACGAGGCTACGTTCAGAAAGATTTGGGAGATTGATTATCTTTCAAATGAATATGCAAATTATTACTGCTCCAATTATGATGCTACGCTCCCGCAGATAAGTTATGTCTTTTTCCCTGCGACCGAAGCAGATGAGCAGGAAGTCAGAGATGCCGCTTCTGATGCTGCTACACAGATGAAGGATTCATGTGAGAACGAAATCGAAAATCTTCCCGTTCTTGCTGAAGAGGCAAAGTCAGCCGGTACTAATCTGGATTACGGTGTCCTTTCTATCCCTCTTGAACAGTTCCCCTTAAATCTTGAGGAATGGGCATGGTCAGAAAGCCGTTCCGTAGGCGATCTCGATATCGTTGTTGAGCCTGAATTAGGTTATTTTGTTGTCGGTTATCTCGGTACTACTCCCGATACAGAGAAAGCAACTGAGGCCCTCATTGCTGAGATCAGAGCTGACATCGAAGAGAATACTTACGAGTTCTATACTGATGAGCCTTTCCAGGCAGCTCCTGCAGCTCCCACGGCTACACCTGTACCGGAAATTACCGAGACTGAACCTTCAGCACAGGTTTCATTTGATCCCAATGCGACAAACCCCACGGCTCCTTCTGTTACAACACAGCAGAACACGGCAAAGACAAAGGATATCATCGCTGTTGTACTGTATACACTTGCGGGCGTAGCGATTGCAGCTGTTGTAGTCCTTCTTATTGCTGCGGCAGTGAAGAAGAGCAAGAACGCTCCTGATACAACCGAAGCGTTTGACGATGATGAAGATGATGATGAGTCTGAGACAGATGCATCAGAGTCTGATGAAGACGAAGAAGACGATGAAGATGACGGCGAGTAACCGTATTTAACAAGGAATTCACGTAATTACAGAGGCTGTCTCTTGATTGAGGCAGCCTTTCGAAAATAAGAGTTAACAGGAAAAACCGAATGAATATCAGGAAATCCGGATCGATAGTTCTTTTAGGCATATTTGCCGCATCTGTTTTTTCGGGGTGCGGAAAAACAATAGATGAAACCGGCAATACGACCGTTACCGGTGAGACGTCAGCAGAATTCACTTTACCAACTGAAACGTCTGCACCGGATCCGATAACTCCCGTGGAACCGAAAACATTTGAGGATGTTTATGGCAACCAGCTCATGAGTTATCTCAACCATCAGTATTACTTTGATGGCGAGCCGGTCTCTTTGCAGGAATCGAATTTCTATTTCATCAATGCTTTCCTTGAACTCAGCAGTGATGCCAATATGGGTTATTATCCGGTGACACCTTCCGGAGGCATTGATCTGGCTGCCGAGCTCGAGGTCGAGATCGATGATTACGACACTTATGGTGACTACTTCGTCAAATATGCGGAAAATGCCCTCGAGATGTCTTTGACACTGTGCTCCTATGCCAAGGCAAATGATGTACCGCTTTCCGAGGATACTAAGCTTGCAATCGATAACATGCTGGACAATATCAGGTATGGAAGCGCTGCAAATGCCGGGATGTCACTCGACGATTATCTGCAGCTTTACTACGGTCCGGGAACTGATGAGGCAACATTCAGAAAGATCCTGGAAAGGTATTATCTTGCCGATGCGTATTCCGATAAATACTGCGAGGAGTACCCGTTCTCTGACGATCAGATCCGCACTCCCTACATCAGATATGCCCTTTTCTATGCCCCCGAATCAGCAGATCAGGATACCAAAGATCAGGCATACCAGGCCGCAATTAATATGAAGGATTCTTGTAATAGCCTTTCTGAGCTTAAATCACTGGCGCAGTCTGCTTATGAGAACGGTATTGTCCGCGAGCAGGGCGACAGTGCGGCTTTTACAAGCGAACTCAGTGAATATCCGGAACTTTGGGACTGGACTTTTGAAGAAGAAAGGAAAGAGGGCGATATAGAAGTAATCTACGAGCCTTCTGTAGGTTACTATGTAATCGGCTATCTCGGAATAAAGGATCAGATCACTTATGTTCCCTATGTGAGATATGCTCTTTTCCAGCCTAAAGATATTGACCAGGCCTCATTGACGGACGCCTATATTGCCGCAAAAGCCATGAAAGATGCCTGCGGAAGCATCAGCGATCTTACCGGCCTTGCCGAGACTGCTTATAAGAACGGCGAAGTTCTTGATTATGGTGATATTCTCGTCACCAAGGGCCAGCTCGATAAGAATTTTGAGGATTGGGCATATGATGAAAACAGGACTGACGGCGAGCTTGACATCATTTATTCGCCTGATTTCGGATATTTCGTCATGGGTTATATCAGAACGGAAAAACAGATATCCGGTCTTCTTACGGACATTGCAATGAAGGACCTTACCAACATTGCACTTGAAGAGGCAAACAGCGGAGTCCACGATTTCCACACTGATGATGAATACCTTCCGGCTCCTGCAGCACCTACTGCAACTCCGGTACCGGAGATCGAGTTGACTGACGATGGTACAGAAGAGACTGTTTTGAATACTGAAGCTACCGAAGCATCTGCTCCTGTTGCCCAGCCCCAGCAGAATGGTTCAACGAAGACAGCAGATGTTCTGGTAGTAGTCTTCTTTACGCTGGCAGGTGTTGCAATAGCTGCGATCATTGCCGTGCTTATTTATTCGGCAGTGAACAACCGCATTAAGTCTTCCGGCATTCCGCATGATGATCCTGATGATAATGCGGATGAGACCGAAAATGACAGCGGGGAAGATCGTGAAGACGGATCTGATGAAGATGATGAATCTGAAGAAGATGGCGATGAAGACGATGAGGACAATGAAGACAATGAAGACTGATCTTTGAATCCGTTTTCGCGCTATTGATGACTTTCTATGCGTTGATGTAGTAGACTATACCAATATTTCACATGAGGACAAAGGAAAATTAAAATGAAAAAAATCGGTGCATTTATCCTACTTACAGTTATGATCCTGGCTGTATTTTCAGGTTGCAGCAATACCGCAACCGTATCAGTCGCTTCAGCAACATACCAGCCGTTAATAAACAATTACGGTGAGCAGCTGCCCCAGTATCTTGATAAACAGTATTACTTTGACGATAAGCCGATATCCATACAGGAATCCAATTTCTACTTTATAAATGCTTATCTCGATCTCAGTACATATGCCATGTATGGTTATTTCCCTGCAAATGCAAAGGGATACCTTGACCTTTCCGCTGCTTGCACCGAACCGGGTTATGCTACTTATGGTGATTATTTCATCGAATATGCGGAAAACTCTCTCGAGAGCACATGCATATTGTTGTCACGTGCCGAGGCAGAGGGCGTGACTGTTACTGATGAAATAAAGGCATCAATCGACACTTCGCTTAATGATATGAAGACAAATTATGCGGCACCTGCAGGCCAGACTCTTGACGATTATCTTCAGGCTTATTACGGACCGGGAAATACTGAAGCCGCATTCAGAACGATCCTTGAGAGATACTATCTTGCTGATGCATATTCCAAAGTTTATTGCGAGAATTATGTATTCTCTGATGAGGAAAAGTTCGTTCCTTATTTGAGATATGCACTTTTCTATGCGCCCGAGACATCAGATCAGGCGACAAAAGACAAGGCTCTTGAGACTGCTACAGCCATGAAGAATGCATGCTCCACCATTGACGACCTCACAGGTCTTGCCCAGAATGCACAGCAGGCAGGCACTGTTTATGATCAGGGTGATATTCTCGTTCCAAGAGGCAGAATGGTTCCCAAGTTTGAAGAGTGGGCATACGAAGCAGGAAGAACGGTTGGTGAGCTCGATATTATCTATGCTCCCGAATACGGCTACTTCGTTGTAGGTTATCTCGGAACACAGGAGCAGGAAAAAGCAGATCTGGACCAGATCGCTCTGCAGAAGCTCAGCCAGTCACTTCTCGACGAGATCAATGCGGGAACCCACAATCTTCATTCAACTGATGTTAAGGTCAGTTCCATGACCACTACGGAAGTCCTCATTGTCGTATTCTTTACTCTTGCAGGAGTTGCCATCGCAGCAGTGATCGTCATTCTGATCGTAAATGCGATGAAGAAGAACAAGGATACCGGTTCACGCGGCAAATCTTCTTCAAAGAATTCTTCCAAGCCTTCAAATTCAAAGAATAAGGCAGCTGATAAGCCCAAGTCTTCGAAAAAGCGTTATGAGGAAGAAGACGAGGACGATGAAGAAGAATATGATGAAGACGAGGATGAAGACGAAGACGACGAGTAATCGTTAAAACCCTTAGTGTTTCAAGGAGCTGTTTCACAAAAGTGGGGCAGCTCTTTTATTTACTTAAAAATATAGGCATGTTAAAATTCTATGATTGAGCATCTATCTAAAATGAAGCAGGAGTGTAATTTCATGGAGATTACCAAGGATCTGGTTCAGTATCTCGAGAATCTCGGAAGACTCGAACTGAGCCCTGAAGATGAAGAAAAGACACAGAAAGCCTTAGGTGACATCTTAGGTTATTTCGACCAGTTAAATGAGCTTGATACTGAAGGCGTTGAGCCTTTAAGCCATGCTGCAGGCGTATCGAACGTAACCCGTGAAGACGTCATCGCAAATGAAGATATGAGGGATGCGGTCTTAAGCAACGCACCCGAGACAAAGGACGGTACGATCCTCGTGCCGAAGACCTTTGATTAAGGGGTGTGCATATGACTGATATTGAGATCCGTAAATTAGGAGCCCTTGAGATAGGCTCAGCGATCAAGGAAGGAAAGATCACCTCTTACCAGGCGACAAAGGCTTTCCTCGACGCAATCGAAAAGACAGACGGTGAATACAAGACATATATCACCGTGATCCGTGATGAAGCTCTCGCAAAGGCCCAGAAGGCTGATGAAGCCATCAAGGCGGGAACGCTTACGGGCCCTCTTGCAGGTGTTCCGATCGCGATAAAAGACAATATCTGCACGAAGGGGATCAAGACGACCTGCGCATCCAAGATGCTCGGCAATTTTGTTCCTCCCTACGATGCTGAAGTCATCCGCAAGATCGAAGATGCCGGAATGGTTATCCTCGGCAAGACAAATATGGATGAATTCGCCATGGGTTCCACAACAGAGACGAGCTATTTCGGCGCCACATCCAATCCGTGGGATAAGGACAGGGTACCGGGCGGTTCATCAGGCGGTTCTGCTGCCTGCGTAGCTGCTGCTCTTGCGCCTGTTGCTCTTGGTTCCGATACAGGCGGATCAATAAGACAGCCCGCTTCATTCTGCGGCGTTACAGGCCTTAAACCTACATACGGTTCCGTATCCAGATACGGTCTTGTTGCTTTTGCTTCTTCTCTGGACCAGATCGGACCGATCGCAAGAAAAGCAGAAGACATCGCCGCCGTTTACAATGTTATCAGCGGAAAGGACCAGAAGGACCAGTCTTCCCTTGAATCAGAGAAGATCGACCTTAATGCCGTTGAGAATTACAGTCTTGAGGGCAAGAAGTTCGGTATTCCGGAAGAATACCTGGGTGACGGTATCGACGCTGACGTTAAGAAGGCAGTTCTCGATGCAGTGGAAGTCCTTAAGTCAAAGGGCGCTACTGTTGAGACATTCTCAATGCCCATCATCAAGTATGCGATCCCGACTTACTACATCATCTGCTGCGCAGAGGCATGCTCCAACCTGTCCAGATATGACGGCGTTAAGTATGGCTACAGACCTGAAGGCATTGAAGACTTAGGCCAGCTCTACATCAAGTCCAGAAGCGAAGGATTCGGACTTGAAGTTAAGAGAAGGATCATGCTCGGCAACTTCGTTCTGTCATCAGGCTATTACGATGCTTACTACAACAAGGCATTGAGAGTTAAGAACCTCATCAAGCAGGCTTTCGATGAGGCATTCACAAAATACGATGCGGTCCTGGGACCTGTTGCCCCCACGGCAGCGCTGAAGAAGGGCGAGAGCCTTTCGGATCCTTTGAAGATGTACCTGGGCGATATCTGCACGGTACTCATTAACATCGTCGGCATCCCCGCAATGTCCGTGCCCTGCGGTTTCACTTCTGAAGGACTTCCCGTAGGCCTTCAGATCATGGGCGACAGATTTGCAGAACAGACTGTTACAGGCGTGGCTTCCGCTTACCAGAAGGCTACAGCTGACCAGGGGTTCGAGAACCGGATCTCTGAAGAAGTCTTAAGAGGGGAGGGCTGATAACATGCAGGATTATGAGATGGTAATAGGCCTCGAAGTACACTGCGAGCTCTCGACGGAATCAAAGATCTTCTGCGGATGCTCGGCTAAATTCGGAGGCGAGCCCAATACACACGTTTGCGAAGTATGTTCCGGTATGCCGGGCACGCTTCCCACGCTCAACAAGCAGGTAGTCGAGTATGCCGTAAAGGCAGGACTCGCGCTCAACTGCGAGATCACAAGAAACAACAAGTTCGACCGCAAGAATTATTTCTATCCCGACCTTCCCAAGGCATATCAGATATCACAGCTTTACTATCCGATCTGCAGGAACGGTCATGTCGACATCAAGACATCACAGGGCATGAAGTCCATTGGCATCCATGAGATCCACATGGAAGAGGATGCCGGCAAGCTCGTACACGATCCCGTTACGGGCATGACCATGGTCGACTTCAACCGCTGCGGTGTCCCGCTCCTTGAGATCGTTTCAGAACCTGATTTCAGAAGCGGTGAAGAGGTTATCGCATATCTCGAAAAGTTAAGAGACACGATGCAGTATCTCGGAATCTCCGACTGCAAGATGCAGGAAGGTTCAATGAGAGCTGACGTTAACCTCTCCGTACGTCCCAGAGGACAGAAGGAATTCGGCACAAGAACAGAGATGAAGAACATCGCATCTCTTAAGGCCATAGAGCGCGCCATCGAATACGAGCGCGACAGACAGATCGACCTCATTGAAGAGGGCGGCAAGGTTGTCCAGGAGACAAGACGCTGGGATGACGAGCAGGAGTACACATACTCCATGCGTTCCAAGGAAAATGCCCAGGATTACAAGTATTTCCCGGACCCTGACCTCATGCCCATCAACATTTCTGACGAGTTCCTCGCAAAGGTTAAGGCCGAACTTCCCGAGTTTGCTGATGCAAAGCGCGAGAGATACGTAAGTGAGCTGGGCCTGCCTGAATATGATGCAGAGATCATCACGGGAACACCTGCACTGGTAAGGGTTTTCGAGGCTGCATGCGAAGTTACATCAAAGCCTAAGGATTGCTCTAACTGGCTCATGACAGACCTTCTTAAGATCGCCAAGGATGCAAAGGTCCTGGCAGCCGACATCGACTTTGACGGTAAGATCATGGGTAAGATCATCAATCTTGTAAATGAGAACAAGATCAACCGCAAGTCAGGCCAGAAGGCTCTTGAGGAAGCTTTCCTCAACGGTACCGATCCTGATAAGTATATCGCTGACAACGGTCTTGCGATGGTGTCTGATACAAGTGCCATTGAGCCTGTCATCAAGGAGATCATAGCAAGCAACGAGAAGGCCGTATCAGGCTATCTCGCAGGTGAAGAGAAGAACCTCACATTCCTTATCGGCCAGTCCATGCGTGCCCTCAAGGGTAAGGCAGACCACCAGGTCGTAAGACAGACACTGATCGACCTTCTTAACGGAATGAAATAATGGACACACTGCTGAGCATTTTACTGGTCTTATTCTTCGTTCTCGTCAACGCCTTTTTCTCAGGCACCGAGATGGCAGTCATCTCGCTTAACGACGCGAAGATGCATAAGCTTGCCGAAGACGGCGACAAGAAGGCTTTGCGCGTTATCAAGTTCCTTGATAATCCCGGAAGCTTCCTTGCGACGATCCAGGTAGGCGTTACGCTTGCCGGATTCCTGTCGTCCGCTTTTGCTGCCAACAGTTTTGCTTCCAAACTGGCGCTTTGGGCCGATCCCGAGTCGCTCCATCCCTGGATGGAATCCTTGTGGACCGTCGTCATAACGCTGGTCCTTTCCTATTTCTCACTTGTTTTGGGTGAGCTCGTTCCCAAGCGCATTGCCCAGAACTATCCTGAGAAATGGGCTTTTGCCGCTGCCAATATCGTTAAGTTCATCGGCGCGGTCTTAAAGCCGTTCGTATGGTTCCTTACCAAGTCTACGAACTTCATCCTCATGCTTTTCAAGATCGATCCCAACCAGACTGATAAGCCGGTTACTGAGGAAGAGATCCGCATGATGGTAGACGTCGGTTCCGAATCAGGCAACATCGAGGATACTGAAAAAGAGATGATCGAGAACGTTTTCGAGTTCAACGACAAGGAAGTGTCAGAGATCATGACACACAGAAAGAGGATCATCTCGCTGCCCATCGACGCGGATTACGACGAGGTCATGCGCGTTGCAAGGGAAGAGAAGTTTACGAGAATTCCTGTTTACAAGGATACGATCGATGACATCATCGGCATCCTTCACATCAAGGACCTTATCGGCATTATGCCTCCCACGGAGGATAAGCCTTTCAAGCTCGAGAAGTTCATAAGAGAACCGCTCATCGTTCACGAGACACGTAAGATCTCTTCTCTCTTCGGTGAGATGAAGAACTGCGGTATGCAGATGGCCGTTATCGTTGACGAGTACGGCGGAACGATGGGCATAGCCACTATCGAGGATATGCTGGAGGAGCTCGTAGGCAACATTACGGACGAGTTCGACGATGAGGGAGACGAGTTCGTCAAGCTCTCAAACGGTGATTATATCGTCAGGGGAGACATGACCTTAAGCGACCTTGAGGATGTCTTGGACATTGAGCTTACAAATGATGAATACGACACGATCGCAGGCCTTGTCATATCACAGCTTGACCGTGTTCCCGAAGAGACGGAGCATCCTGTCGTTAATTACAAGAACCTGAGGATCAAGGTGTTGAAGGTCGAGGAGAATGCCATCGCCAAAGTCCTGATCCACATCAATCCCGTTGCTGAACCCGAAGAGGAAGGCAAGGATGAAGGTGCAAAGGGCGATGAGTAAGTACGACCTCGTTTTATACGATCTTGACGGAACGCTCTGGGACTCCATCCCGCTCATAATGGAATGCTATAAAAAGGCATACGATGTGGTGCTTGGCGGCACCGACAGATCTGATGACGATCTTCAAAGCTATATCGGAAGGCCTCTGGGCGACACATTCTCCATGCACGATGACGAGACACGCGACAAGCTCGTTAAGACTTATCTTGAGATTAACTGCGCAAGACTTAAGGAAAATGCCATCCCGATCTTTCCCGGCGTTTACGATTTCCTTGCGAAAATCAGGACTTCCGGTGTAAAGCAGGGCATAGTCACGTCCAAGCGCGAATCTTCCGCCATGATCACGATCGACCTTCTTGAACTGGAAGGATATTTTGATGTCAAGGTGTTCAGGGAGGCAACAGAGCGTGCTAAACCTCACGGCGACCCGCTTATCGAGGCTGCAAGAAGAGCGGGGATCACAGACATGAGCCGTGTCCTTTATGTCGGGGACGCTGTCCCTGATGTTCTTTCGGCACACGATGCAGGCACTGATTTTGCTCTTGTGGGCTGGACAAAGATGCCCAGGGAGGAATTAGACAGTTTGGGACCCGACTACGTTATTGAGGTTCCGGAGCAACTTCCTTGCATTATCAAGGGCTCCGAATTATAATACTTGGTGCTTTTTAATTTTAATAATAATATATAAGGTGGGCAGGCAAAATGGCAAAGACCTCCAAGTCCGGAAAAAAGGCGAACAAGACAATTGTTTCTGGCGGAATGATGGTAGTAATCGTAGCTATCGTTCTCATCATCGTTTGCTTCTTTACATATATTTCCGGCGTACTCCCTCAGACCCTTACCGGTGTCGGAATCACAGAGACTCTTTCCGACGGTACAACAAAGACTGTAAAGAACTTCTCTGTTCTTGAGACAAACTTCCATTTCAGAGAAGTCTATGACTCATACTCACAGTATGGCATGGTATCTGAAGAACACCTCGATGAGGTTTACGATCCTTCAACAGGTGAGACTTACAGAGACTGGCTACTTAGAGAAGCTGCAAGCCAGATGAAGCTTCTTGCTCTCGTTGAACGTTCAGCACAGCAGAGCGGCTTCATGCAGTATTCCAAGGCACGTGAAATTGCTGCAAAGAACCTCGACACAATGGATCTTTATGCAATGATGTACGGTTATCCTTCCGGTAACAAGTATCTTCAGACCATCTACGGAACAGGCATGACAAGAAGACTTTATATCGACTTCCAGGCCCGTGAGGTTCTTGTTCAGGAATATGCTAATTACCTCCGCCAGTTCGATCCCGCTATCGTTCCTACAGATGAACAGGTACAGGCAAGATACAATGAGACACCTGATAAGTATTACGTTTATGATTACAACTCATACTACGTAGCGGCTGATAAGGATGATGCAGGCCAGGTTATTGACTTCGACAAGTGCGTAGCTGCAGCTAATAAGATCGCTAATGCAGCAAAGGATTCCGCTTCCTTCAGACAGGCTGTTATGGACTATCTCAAGGATAAGGGCGATGAGACAGCTCTTGCCGGATATGAGGACGGTGCTGACCCGACGTTCACAGAAGGTCTTACTTACTCTCTCGCTTCTTATATGTCACCTGACGTAAGAGCATTCATCTTCAGCGACAACAAGGCCGGTGATGTAAAGACTATCGAGACTGATTTCGGCGTATATGTTGTTTACATCGCAGATAAGCGCCTCCCTGAAGACAAGGTCGTTTCTTACAGAATGTTTGCCATCAGCACAGGCGTTACAACGGAATCAACACCTGAAGAGATCTCTGCAGCAGTTAACCAGACGATCGCAGATGCTCAGACATACTGCACACAGGGTATGGATCCGCTCTCTTTCTACAATGTAGTTAAGAACAACTCAACCAATTCTGATGTTATCCTTTCCGGCGGTTACACAGATGCTGCAACACAGGCAGATTTCCTTCCTGCTGAAGGCGAGGGTACAAATACCGCTACAAAGACTGCAGGCGAATGGCTTTTCGATGAAAGCCGCAAGCAGGGAGATATCACGATGATCGTTTCCGATGACTCAAAGAGTGTATATGTTTACTACTTCGAAGCTTCAAGAACTTCATTTGAGTCTGCAGCAAGAAACGAGATCATCAATGCTAACTACGAAGCATGGAACTCATCTCTTGGTGATTGCAATCCTGAGTATTCAGTAAACGCAGGCCTTTGCAAATATCTGATCTACTGATAAACATTAAGGTTTAATCTCAACAAGCACCACCGTTATAGGTGGTGCTTTTTTATTGCATTTGCCAAGTACACGGGTTGTGGTTTTGGTTATAAGATAAAAAAGCTTTTATAAGGTAATAATATTATTGCTTGTAAATATTATTACTAATAAGGAAAGCGTGTTATATGCAAGGAGGATAATTCAATGTTTAAGAAAGTATTGGCTCTTGTGCTTGGTCTTTCTATGATGCTCAGCATCGCTGCATGCGGTAAGAAGGTTGAAGTACCTTCAAAGAGTGACGTTAAGAAGGCTGCTGCTGAAGAGTATGACATGGACTTCAAGGTAGATTCAGAAGAGATCTCCAAGGACCAGAAGGAAGCAGAGTGGGTATTGATCTCAAAGGACGGTTCACTCGAGGTAACTGTTACATGGAACGCTAAGAATCCTGAGGAATTCGAGTTCGATGCAGAAGAGCATCCCGAGGCTACAGAGACAGAGCCTGTAGTTGTTACAGAGACTTCTGATACATCTGAGACAACAACAGAAGCAACAACTGCTACAACAGCTGCTACAACAGCTGCATCTGAGACTTCTGCTGCAGGTTCAGAGACAAGTGGTTCTGATACTGCTGCTACAACACCTGTTGATCCCAGCGGAAAGACATATGTTAACTTTGATGAGATGAACTTCTACGTAAACGGCCAGAAGTTTACACTCGGTAAGACAACACTCCAGGAAATGATCGATGCAGGCGTACCTTTTGATCCTGAGGATCTTCAGAACGCAGGCAACAACGTTAAGTCAAACAGCGAGTCTGACTGCTTCAAGATCATGATCGGTGATTACTACTATGCAAGAGTTTACTTCATGAACGATACAGAGGACGGCAAGGCTGCAAAGGATTGCTTCGCTCACGAGATTACATTCCGTTATGATGAGCCTCAGGATGTCGTAACTTTCGATTTCCCTTTCGACATCACAATGGATTCTCTCAAGGCAAACTCCGGTGAGCCTAGCGAAGATCCCTTCCACTACGATGGAGACGGAGATTATTACTCTGATACTCTTAAGTACACAAAGGAATC
Organism: Oscillospiraceae bacterium; assembly: GCA_902787975.1. Classification (GTDB taxonomy): domain Bacteria; phylum Bacillota; class Clostridia; order Saccharofermentanales; family Saccharofermentanaceae; genus Saccharofermentans. The sequence continues at coordinate 47,324 of CADAIP010000018.1, forward strand.
TGAGAGATACTACAACGATAGCGTATACGAGTTCGATTTCGTAAGAGGCGAGTTCGACAGCATCCGTATGACATACATTCCTTAATCAGATCTGATCTGAAAGTAACTGACAATGCGGGGTATCTCATAACAGAGATGCCCCGTTTTTATATTTTCGATTGACAACCCATCGTTCATATAGTATTTTTATCTCAATTTAATCAAACCGTTGACGGAGAGTGAGTAGCTTCAGACACACCTGTCAAAGAGAGCCCGGGATGGTGAGATCCGGACACAAGGAGTTTTTGGCGAATGGACTTCGGAGGGCGCGAAGGAAAGGGTGATCCCCAAGTATATTGCGACGTAAGGCATACGTAAATTGCCGGAGATATGTTGGTATCTTGCTAAGTGCATGGGCAAAGCCCGTGAATCAAGGTGGCACCGCGGATAAGATTTTTATTCGTCCTTGACAGAAGATAGAAGATCTTTTGTCGAAGGGCGTTTTTTATTGCCTTCCGGCAAAGCGAAAAACCGGAGGTGACAACCATGAAAGTAGTGCCGTCTGTTGAAGAGGTCAGAGAATTAGCCAAAACCGGCAAGTACGATGTCGTGCCCGTAAGCTGCGAGATATTGTCTGACTTTACTACCCCAATCGAGACGATCCGTATCCTTAAGAATGCATCGACTCATGCTTATATGCTCGAGTCTGCACAGGCAGACGAGAAGTGGGGAAGATATACTTTCTTAGGATTTGACCCCAAGCTTGAGATCACATGCATCAACGGCGAGATCACCTACGGCGATAAGACCGAGAAGACCGACGATCCTTCAAAGATAATAAGAGAGATCATGTCTCACTTCAGAAGTCCCAGACTTCCTTACCTTCCCTCATTTACGGGCGGTCTTGTAGGTTATTTCTCCTACGATTATCTGGGATATGCAGAGCCTACGGCTAAGCGTGACGTAATCGACACTGAGAATTTCAAAGACGTTGACCTCATGCTTTTCGACAAGGTCATAGCATTCGATCACGTAAGACAAAAGCTCATCTTCATCACCAACATGTCTCTTGAGGACATTGATGAAGGATACAAAGAGGCAACCGAAGAACTGGAAGCTCTGGCAGACCTTGTAAGAAACGGCGTGAAGGCTGAAGAGAACGACGGAAAGCTGCTCTCGGAAGTAACTCCGCTGTTCTCCAAAGAAGAGTACTGTGCGATGGTCGAGAAGGCGAAGCGCCACATCCATGAAGGTGATATCTTCCAGATCGTTCTGTCCAACAGACTTTCAGCATCTTTTGAAGGGAGCCTTCTTAACACATACAGGATCTTAAGAACCATCAATCCTTCTCCTTACATGTTCTATTTTGCGGGAACTGACGTAGAGGTTGCAGGTGCTTCTCCTGAGACACTGGTTAAGCTTGAAGACGGCGTTCTCCACACATTCCCGCTTGCAGGCACACGCCCGAGAGGCAAGACCGAAGAAGAGGACAGAAGACTTGAAGCAGAGCTCCTTGCAGATGAGAAGGAACTTGCCGAGCACAACATGCTCGTGGATCTCGGCCGTAACGACCTGGGCAAGATCAGTAAGTTCGGCACAGTTGAAGTCGAGAAGTTAAGGAGCATTGAGCGTTACTCACATGTAATGCATATCGGTTCCACGGTCCGCGGCGACATCGCCGAAGGCTACGATGCCCTTGATGCTATCGAAGCTGTGCTTCCTGCAGGAACACTTTCCGGCGCGCCCAAGATCCGTGCATGCCAGCTTATCGGTGATCTCGAGAACAACAAGCGCGGCATCTACGGCGGTGCCATCGGCTACATCGATTTTACCGGCAACATGGATACATGCATCGCGATTCGCATTGCTTACAAGAAGAACGGCAAGGTCTTCGTAAGAAGCGGTGCCGGAATAGTAGCAGATTCAGTCCCTGAGAAGGAATATGAAGAGTGCCTCAACAAAGCAAGGGCAGTCCTCAATTCGCTGACGCTTGCGCAGGAGGTATAAACTATGATTCTTCTTATAGATAACTACGACAGCTTTTCATATAACCTTTACCAGCTGATCGGCGAGATCAATCCCGACATAAAGGTGATCCGCAATGACGAGATGACAGTAGATGAGATCAGGGCTCTGGCACCTGACCATATCATCCTGTCACCCGGTCCCGGAAGACCGGAAGATGCAGGCATAATCGTAGACGTTGCTGCATCCATTCACGACATCCCGATCCTCGGCGTATGCCTCGGCCACCAGGCCATCTGCAAAGCATACGGTGCAACCATAACCTATGCCGAGCACCTGATGCACGGCAAACAGTCTGATGTCGGACTTTATTCTTATTGTCCGGTGTTCAGGGGAATAGGCGACCGCACAAAGGTTGCGCGCTACCACTCACTTGCTGCTGACAGGGAGACTATTCCCGAATGCCTCCAGATCACTGCCGTTGCAGATGACGGCGAAGTCATGGCCGTGCAGCACAAGGAGTATCCGATCTACGGAGTTCAGTTCCATCCGGAATCCATCCTCACGCCTGAGGGCAAGAAGATGCTTCAGAACTTCCTTTCAAATTGCTGATTATCGTGGTGATAACCGTTCCTTAATGAACAACCCCGGAGCATATAAATGTTCCGGGGTTTTGTTATTCATTTCTTGGAGACGTGACTCCGTCGAGTACGCGAGGAACGAAGCGTGCGAGACAATAAACCACCCGCTATGCGGGTGCGCGACAGAAGTTATACATAGAAGTCACCTTTCCCTATAATCGAGGTGTTCAAGCCGAGATTATAGAAAGGAAAGGTGACGAAATGGCAAACGCCAATAACAGTTTAGCTCACACAAAATGGATGTGTAAATATCACATAGTGTTCACGCCGAAATACAGGAGAAAGATAATCTTTAACCAGTATAAGGA